>CAZFZX010000098.1:0-16773 GCA_964523765.1 uncultured Enterobacteriaceae bacterium
TTTACCGGATTAAAGGGGCTTTGCCTTTCTTATTCGTGCAATATTCAGGCTAGGGCCCATCCCAAGATCGATCGCGCGACCCCGAGGGCTGAAGGCGCTTGTCGCGCATTCCCGCATCGTTTGTCGCTCGGCTCGCCATCCACAAGGACGTTCCTTGCGTCTCCAACTGTGCGGTAGACGTCGGGGGGCATTGAATAGTGATGAGATTGGTTCGGTAATGGGCGAGAATATAGGCGTGAGCAATTGGTTTTTCGCATGCGGCGGGGTTTTTGGGGCGATCGGTGTCGCTTCCGGAGCGCTCGGGGCGCACGTTTTGAAAGAGCGTTTCGATGGGGCGACCTTGGAGATTTACACCACCGCGGTCAGCTATTTGTTGGTCCACTCTGTTGTATTGCTCGTTTGCGGCGCGGTACTTCGCGCGAACGAGTCCAAGCGGTGGTTCAAATTCGCCGGTAATCTGCTCATTGTCGGAATTCTTTTGTTTTGCGGTGGTCTGATAACGCGTGCCGTGACGGGCATCCCGACGATCGGGAAGGTCGTGCCGATCGGCGGAATGGCACTAATTCTCGCGTGGTTGGCTATCGCCGTCGGCGGGATCACTGGCGTTGGAAAACCGAAATGAAACTTCGATTGGTTGATAATTTGCCACTCCGGCTGCTGATCGGATTGGTTCTTGCGGGCGCGACCGGCGCCGAGGTGGCGGCGCGAACGTTCAATCTCGACGGTGACCTTGTCGGCGAGCTAGTACTGGCATCGAGCTTGAAGGCCGATACGCTCTCCGATCTAGCCCGCGCCTACGATCAGGGCTATCTTGAGATGCGTTGGGCCAATCCTAAGATCGACCCCTGGCTGCCGGGAGAAGAAACCGAGATCATCGTTCCCAGTCGTTACATCCTACCGGATGCGCCGCAACACGGTGTCGTCGTCAATGTGCCGGAAATGCGTTTGTATTACTTCCCGAAAGTGAAGGGCAAGGAACGACGTAACGTCAGGACGCATCCAATCAGTATCGGCCGGCAGGAGTGGACCACGCCGCATGGGGTTACGAAAATCGTGGCCAAGGTCAAGGATCCGAATTGGTACCCGCCCGAATCGATCCGCGAAGAGCATGCCGCCGAAGGTGCGCCGCTACCAAAAATTGTGCCGGCGGGACCCGACAATCCGCTCGGCGCCTTCGCCATACGTCTCGCGTTACCCGGCTATCTGATTCACGGAACGAATAGACCATACGGGATCGGCATGCGCGTAACGCACGGCTGCATACGGATGTATCCCAAGGACGTCGAAGAAATCTTCGGCGCCGTTGCCATCGGAACGCCGGTTCGTATCGTCAATCAGCCGTTTAAGGTCGGCGTCGCCCATAACAAAATCTACCTGGAAGTCCACCCGCATTTGGCCGAGGACGGCGACATTTTCCGAGATCAATTCTCACACGTGGTCGAATTGGTGGTTGCAAAGACCGCGGGATATGACGTGCAGCTGAATTGGCGCGAACTGCAAGACACGATCCTCAAGAAGAGCGGGATCCCGAAAGCAGTGGGCGCAATTACGGTTCGCGACCCGGAGCCGGCCGGACTCACTCAAACACAGTTCGGCCGGGTGGCTAAGGAGAGTCTGCACTAGCCCGTATTTCTCGCCAGTCGGCGCGATGATGTGTAGGACACACAAATGTCGCGAGAGCCAGGGCCGCTCCATGGCATCCTGCCATCGCGGCATTGGTGCATCCCTGCACGGCAGATGGCGGGAGCAACCATCGCGCCGACTGGTGAGAAATGCGGGCTAGCTCCGGGCCGTGCGAAAAAAAAACCCCGCTTCGTGGCGGGGTTTTTCGGCAAGAAAAGGCGTCGGGCTATTTTTTCATTGTTTGCTCGAACATCCTTTCGATCCGGTCTTTGTTCTCGCTGCAGCACGCCATCGCCGCATCCGCTGTGCTTTGGGCTTTTGCGGCCGCATCCGCCGCGGCGCCAGCTGCGTCCATCGCGGCTTTCGCCGCACTCGCCGCCGAGCGGGCTTCAGACATGGCGCTGTTTGCTTTTGCTTCCACCGCAGATAATTGCTGCTCCGGCTTTACCGTCGCGCAAGCCGACAGAGCCCCCAGCAGGACCCCGATAACCGCCATTCGTACGGTCAGGGAAAGTGTTTGTTGCATCTTTAAATCTCCTATCCACATAATCGGTTGTCCCCGTGAAAAATCCCTTATAGCAGGCGAAATGATGAACCATTTCCGGGCGTTTAGCAATTTTGATTTGGCCTGCCGATGCCGCGATCAGCGATTATTGTGCGGTTGTTCACGGCTCTCTTTACGGAACGGCACGACCAGGGGGTTCATACTCTGGTGGTGATAGACTGAAACAGCGGCGTACCCAAGCCGGCCACCCTCCAGGGCGACACCCGGAACGCCTTGGAGCTTAGCGCAAAATGCCCGTCAGAGGCTTGACCCAGAGCAAGTTTCGCCTGAGCCCGCGTTTGAATTTGCTTGTCGTCCACAAACCACATGCCGCGCTATTGTGGTGTCTTTTGTTCCGGTTTTGGTTCAGTCGTAGGACGGCCCCAGCCGCGTCCGCGGCCCGGGGGCACCCGTTGGCGCGAATCGTACGAATCATCGATCATCTGCTGGATCGCGCGATCGAAGCTGTCCATCTGATGCGATTCGCAATAATCCAAGAGCCAGGCGATCGATAGGTCCAACGATCGGTTGCCGGTCACGTTGTAAGTGTCGTCGCGTATCGTATTAAAGGCAGTAAGATAGCCCATTAGAAATACTTTGTAGCGGTCGTCGGGATCGCCTTGTGCGGACTTGACGAACTGGTAACAGGACGATCGTCCAACTCCCCATATGGCGTAATTACCCTCCCGGTCGCCGGCCAATACGGCAAAAGTGACGAGTTGTAGCGTCAGCGTTGCTATCAGAATACGGGACGGCATCGATTCTCCGCGGCAAAAAAAATAGTACGTTTCGGTAAGAAGGGTGGCGTTAGTCGATATTCTGACCGGTCTCCAGCGAGCCGATCTCAGTGGGACGGAAGCCCTATCAGGCGGCTCTTGCGATTGAATTGGGAGCGCAAGAATTCCATCTGGTCGGCCAGGATCTTGCGGTTCGATAAGGCCAGAAATTCGGCCCAGTTGGGAACGTAGGGCACTGCGAGCAATGGCATGGAGGCCGTTTCAGGCGTTCGGTTGCCTTTGCGGGTGTTGCACGATCGACAAGCCGCGACCACGTTTGACCAGATGTCGCGGCCACCCTTCGAGATCGGATTCACGTGGTCACGGGTTAGTCGATAGTCTGGATGTTCCGTACCGCAATACATACACATATATTCGTCGCGCCGAAACAATTCGTGGTTGTTGAGCGGCGGAACATTACGTTGGATGTGGCGGCCTTGAGACGACCGCTTGATGGCGATGATCGAGTGGACGGTAATCGACGAACGCTCCCCTGTATCGCGAGAGGTGCCGCCATGGAACGTAAATTCGTTATCGCCGGCCGTCCATGCTACGAGCTCGCGGCTGTACAGACACACCGCGTCTTGCCACGGGATCCAGCGTAGCGGCGTCCCGGCGACATCAAGGCGTAATATTAGTGGCGATCGCATCATAATTGTCGTCTCAGCGACACAGTCTATCGGTCCGTTCGATCAAACGCTAATCTATGTGACTGGCGGGTTCCGCGCATAGTGGATCCTATCGAAACCGGGAGATCCGGGGGCAATCATCCGTCCGCGCGACGAGCACACCGAGCGGACGCTGATATCCTCGCTCGACAGCTTCACGACGGTCAGGTGCGACTCCGCAAACAGGCTGTGTATTACAAAAACTGAAATCACCAAGGATTATCGATGTGACAAAGATAGACGACGTACTCGAGATCACGCGTAAGTTGCGGCATCGGGACGATGGGTGTCCATGGGATTTGGAGCAGACGTTCGCCTCCATCGTTCCGCATACGATAGAGGAAGCGTACGAAGTCGCAGAGTGCATTGAACACCGGGGGCTTGCCGGTTTAGCTGAAGAGCTGGGGGATCTCCTGTTTCAAGTCGTATTTTACGCGCAACTGGCGCAAGAACAGGGTTTGTTCGATTTCGATGACGTCGTAGATGCGATATCTCAGAAGTTGATCGCCCGTCACCCGCACGTATTCGGCTCGGCTAGCGTCGTCGACGCCGCCGCGCAAACGCACCGTTGGGAAGAGCATAAAGCGGAGGAACGACGGTTGGCGGCCGCGGGCTCTTGTGTGAGCGAATTGGACGGCGTACCGCTTTCGTTGCCTGCGTTGGCGCGGTCAAAGAAATTGCAACAGCGCGCCGCCCGGGTAGGTTTCGATTGGCCCGATTTGACCGGGGTGCGACAAAAGGTCCTCGAGGAATTCGACGAACTGGAAGCCGCGATCGAGGCACGCAGTTCGCCGGCCGAGGTAGAAGAAGAAATGGGAGACTTATTGTTTGCCTGCGTTAACTGGGCGCGCCGTTTGGGTGTCGAGCCCGAATCCGCGTTGCGCGCGACAATGCGAAAATTCGAAAAACGGTTTCATTACATAGAAAAAGCGCTCGACGATGCGGGAATCAATATCACTGAGGCGTCGCTCGCCAAGATGGACGCATTGTGGGAAGAGTCCAAACGCAAGGATGGGTAAAGCTTGGCTCGCGACAAAAAAAACGGGCGCGCGAGCGCCCGTAATGGACCAAAGGGAGGAGCGCAATGGCCATTACGGCCGCTTGCGTAACCGATACCAAGCAATATACATGCCAAGGATCGCGATTATGTAAGAATCTACCCGTTAGAAGGGTTTTGAAGAATTTGCCGCACTCGAAATGACATAAATTTGCCGCTCGCGGCCGAGAATTGACAATTCTCGGCGGTCGGGAGCCTATCGGAGATCGGCGGCGTTGGCGTCGGCCTTGTTGCGGCTCACCATCGCGTAGGCAGAATGATTATGAATGGATTCGAAATTCTCCGATTCGACGGTGTAGGACAGGATCCGGTCCTCGGCATTGAGTTTCAAGGCGACCTCTCGAACCATATCTTCAACGAACCGTGGATTGTCGTAGGCTCGTTCGGTGACGAACTTTTCATCGGGTCGTTTGAGTAGTCCGTAGAGTTCACAACTCGCTACTCCTTCGACGACGTCGACGAGTTCTTCTATCCAGATAAAGTCGCTGACTTTGACCTCTACCGTCACATGCGAGCGCTGGTTGTGTGCGCCATAGTCCGAAATGGTTTTGGAACAGGGGCACAGCGATGTGCACGGGACTATGACTTTCACCGAAATCAGCGGACCATCGGGACCCACTTCACCGATGAAGGTTACCGAGTAGTCGAGTAGGCTCTTAACCTCGGTTACCGGTGCGGCCTTTTCAATGAAGTACGGGAATGTCATCTCGATACGGCCGAATTCGGCATCGAGCACCTTGGTCATTTCGTCAACCATGGCCTTGAAATTCGGTACCGAGATCTCATATTCGTGGTGGTTCAGAATCTCGACGAAGCGAGACATGTGCGTGCCTTTGAATTTGTGCGGCAGGCCCACGTACATGTTGAACACGGCAACCGTGTGCTGTTGCCGGCCGGCTCTGTCGCGTACTACGACCGGGTGTTTGATATCTTTGATTCCGACCCGGTCGATAGCGATCCGGCGCGTGTCCTCGCTGCCTTGCGTGTCCGGTATTGTCGACGCCTTAGGGGCGCGCTGGTTCATGACGGTATCCATGCTCAACGGGTAATGAACTGATCAATCCGCCCCGACACTCAGATCTCCGGATTGGTGCCGCTAGCCGAATTGGACAGATTCTAAAATCTTTTCGCGCGGCCGGCCAGTTCGCCGGCGCCGTTGCCCGGGTGTATCCGGCAGACCGCCGGCCGGGCGCGTCACCGTTGCCGCTCTGGCGAAGGCTAGCCCGGGCGAAGCTGAGCAGGCCGGCCGCCGTCATGGCGAGCCCGTGGGGTCCAAAACGTCCGACCGGTCGCGAGCCCATCAGAAAATAAGACGCAACTGGCATATTGCGTTGCAGGAAGATGCTAAGGCAATGAAGTAAGGGCTTTTTCGCAAAACTTCCCGGTCGTCTCCAAGAACCGTCCGTGTTAGCGATCGCGATTGACTACGTAATCAGCCAACTGGCACAGGGTATTCGCTGCTGAGCCCAGGGAGTCCAGACTGGAAATCGCCTCGTCGCACAGCGCTTGGGCGGTCTTTTTGGCTTCCTCCATACCCAGGATATTCGGATAGGTCGGTTTGTTCCGGTCGTTGTCGGAGCCCTGCGGTTTACCGATGATCGCGGTTTCTCCCTCGACGTCGAGAATATCATCGTGAACCTGGAACGCGAGGCCGACGCAACGGGCGTAGCGATCAAGCCGGTGGGCGATGTCCGTGTCGTCGACGGGGCTCGCCAGGTATCCGAGGCGCACGCTGGCGCGGATCAAGGCGCCGGTTTTGTGCAGATGCATCTTTTCGAGTTCCGCTAGGGTCAAATGGTTTCCGACCGCAGCGAGATCCATTGCTTGGCCGCCAGCCATTCCCTCCGAGCCGCTGGCGTGGGCGAGCTCGCGCAGCATTTCGATGCGGCGGCCCGGCGAGACCGCGCTGTTCGCGCATTCGGCGATCACGGAGAACGCGAGCGCCTGCAAAGCGTCACCGGCCAGGATAGCGGTCGCCTCATCGAATTTCTTGTGGCACGTCGGTCGACCGCGGCGCAGATCGTCGTCGTCCATGGCGGGCAGATCATCATGGATCAGCGAATAGGCGTGAATCAATTCGACCGCCACCGCACTCGCGTTGAGCTCATTGAGTGACGTCCCGAAGGTCTGGCCGGTTGCATACACCAGGACCGGGCGAACCCGCTTGCCGGCGCCGAGGACGGCATAGCGCATCGCCGTGTGCAGCCGCACCGGGGCACGGCCTGCGCTCGGCAGATTTTGCTCCAGGACATGATTTACCTGTGCCTGGTAAGTGGCCAGTGTCTGTTCAAGAGACATGCGCGGGTCTCAATCCTCGTCAACCGGATCGAATGGTTTGAGTACTTCGCCGTCGTCGCCGTCCTTCGTCAACAGCAGGACCTTCTGCTCGGCCTCGCGCAGGGCGTGTTGGCACGCTCGGGCGAGCGAGATCCCGCGTTCGAACTGTTTGAGCGACTCCTCGAGCGAGAACTCGCCGCCTTCCATCTTTTCGACCAGCTCTTCGAGCTCGTTGATGGATGCTTCGAAATCGATTTTTTGTGTCTTGCGGGCCATGAATTCGCGCCGATCCGTTCATCGTTGAGTGGTTGTGTTACCGCCGGCGCCGGCGACCACCGGGACGGGGTCGCAACTGTACTGACCGTGCCTTAAGCGGTCAACCGTTCGCAAGTAGGGCATCGATTATGACGCCCCGGCGACGGCGCCCCCAAAAGCGTGATCTGGGTCGTGCTCGGCTACCGAGATTTAGTCTAATTTGTAGGATAAGTCTAAACATATTCTCCTCGAAGCAATAGAACGACAGAAGCAAATCTGTAGAAAGAGGAGGACAAGCGCATGCCATCGTTGCAAGGTATGAAAATAGAACAAACTCTCAAAGATGGTTTTGCTGGCGAGTCGCAGGCGAACCGCCGTTACCCGTATTTCGCTTAGAAAGCGGACGTGGAAGGTTTCAACGATGTCTCGATCGCGTTTCGGTCGACCGCCGATGGCGAAACCGGTCATGCGCCGGGTCTGAGTCGCCGGGCCGGCCGTGTTAAGGTAGGGCGGCACCGGCCGAAGGCGGAAGGCGCGTACCTGTTCCGCCCGTATTGCCCTATTCCAGCGACACTTGACCAACACTATCGGTGTGGACGAAAATCGTATCACTATTAGCCGCTTGTGATGGCTTTCTAAATTAATTTATATGTCCATCCGGACGCCGGGGGATATTTTTTGGCCGCAAAGTACGACGCCGCTGACATCGAAGTCCTGACCGGATTGGACCCGGTGCGTAAACGGCCGGGGATGTACACCGATACCAGCCGTCCGAATCACCTCGTACAGGAGGTCGTCGATAATAGCGTTGACGAAGCGATTGCCGGGCACTGTACGGCGATCGAGATTACGCTTCATAGCGACGGCTCGGTATCGGTCGCCGATGATGGTCGCGGAATGCCGGTAGACAAGCATCCGGGTGAGAAGATCCCCGGCGTCGAAGTAGTGCTGACTCGGTTGCATGCCGGCGGCAAGTTTTCGAACAAGAACTACAGATATTCGGGCGGGCTCCACGGCGTCGGCGTATCGGTCGTCAACGCATTGTCGAAAAAGCTCGAGGTTGCGGTAAAACGAGGCGGACGCGTGCACACGATGTCGTTCGCCAAAGGCTACCGGCGTTCGCCGCTGAAGGCGACGCGGAAGGTCGGAAAGCAGAACACCGGGACCACGATCCGTTTCTGGCCCGAACCCAAGTATTTCGACACAGTAAAACTCTCTTTGCCGAAACTGCGGCACGTCCTGCGCGCCAAAGCTGTTCTTTGTCCGGGGCTGCGTGTGCGACTCAAAGACGAAGCGGCGAAAACCGACGACCAATGGTGCTATGAGCGGGGGCTGCAGAGTTACCTGACCGAGGCATTGCCCGATGCAGAACTGTTGCCCGCTACACCGTTCCGGGGAGATATGGCCGGTAACGACGAAGCGGTGACCTGGGCGTTGCAGTGGCGGGCCGATGACGGGGACTTAATCACCGAAAGTTACGTTAACCTCGTACCGACGGTGCAGGGCGGGACGCACGTGACGGGGTTGCGTCAGGGCCTGCTGGAAGCCATGCGCGAATTCTGCGAGTTCCGGAGTCTTCTGCCGCGCGGCGTCAAGCTGACCGCTGACGACGTGATCGAGCGTTGTGCCTATGTCCTCTCGGTGAAGTTGACGGATCCACAATTTTCGGGGCAGACGAAAGAACGTCTGTCCTCGCGTTCGAGTGCGACTTTCGTTTCCGGAGTGGTGCGCGATGCTTTCAGTTTGTGGTTGCATCAGCATGCCGAGACCGGCGAACGTATCGCCGAGATCGCGGTGCAGCGGGCGCAGACGCGCCTCAAAGCTGCCAAGTCGGTCGTGCGCAAGAAACTCGGTGGTGCCGGTCCGGCGTTACCAGGCAAGCTTGCCGATTGTGCTTCGCAGAATCTCGATGAAACCGAGCTATTCCTGGTCGAAGGTGATTCAGCCGGCGGTTCGGCCAAACAGGCGCGGGACAAAGATTTTCAGGCGATATTGCCCCTGCGAGGCAAGATCTTGAACACCTGGGAGGTCGAGTCTAGCCAGGTATTGGCATCGCAGGAAGTCCATGACATCTCGGTCGCGCTGGGCGTGGACCCGGGTTCGTCAAATGTTTCGCGATTGCGGTACGGCAAGCTGTGCATTCTGGCGGACGCGGATTCCGACGGCGCGCACATTGCTACCCTTTTGTGCGCTTTGTTCGTGCGGCATTTTCGTCCCGTCGTGGCAGCTGGCCACGTCTATGTCGCGATGCCCCCGCTATTTCGCATCGACGTCGGTAAGTCCGTCTTTTATGCGCTGGATGAGGACGAGAAGGCCGGGATCATCGACCACATCGCGGCCGAGAAGATCCGCGGTAAGGTCAACGTTCAGCGGTTCAAGGGGCTGGGCGAAATGAACCCGCTCCAGCTGCGTGAAACCTCAATGGCACCGGAGACGCGGCGGTTGATACAGCTGACGATCGACGGCAAAGGCAAGACGGAACAACTAATGGATATGCTGCTGGCCAAAAAACGCGCCTCCGATCGGCGCGCGTGGTTGGAAAGCAAAGGCAACCTCTCTTCACTGAATTGACCAGTGCATGGCATCTTGAAGGCAGAAGCATGAGCGAACATCTCGACATCGAACGCCGGCCGCTCGGCGAATTTACCGAACAAGCGTACCTCGACTATTCGATGTACGTCATCCTCGATCGTGCGCTTCCGCATGTCGGCGACGGCTTGAAGCCGGTACAGCGCCGCATCGTCTACGCGATGTCGGAATTGGGCTTGAGCGCGGCAGCAAAATTCAAAAAGTCGGCGCGCACGGTTGGCGACGTGCTAGGTAAATTTCACCCGCACGGCGATTCCGCGTGTTACGAAGCGATGGTGCTGATGGCGCAGCCTTTCAGTTATCGGTATCCACTCATCGAGGGGCAGGGCAACTGGGGGTCGATCGACGATCCGAAATCGTTTGCCGCGATGCGTTACACCGAAGCAAAACTAACTGCCTATGCCGAGGTGCTGCTGGGCGAACTTGACCAAGGGACGTCGGATTGGACGCCAAATTTCGACGGTACCATGGAGGAGCCGGTGCTGTTACCGGCCCGCTTGCCGAACGTGCTACTAAACGGAACTACAGGTATTGCGGTGGGCATGGCGACGGATATCCCGCCACACAACCTGCGCGAGGTTGCCGGCGCTTGTATCCACCTGTTGCAGAAACCGAGGGCAACGGTCGCCGACCTGTGCAAGCACATTCGCGGCCCGGATTTTCCGACCGGTGCGGAAATCATAACGGCCCCGGAGGAGATCCAACAGGCGTACGAAAGCGGTCACGGATCGGTAAAAATGCGTGCCCGCTTCGAGGTCGAGAAGGGCGCGATCGTGATTACGGCACTGCCCTTTCAAACTTCCGGCAGTAAGCTCATCGAGCAGATCGCCCAGCAGATGCAGGCCAAGAAGCTACCAATGCTGGACGACATTCGCGATGAATCCGATCACGAAACCCCGACCCGGATCGTTCTCATCCCGAGATCCAACCGAGTCGACACCGCGCAACTGATGCAACATCTGTTCGCGACTACCGATCTGGAACGCAACTATCGGATCAACTTCAACATGATCGGCAACGACGGCTTGCCAGCGGTGAAGGATCTGCGGGCGCTGCTGAAAGAATGGATCGAATTTCGTACGGATACCGTCCGCCGGCGGCTGCAGTTCCGGCTCGACAAGGTCGTCGATCGGCTGCACATTCTCAAAGGGTTCTTGATCGCGTTCCTCAATATCGACGAAGTGATCAAGATCATCCGGACCGAGGACAAGCCCAAGTCCGTTTTGATGAAACGGTTCCGATTGGCCGGTACGCAGGCGGACGCGATTCTCGATCTGCGTTTGCGTCATCTTGCACGGCTTGAGGAGGAACGGATCCGTGGCGAACAGAACGAACTGTCGGCCGAACGAAAGCGCATCGAGCTAACATTAAAATCGACCCGGCGGCTGAAGACCATGGTTCGTGATGAGATCAAGGCCGATGCCGAGAGGTTTGGCGACGAACGTTGTTCGCCGCTGGTGCAGCGCGAAGCGGCGCACGCGATTGCCGAGGCCGATTTGATTCCGTCGGAGCCGATCACGATCGTTCTGTCGGAAAAAGGCTGGGTACGTGCGGCCAAAGGTCACGAGATCGACCCGCGCGAATTGGCCTTTCGCAGCGGCGATGCGTTTCAGGCGGCCGCTCGCGGGAGAACGAATCAAACCGCGGTGTTCATCGATGCGGGTGGTCGCTGCTATTCGCTGCCGGCGCATTCTTTCCCGTCGGCGCGGAGCATGGGCGAACCTTTGGGCGGCCGGCTGTCCCCGCCCGACGGCATGAATTTCGTCGGGGTGATAGGCGGCGGCGCGGACACCCGGGTGTTGTTGGCGTCCGATTCGGGATATGGCTTCATTGCCCCCGTCGGCGCGCTCTACTCGAAGAACAAAGCAGGGAAGGCGGTTCTGTCGGTGCGTGGGGGCGCCCGTGCGACGGTCCCTGCCGCGATCCAAGATCCGAAGAAGGACGAGATCGCCTGCGTTACCAACGAGGGCTACCTATTGATCTTCGCTGCCAGCGAGTTGCCGGAACTGGCGCGAGGCAAGGGTTTGAAGATGATGCAGATCCCGCCGACAAAACTCAAAAAGCGTGAGGAATTCGTGCACAGCGTAGTTGTTATTCCGCCGCGCGGGGCTCTGAAAATTACCGCCGGCAGCCGCCACGTCACCCTAAAGCAGAAAGACTTCGCGCGCTATCGTTCGGAGCGCGCGCGCCGGGGCTTGAAATTGCCCCGGGGTTTTCAGCGGGTCGAAACGATGGAGGTCGTCTAACCCCACATCCGAGATCCCCGCCAAGCTATTCGGCGTCCCCTCGCTCGGGGACTCGCCAGCCTGGATATCTCTGCCCGGGCGGCACGGTGTCCGCGCAGCCTGTCGGATTGTATGAAGACTCTCTGACCGACCGCGACAATACGTCTTTCCGAGAGAAGGAATACTCCGCGCGGCCAGCTAGCGATTCCAGGTCCCCGTTACCGATGATCTCGATCCATATGAATGGGGCATCGAGGCACGATTTTCGTTCTTTTTCTGATGCGACGTTTACTGCGTTCTCACCAATTACCAAGGCTTTCCTAATTTGTGCACACCGTAGGTTGGGTTAGCCTGAAGGGCGTAACCCGACACGATGGCCAAATCGTTGGGTTACGGCACCGCGCCTAACCCAACCTACCGTGCATGTCTGTTCAGTCTTTATGCAAGTCTCAGCAAATACGCCTGCGGTCCTGCCGCCACGCAAAATCTGCCGGCATTGTATCCGTCGGGATTCTTCTCCCCGAAGCAGTAGGAACGACGCGCCGTGGTGCTCAGATGAACGCGCTGCCGTTCTCGAAGCCGAGATGCGTGGCGCCGTAATTCCGCCCCGCTGCGTTGAAACTGAATGCGGCGTGAGTACCCGCCGTCTGGATGTCCCGCATCGCGCGTTGCAGTGGATTGTCGAGGAAGGTCGAGTGGGCCCCGCTGGTCATGAACAAACGGGTGGCGGCCTCGACGCAACTGTGCACGCCTTTGGCGGTCTCCCACAGGTGTCGTGCCCTCTGCATGACCGGTACTTCGCGTCCGGCGGTCGCCGCCGTGCCGCCTTTGCCGCATTGATCACGTATTCCGTTTCCGCAATGTAGCGATGGATGTCCGGGTTGTCCGCGAACTTTGCGCCGTCGAAGGCGGCAAGACGCTCTTTGTTTCGTTCGATGTAGTGGTCCAGGATATCGGTCGCGGCGCCAAGGGCCGGCGATGCGATGGAATCGAGAAAGACGAGTCCGAACGGAAGCTTGAAGATCGCCGACCGGTCGTCCGTCGGTCGCTCGGCCGCGCCGAAGACGGCATGAAGGCGATAGTCCGGAACAAACACGGCGTCGAGCTTCAACGTTTTGCTGCCGGTTCCGCAAAGACCGACCACGTTCCAGTCGTCGACGATCTCCACGTCCGTCATCGGTACCGTAAAAGCGCTCATCACCGGCGGTTCACCCTCGACGGGCGAGACCAGGCCACCGACAAACGCCCATTGCGAGTGATCGCAACCACTAGAGTACGGCCAGTTGCCGGTCAGCCGATAGCCGCCGTCGACTTTTTCGACCTGGCCTGTCGGGGCATAGGCCGACGAGATCAAGCTCTCAGGGTCATCACCCCAGATCTCTTCTTGCGAGCGCTCGGTCAGGCAGGCTCCTTCCCAATTGTGCAGCGCCAGGACGGCGAGAACCCATCCCGTTGACGCACAGGCCGCGCTTACCTCCATGATGACGTCGTAAAGGACAGCCGGCGGCAGTTCGAACCCTCCGAATTTCTCCCGCAGAATGATCTTGAAAAAGCCGGCCTCACGACAATCGTCGATGCTTGCCGTCGGTACTACGCGGTTTCGCTCCGTGTCTGCGGCGCGTTCGCGTAACACCGGCTTCAGTGCTTTTGCTTTCTCGCGAAGCTCTACGGCAATCGTGTCGACATCAATGGCCATCGTCATGGCTTACCTCCTGAACAAGATGTTCTTCGGTTTTTCACGACCTTCACGGCGCGTTCACGCGTTGCGGGCCGTTTGCTGAAAGCGGCGGAAGAGTTTGAGGCTGTTGTCCTTTTGGATCGCGGTCAGTTCGGCTTGGTCGAACACGGATAGGGCATTCAGGTCCTCGATCTCCTTTCTGACGATACGCGATGGCAACCAGCAATAGTCGCTGCCAAAGAGTATCTGCTCCGACCCGACCAGGGATTTCAAAGCCGCCATGGCGTGTGGCGTCGGTGACAGCGCCGTGTCGTAATACAGGCGTTTCAGGTACGCGAGGCCGCCTTTCGGCGAACGTTCTCGTACCGCCTCATTTTGTTCGATGATCGCTAATCGGTAAGTAACGTACGGCAGCGTGCCGCCCGCGTGCGCGACAATCCAGGTAATATCGGGATAGCGCTCGAAAACACCATTGTAGATGAGGTTAACGAGGGCCCGGGTGGTATCGAAAACGAACTCGACGACCGCGCTCGAGAATTCGAGACCTAGATCGGCCTCCGAAGGTGGTGTAGTCGGATGAATGAACACGATCGCCTTGCGCTTGTTGAGTTCCGCCATGAGTTCATCGAAACGCGGATGTCCCAGATATTCGCCGTTCGCGCTGGCCAGTAACAAAATACCGTCGGCCCCAAGCTCGTCGAGCGCGTAGGCGGCTTCGGCAACCGATGCCGCCGTGTCCGGCATTGGCAGCGTCGCAAAAAAGCCGAGCCGGTCGGGGTGCTTTTGGACCCACGTCGCCGAATACTCGTTGAGCCTGCGTGCCAGCGCCCGGGCGAAACCCGGATCGCCGAAATGGACGCCCGGCGCTCCGACCGACATGACCGCTGTCTGAATGCCGGTCTGGTTCATCATCTCCAGTTGGGCACCGGGATCCCACTGCGGAAACGAGCGTTTGGCGAAGCCGTTGATGCCGGCCGACGCCAGAGCCTTCACGTATTCTGCGGGCAGATGGTGGTGGTGGACATCGATCCGCCAAGGCGGATCGTCGTTCTGTTGTCCGGGCGTCGGGCCCGATTCTTCGGCCGGGATCATCGTCGACCGTCCCGCTGTTCCGGCCGCGAGTAGGCCCGATGCGATGAACCGCAGGAAGTCTTTACGATTGTAAGCAGTCGCTGTCACTTACCGGCACACCCCTTTTCAGGAAGACTCCTCAGAGCCTCGCGCCGCCAGATATTCAGTTAGAAAATCGAGCCGGTCGTTACCCCACCACATCTGATCGTCGACGCACATGATGGGTACGCCAAAGATGCCGCGCCCGATCGCCGCGTCGATACAATGGCGATAGCGTTGTTCGGCGTCCTGCGAAACTAGAAATTCCAAAAAGACACCTGGATCCCACCCCATTGTTTGCGCGATCGCCGACAACAGTTGGTCGTCATCAGGGTCCGATCCCATCCCCCAGAGCAGACGATAAGCCTCTTTGGTGTACTCGTACGCTTGGTCGTGGTCGAGCGCCCAGAACGTGCCTTTGTTCACGCGCGCGCAGGCCAGGCTTTTAATGCGCTTGAACGGCAGGCCGTAACGTGTCGCCCACCGTTGAAGGTCTACCATCAGGTACTTGATCTTCGGCGGTATTTCGATATTCGGTGGTCCGGTGTTTCCGGCCGCGCGTTTCGCCTCTCTCAAATCTATCGGTTGGTAATCGACTTCATACCCGTATTCGGCGGCAATACGATGCAGCGGCTCGTGCGCCAGATAGGCAAAGGGGCTCATAAAATCAAAAAAGAACTCGATCTTATTCATAGCGTCGTACTTACTCGAGGACGTTGATCTCCGGACCGGCTGAACCGCCTAGGCCGCCTTCAGTTCGGTGAAGCCGCAACCACAGACCCACTCCGGAATGGGCTCGTAGGCCAGGGTTTCAGCCGCGTATTGTCCCAGGATCCCCAGTGCAACCATCCAATTCTTGAGTTCCAGGGCCCCGTTGCCTCCGTTTTCGATGATCTCACCATCATCCAGATCGAGCAGTGCTTGAACGTTGCCCTGCTCGATGTAAGTGAGGATTTCATTATCCCATTCGACGTTCACGCGGCCCATTTCGGCCATGCCGACCCAATGGCTGATGCCCCCGGTGCCGAATATCGCGATGCGCCGCGGTTCGGTCCAATTGTCGAGTGCTTGACGGACCACTTGCCCGATCTGGTGAGCGCGTTGGTTCGAAATCAGCGGCGCGACACCGGCATTGACGTAGATGGGAACAGTCGCGATCCCGGGGTTTGGTCGAACCGCATAATGGATCGGGATCATGACCGAATGATCGATGGTCAACGATTTGGCGACGGCCCAATCGACGCCGTTGTCGAACCCCGTTTGCATGATATGTTGCGCTAGCTCCGGGTCCGTTTTGACCGGCGCCTTGGGGATCCCGACCCACGGTTCGATCGGCCCGTCGACATCGCCGATTGCGACCAGACAGCGCGGAATGCAGTGCGGGCCGAAGACCGTATAGTGATCGTCGCCAATGGCGACTACCGTGTCTACTTGGAGTTCGTCGAGCCGTCGCGCGATATAAGCGAACGCTTCCATTACCGCGTCGCGCTGCTCCGGTTTGGCCGCGTCCGGCGCGGCCGCGATCAGGGGATCATGAGGCATTAAGAAACCGCCGACCACTTCGCTCATGTTCTGCACTCCTGTTTAACGACGTTCATGCTGTTTAGGTCCCGAGCCCGCCAGGTTAGGGGGCTGGAGGTGTGTTCATACGGCCGAGGTACCCCGGCAACGTGTCCTGCCCTTGCACGGCGAACCAGGCCAGCATCAGCAGCATCGGACTGACATCACGATCCGCCATGGCGCGCACGTTGAACGCCTTGAGGAAATCTGTTTCTTCTTCGTCGAGTTGGTAGGACGCGAGCAGCTTATCGGGCTCGGTACGGAACTGGGCTACGTTGTCAGGGTTATTGGTCAGCTCCCAAAGCGCTCTTTCCATCGAGAACATGCTCATGATCCGTCTCCCAGCTAAAAGCTCACTAACCTGAATATTGCACGAATAAGAAAGGCAAAGCCCCTTTAATCCGGTAAAAT
>CAZFZX010000099.1:0-16770 GCA_964523765.1 uncultured Enterobacteriaceae bacterium
CCGTCGTTATACAGGACGACGACGCTGTCGTCGGAAACCCCATGCGCCTCGGCTAGCTTCCGGAATTGCTCTGCCGGCCGCATCATGAACGGAATGTCGCTCGCGCCGTCTGCGAATTCCTCCGCTAAATCGAGAAACCCGGCACCAGGGATATGTGCTTTGGACCAATTGCCGCGGCCGCTGTCTACCTGATATCCGCCGCTTTCTTTCGGTTGTAGGTGAATGGTCGTGTCGAAAATTCGGAGATTCGTCTCGTTCAAGTTCGCGGCCAGCCAATCGGTGCTGACCAGGGCACCATCAGTTTTCATCGTTCTTCTCACCCATTTGCCATATTTGACGGCAGGATTACATACTTGCGCATGGGTTTGTAGTGAAAACTCTTCGATGCCGACCGTACGCCGCCGAGTTGTTAGAATTCCCGCGTGAGTCAGTGGAGGAGTGCCGTGGGCGAGAGAATTTCGGCGCCGGGAACAGATACCGATACCCGTAAGCGGCCGATCCCGTGAGGACGATTCAACCGATCGGCCAACGGCAGCAACGCCGCGTGACAGCGGCGACCGAACGCTGCATCGCGCGCGCGAACGTGCTCCTGGAAGCATGCGTCGCGAATATTCCTGTTTACTTTGATCTCAGTGGACGTACCGCGGGCCAGTACAGGACGGCGCGCGGACGGCGTGTCATCCGCTACAATCCCTATTTATTCGCGAAATACTTCAACGAAAATGTCGCGACGACGGTGCCGCATGAAGTCGCCCACTACTTGATCGACGCCATCTATGGACAGCGTAACGTCAAGCCGCACGGTAACGAATGGCGGAACATGATGCAGTTGCTCGGGGCGGAAGCTTCCGTACGTGCAGACTTCGACCTCGCCGGGATCCCGACCCGGCGGTATCGCAGGATCCCTTACGAATGCCGTTGTCGCGTCCACCAGTTGACCCGGATCCGCCATAACCGCGTCCAAGGTAAAAGCAGCCGGTATTTTTGCCGCGTCTGCGGCACCGAGTTGGTCCCGGCGGCGGACTCCTAGTTCGATATCCCGGCTTCCTGTGCCGCGATCATGGTCGCGTTGAGGAGGGTCTCGATCACTTTCTCGCGAACGCTGTCGGCCCGCACCGGGCTCAATCTGAGCGGGCCTTTATCGGTTTCGAAGTTTTGTTGCCATGCCGAATCGTCGAGTTCCATCTTTACCGTCCCATCGGCCTTACCGAGCACGTAGCCTTTGTTCACGTTCAGGGCTTCGACCTGCACCGCGCTGTATGCATACGGGCCGCCTTCGGTATGCCGTTTGTACAAACCGTAGCTGATCACTTTCTGACTCGACTTCGTGATGAAATCTCTGACGAGTTGACGATAGACGACGACGAGCATATCGACGCCGGCCCGCCGGCCGGCGGCGAGCAGGCGATCATGCAGGCGGTCCGGTTCGGCGTAGCTCGCGCTGCTCGAATACGCGTCGGCAAACGGTATTCCCGAATCGACATCGACAACTTTGAACCCTTTCTGCCTCAGCCGTCCCTCCATCAGGTTGGTGATCGCGGTCGTCGCATCCCAGTCGCCGATAACCAGCGACTCCAGATTACTCTCTTTTAAACTCGAGGAAACGAAATGAACGCGGGGCTGCGCCTCGATGAACGATATCACGCCGGCTTTCTCGATAAGCTGCGCGTGCTCCTTAGTCATTCGTACATTGTCACCGCCCAGGTTGATGCCGAGGTTGCTGCTGAGGCAGCCGCTAAGGGATACGGAAATTCCGAGTAGGAGTAGTCGCTTCATAATGAAAGTTCCGGTTCGATGAAGATGCGCCGCCGATTGTAATCGAAAGGCGGACCGACATGGGGGTTGTCGTTTGATCCGCCGGCTCGGATTCGGCATATTGTTCGGCGACTTGTCAAGCAAACGAGAGAGCAGACCACGCCCATGAATACCTCAGCCGCAGTGCGGTTCAGTGCCTGCCCGCATGATTGCCCATCCACCTGTGCGCTCGAGGTAGAGATGATCGACGACCGTCGCATCGGTCGCGTGCGCGGGGCAAAAGAAAATTCTTATACCGCCGGAGTCGTGTGCAGTAAGGTCGCCCGCTACGCGGAGCGCATCCACCATCCCGATCGTTTGATTCGACCGCTGCGCAAAAAAGGCCAAAAAGGAGGCGGCCGGTTCGAACCCATCGATTGGAGCGCGGCGCTGGACGAAGTGGCCGAGCAGTTTTTGAAGGCCGAACAGCGCCACGGCGCAGAGGCAGTGTGGCCGTATTTCTACGCGGGTACCATGGGCTTGGTGATGCGCGACGGTATCAATCGTCTGCGCCACGCGAAAAAGTACTCAGGCGAGCATGCGACCATCTGCAACATGCCGGCCCTCAACGGTTTTGTTGCCGGGACCGGCCGGCTTGCCGGTGTCGATCCGCGCGAAATGGCGCAGGCTGACGTCGTTGTCATCTGGGGTACGAATGCCGCGAGCACGCAGGTCAACGCGATGGTCCATGTGTTGCGGGCTCGCCGCGAGCGCGGCGCGAAGATCGTTGTGGTCGACACCTATCGAAACGCTACGGCCAAACAGGCTGACGTATTCCTCTGCGTGCGCCCCGGAACGGATGGGGCACTCGCGTGTGCCGTAATGCACGTTCTATTTCGCGACGGCTACGCGAACTGGGACTATCTCGAACGGTACACTGATTGCCCGCGCGAACTCGAGGTGCATCTCCAGACACGCACCCCGCTCTGGGCCGAAGCGATTACAGGGGTACCGGCGGCAGAGATCGAAGCCTTCGCCCGCTTGGTCGGCATGACGCCGCGCAGCTATTTTCGTCTCGGCTACGGGTTTTCGCGGCAGCGCAACGGCGTCTCAAACATGCATGCGGCCTCGTGCATCCCAGCTGTCACGGGCGCTTGGTTGCACGAGGGCGGCGGCGCGTTCCACAACAACGGGGCCATCTATCATTGGGATCGAACCTTGATAGATGGTCTCGATGTGCGCGACCGAAGTGTGCGGCTGCTCGATCAATCCCGTATTGGCGCGGTGCTGTTGGGTGATCAGTTCGATCTCGGCGACGGGCCGCCCGTCACCGCGATGCTGATCCAGAATACGAACCCAATGTCAGTGGCGCCAGACCAGAACGCGGTGCACCAAGGTTTCGCCCGCGAGGACTTGTTCGTCTGCGTACACGAGCAGTTCATGACGGAGACCGCGCAGGTAGCCGATATCGTCTTGCCCGCGACCATGTTCCTGGAGCACGACGATATTTATCAGGGTGGCGGGCACCAGCACATCATTTTCGGACCGAAGATCATTGACCCGCCGGGCGCCTGTCGCTCCAACCACGAAGTAGTCTGCGCACTCGCCGAACGTCTTGGCGCCGAACACCGCGGCTTTGCCATGACCCCACGGGAAATCATCGACTGGACTTTAGGGCATTCGGGCTGGGGGACGCTCGCCGAACTCGAAGCGGTGCGATGGATCGATTGTCAGCCCGGTTTCGACGAAGCGCATTTCATCGAAGGTTTCGGACACCCGGATCGGCGTTTCCATTTCTCGCCCGATTGGCGCCGCTTGGAACCGGCCGGCTTCGGTCCGGATGGCGACGATGCTTTGCCGCCCGCTCTGCCGGACCATTGGGAGGTAATCGAAGCACCGACCGCTGAGATGCCTTTTCGGCTGGTTACGGCACCGGCCCGCCACTTTTTGAATTCAACCTTCAACGAAACGCCAACAGCGAGCAGGCGTGAACGCTCCCCCAAAGTGATGCTGCACCCGGAGGATGCGGCGTCGCTCGGGCTGAATAGCGGCGCCAAGGCCGTTCTCGGTAATGACCGAGGTCAGTTGAGTTTGGAAACCGAATGTTTTAACGGCGTCCAGCGCGGTGTGGTGATTGTGGAAAGTATCTGGCCGAACGAGGCGTTCGACGGCGGACGCGGAATCAACGTCCTGACCGGAGCGGATCCGGTTTCACCGACCGGCGGCGCAGCGTTTCATGACAACCGGATCTGGATCAAGCCGGAAGTAACCTAACTGCCGTTTCCCGCCCGCCGGCGCATGTTTCGTTACGGCGAGCCAGCGCCAGGGATATCGACCGTCACCGTATCGATGCGCGCGAGCCGCGCGCCGGAGTTGACGTCTTCGAGCTGGCCGCTGTAAGTCATACAAAAGAGCGTGCGGCCGTCTTCGCCGCCGAGTTGGCAGGCTACGGCGGCGCGCTCGCCGACCTTGAACTGATCGGTGATTTCACCACCATCGAGTACCCGTACAAAATCACCCGTCATGTACGACGAGACCCAGATGCCGCCTTCGACGTCGAGGCAGATCCCATCCGGTGTCATCTCGCCCAGTTCGGCGAAGACCCGCCGGTTGACGAGGCCGCCGTCGGCATCCCGTTCGTACGCTGTCAGGCGTTGACCGAAGGTCTCGGCGACGACCAGGGTCGCACCGCCGTCCGTGAGCACCATGCCGTTCGGAAACATCAACTCGCTGGCGACTACCCGGTGCGAACCGTCGGGTTCGATGAGGACGATTTCCGCGTCCTCCGGCTCGGCGTCGTTGAAGAGGTCGTAACCGAAATTACCGACATAAGCGCGGCCCTCCGGGTCGACTACCATGTCGTTGATATCTGCGCGTACCGTGTCGCCCAGCGCGGCATGCAGCTCGAGTGTTCCGCCGACGTATCGATAGACCGAGCGATCGGCCATCGACACGATCAGCGGGTCCCCGTTCGGCATGAACCCGAGGCCGGACGGTCGATCTGGAACCTCGACGACATCCACAACCGTTCCATCTTCCGTGATCCGATGTACCTTGTACCCCCACATGTCCGACACCCAGAGCGCGCCGCCGCGCCAGCGTGGACCTTCGAGAAAGACAAAGTCATCGGCGAAAACGGCAGCTTCGAGCTTAGTCACCAGCGGATACCTCCGTTACTTCTCTGGTACATATCCTACTCCTTGCGGCGAAGCTTGCGCATGTCGCGCACGGTTTTCATCGATAGCGGGCTGAGCAGGGCGTATTTGAGCCTGGATATCCACCAGAAGATCCGCGCATAGGTTGGGAACACGATGATCGCCTTGTTGCGCGCGACGCCTTTCAGGATCTTCGCCGCCGCCTTGTCGGTTTCAACCAGCTTGAAAGGAATGTCTGCGGCGACGTCGATCGGTGGCAGGTTCACCACTTCGGCGGCGCTATAGATATTCGAATCGATGAACCCCGGGCAGACGACGCTTACTTTGACCCCGAGGTCGCGACCCTCGGCGCGCAGGGACATCGACAAGCCGACCACGGCGTGTTTGGTCGCGGCGTAAGGCAGGCTGGTCGGGAACGGGATCAGACCCGCGAGTGAGGCAATGTTCACGATATGTCCATGGCCCTGTTCCGCCATCGCGTCGAACGCGAATTTGCTGCCGTAGACGACGCCCCAGTAGTTCACGTCGGTAACTTTGCGCCATTGATCGAATGTCAGGTCGCGGCTGTCGCCGCCGACCGCGATCCCGGCGTTGTTGAAGGCGAAATCGATCGCACCCTCGTTTGCCCGGGTATCGGCGAATAGATCGGCCATGCTCTGTTCGTCGGCGACGTCGGTGTGTCGATACCGCGCGACCCCGCCGGTAGCGCTGATATCGTCGACGACCCGCTCACCGAGTTCGTCATTGACATCGGCTACCACTACCCTCGCCCCGGCCCGTGAAAGGGCTTTAGCAAGCTCTCTGCCGATGCCGTTGGCTCCGCCCGTGATAATGGCGAGGCGGTTGTTGAAGTCAACCAACGGTTTGGCCCCCTGCGCATCAGCGAAGAAAGGTTGTATGTTGGAGCGAATGCGGTTCATGGCAAGCGCCGCGGCGAGGTAATAGGCTAATTGGTAATGCTCTGACAAACAATCGTTGCGCCGGTGTCGCGCTGCACGATTGCGGGCGGTTTTGTTCCCGGGTCGACCACGACCGTTTACCAAGCGCCGCAAAGTCGCGATGAACTTGCCCGTAACGGGCGCCTCTAAGCCACTGGCCCGAAATATTGCGGGTACCCTTTTCTCAATCCAGCACGCGGTTTCCGCGCAGGCGCATAGGTGTAAAGCGATGAAATGGACTCGATTATTGGCGGTATTGATCGTATTGGCCGGGACCGGCAGCGATGCCGCTGCGCGCGCCAGCGACCTTCAAGTACAGACGCTCACGGGTGAGACCGTACCGCTGTCCACGTTTTTCGAACCAGGTAAATGGACGATGGTCATGATGTGGACCACCTACTGCGGCATTTGCCGCAGTCAATACCCGACAGTTTCCGCGTTCCACAACAAGCACAAAGACACGGACGCGAAAGTCATCGGGATTTCGCTCGACGGCTACCCCCAAAGCGGGAAAGTGCAGGCCTATATTGCTTCCAGCGCGATGGCTTTCGACAGCGTGATCAGCGAGGTCGACGCGATCGCGCCGGCCTACCAGGCGATCACCGAAGAGCGATTTACCGGGACGCCGACCTATCTGATGTTCGACCCGCAAGGCGCACTGGTCGCTCATGTACCGGGCACGCTGACGATGGAGGATGTCGAAGAATTCATTAGCGAATACGACCAACCTTAAACGTCAGGCCGTCGGACCCGCCGGCTCACGCGGCTGTGTCCCGGTTGACCCTTTCGCCGGCCGGCGGCTAAAGACCGTTACAAGGCTGTGCAGATCCCCCAGACGCCGGCCTTCACGCAGGCCATTCCGGCCGGACATTCTTCGGTCACGAAGCAGGCCCCTTCGGGGCGTTCGGTAGGCATCGATAGCGGATCGAAGAATTCGCTCTCCGGCGCCGGCGCCGCTTCCCCGTGCGATGGTGCACCGCCGTAACAGACACCGCGCGCGCGTTTTTCGCGTTTGATGCAAGTAGCACCGGGGCCGCAATCGCTATCGGCATCACAGGCAGACAGGTCCGCCGAGGTGGCGACCAAGACAAGGACGAGACCGCCCAACAATATTTTCATCGTGATCCCCCTGCGTGTTTGCTTCGGCGACGACCGCCGTTCTATGCTTCGACCCGACTGAGCGATATTCGTTCGCCCTCGCGTAGACGGCGCTCTGCGCCCGCGCCGTCAGAGTTCGATTCAAGGCCCCATTCAACATTGTGCGCCGGGCCTGAGGAGCGTTTCAATATGACCGCATCATCCGCAACGGTGAGCGTGCTGTTCGTTTGCATGGGTAACATCTGCCGTTCGCCGACCGGCGAGGGTGTTTTTCGCCACTATGTCACGACAAAGGGCCGTGGGGCGGCGATACATATCGATTCCGCCGGCACGATCGACTATCACGCCGGCAGCCCGGCCGACTCGCGCATGCGCGAAGCCGCGGCGTCTCGCGGCTACCGGCTCGACTCGATCGCGCGGGTAGTGCGGTCGGAGGATCTGCAGATCTTCGATCTCGTCATTGCCATGGACCACGACAACTTGGACGCATTGCTGCGGTTGAGTGACGGATACTCCGCCGACATCCAGCTGCTCGGCGCTTTCCTCCCGGGAGTGGCGTCGAACGCCGAGGCTCCAGCCGTACCCGATCCGTATTATGGCGGCGGCGACGGCTTCGAGCGCGTGATCGATATGATCGAAAACGCTTGTCCGGCCATCCTCGATCACTGTTTGCGTTTACTCCCGGCGCGCGGCGGGTGATCGAGTCTCAGCTCGAAGACGCTATCGCCGCGGCGACGGGCGAAGCGGCCGTCATCGTTTCGACGACCGCGCGTGGCGGCGGATCGATCAACGAAGCCCGGATCGCAACGCTCGCCGACGGTCGGCGTTACTTCTTCAAGACGAACGCGCGGGCGGACCGGCTGCCGGGTATGTTCGGCGCCGAGTACCGGGCGCTGGAATTGCTCGGCGCCGCCGCCGCGATCCGCGTGCCGGTACCGATAGCCGCGAGTACGGACTTCATCGTAATGGAGGCTTTCGAAGCACATCGCCCGGTGCCCGATTGGCAGGAGCAGATGGGTCGGCAGCTGGCCTGTTTACATCAAGCGACGAGGCGCGACCACTTCGGCCTCGATTTCGATAATTTTATCGGGACGACGCCCCAATCGAACGCCCCGCTGGAGGATTGGGTTACATTCTGGCGCGCCCGTCGGCTAGAGCCCCAGCTCGAACTTTTTGCGGCGGACGGAAACCAAAGCGACCCGTTGATCGCGCTCGGAGGTCGGTTGAGCGAATACCTCGACGAGGTCCTCGCTGAACCAGCCGAGCCGGCGGTGCTGCTACACGGCGATCTCTGGTCCGGCAATGCCGCAGCCGACGAACGCGGCGCTCCCATCATCTACGACCCCGCGAGTTATTACGGCCGGCGCGAAGCTGAGATCGGGATGATGCGGATGTTTGGCGGATTTGACGACCATTGTTACGCTGCCTATGCGGAAGTCTGGCCGCTCGCCGACGGATCTGAGCAGCGCATTGCGGTGTACGGACTCTATCACGAACTCAACCATCTGAATCTGTTCGGGCACGGCTACTATGATCGTTGCGTAGCGACAATGCGAGCCGTCCTCTAGACGGTCGGCAGCAGCTCCAGCACTTCCCACGCTGGCCGAAGCGTCGCCCGACGGCGGAGCTTGCCTCGGCGGGTCGAAGTCGCGGTAGGCTCAACCGCGCATGAAACGGTCTATTTCGGAAAACAGTGGGCTTTCGGGGTCGAGAAATCCATCGATCGCGGTGAAGTGGTTCTTGCCCGGCTGCGCTAGATACTTTCCTTTCAATCCGTCGCCGATCCAAGCATCGAAATAATCGCGCGATTGACGCCGAAATTCACCGGATTCTTCGTCACCTGCGCTAACGAGGATCGCCGGCGCGCGCTTGGGCAAATGAAACAGCGGGCTTTGCCGTTCGATGGTATCGTGGTTCAGTAGCAGCTTCGGTTGCACGAAGCTGTAGCGCAGCGGGCGTAGATCATACAGGCCGCTAATCAGGATCCCGCCTTTGATGATATCGGTTGCGATACCGTATTCGCGTCGCCAATCGGTGCCAAGCAGCATGGCGGTTTGTTGTGCGCCCGCCGAATGTCCGGAGACGAAGATCCGTTCCCGGTCCCCGTTGAATTCGAGATCCGTGCCGTATAGCCACGCCAGCGCCGCGCGCGATTGACGCGTGATTTCTTCTATCGACACTTTAGGACAAAGTGAATAATTCGTGACAACCGCGGTATAGCCGCGTGCCACGGGCGCCATCGCCGCAAAGCTGAACTCTTTGCTCGTCAGTAATCGCCAGTAGCCGCCGTGTATGAATACCAGGATGGGTGCGTTCGGATCGTCGGCCGGAAAGATATCGAGCGTTTCATCGACCGTGGGACCGAAGGGGACGTCGAGCATGCAGGCCATCCGATCGCGGGCTTTGCGGCTCTCGCCGACAAATAGATCCGCATAGACCGTAAAGTCCGGTACGCTCAGTTCGGCGTTGTATTCCGCGTCAATTTCTTCCTGGGTGGTGAAGTCTCGATACAGTGCCATTGCTCAACCTCCGAATAAGTCGCCGTGCCGCCCGACGCACCCGGGTTGGCAGCGCTGGTTCGTGTAGCCCGGTGAGCGTGACGGCCGTCGTCATCCGCGTATCCGCCCTCAGCGGTAGCGACGATATCGGGAATATTTCGCCGGGTCGGGCGCCCTAAGATTGCAGCAACTTGTTCACGTCGCCCGCGGCTTCTAGCTGGACCAAATGACCGAATCCCTCGAGGACCTCGACGTGGATGTTTTCGGGCAAACCCGCCGCGTGCGTGGCGGGAATGATGCGGTCGGCCGAGCCCCAGATCACGCGTACCGGCATCGACAGCGATGCCAGCGCACCGCGCAGGTCGGTCGTCTGTTTCTCGCCGTCCAGAAACCCTGCAGCGATCGTGTCGAGCGCGGCGGTTACACCATCGAGGCGCTTGTATTTCAGGATATCGTCGATAAGGCTGCGGTTGATCAGGCCGGGATCGCCGACCAACTGCTGCAGCAGCGGCTTGATATCGCGGCGCGACTGGGCGGTGATGAATCCCGCGATATACTCGGCGTTGATCTCCGTGCCTATGCCGGCCGGGGCTATCAGCGACACGGAGTCGACCCGATCGCCGTTTGCGATCGCCGTTTGCAATGCGATGGCGCCCCCTAAGGAGTGGCCGATAAGATGCGCACGGTCGATCCCGACGGCGCCCATAAATTTAACGACGATCTCGGCCAGCGCTTCAACCGAGCCGTCTCGCACGGTCTTTGTCGATTGTCCGTGTCCGGGCAAGTCTAGTGAATAAACCTTAGCACTGGCCGACAGCGGCTCCTGGGTGAAAAGCCATTGGTCCAAATCGCCGCCAAAGCCATGGATAAGGATCACATCGTTGCCGCCTTCGCCCATCTGCAGATAACGGATGTTGTAACCGTCCAGTTCGACCCACTCATAGGCCGGTCCCGTCTCCTCTTCATCGATTTCGGGGGGAACGTAATTGGCCTGAAACTCTTCGATATACGCGTCGATATCGGCATCGGCGGTGTCGGCCCCGGCCAGCACGCCGAGTAGCGCGCCGACGGGTAACGTCTGGTCGGGTTCGGCGACCTTGCGTTTCAGGATACCGCCGTCGAGGGCCTCGAACGTGTTGGCGATCTTTTCGGTCTCGATGTCAATGATTTCATCGCCGACCGCTACCTCCGTATTTTCCTCGACCAGCCATTCGATGACCTTACCTTCGACCATGGACAGCCCCCACTTGGGCATGGTGATAGGGGTGATCTGCGCGTTACTCATAGGAATTACCCGTCCATCTCGACGTGCGTCGTCTGTTTGTGCATCTAAGGAACCTCCGATTCATTCGTGGAACGCCGCCTTGCGTTCAAAACCGTCCGTCTCGGCGTTGCGGATCTTGCCAATAGTCCCGGCTATTACCTGCGATCCGCGCCTTGAGTCGAACCATTTTGAATCGCAAGCCGACTGTCCCAGAATTAATCAGAGGTTCCTTAATTGTAAGCCGCGACTTTGCGTATCGCAGCGTCGATTCGCTCCGCGCTCGGAATGTACAGGTCCTCCAGAGCGCCGCTGAACGGCACGGGTGTATGGGGTGCCGTGACCATTTCGATCGGGGCTTTCAGGAATTCAAACCCCTTTTGGGCGACCAAGCTCGAGATGTCGGTCGCCATCGAACAGCGTGGATTGGATTCGTCGACGACGACGAGTCGCCCCGTGTTCTCCACGCTTTCGAGTACCGTCTCTTCGTCGAACGGAGAAGTCGTTCTCGGGTCGATGATCTCACAACTGATCCCGTCTCGCGCCAGGGCATCAGCGGCCTCGTCGGCCAGCAGCACCATGCGGCCGAGGGCCACAACGGTGATATCGCTGCCCTCACGCACGATATTGGCTTCGCCAAAAGGAATCGCGTAAGACTCCTGCGGTACGTCACCTTCGGTTGCGTATAGCGCTTTGTGCTCACAGAAAACGACCGGATCATCGTCCCTGATCGCCTGGATCAGCAGGCCTTTGGCATCGTAAGGCGTCGACGGCATCACGACCTTGAGGCCGGGTACGTGCGTGAAGACATTGTAGAGGCATTGTGAGTGCTGTGCAGCCGCGCGAAACCCCGCCCCGTACATGGTGCGGATGACGACCGGAGTTTTGGCCTTACCGCCGAACATGTAGCGGAACTTTGCAGCCTGATTGTAAATCTGGTCGAAACAAACACCCATGAAATCGATGAACATAAGCTCACATACCGGGCGCATTCCCGTCGCTGCCGCACCTACGGCGGCACCGACCAGCGCCGATTCGCTGATGGGGGAATCCATGATGCGATCGCCGTACTTACCATAGAGGCCCTTGGTGACCCCGAGGACGCCGCCCCAGGCATCCATTTCGCCGTTGGTACCGGTACCCCCGACGACGTCCTCGCCCATTACGAGAACTGTTTCGTCACGCGCCATTTCTTGATCGAGGGCTTCGTTGATCGCGTCTTGATAAAGAATTTTTCTTGCCATGGGTCGTGCTCCTGAGGCCTTTATTCGTTTGTCGTTACGGCGCTTAGCGATTGTGTGACCGCCCAGATCGAGGCGTCGCCCGCCCGGTCATCGCTAATAGTTGATGTAGACGTCGGTGAGGAGATCCGCTGCGCCGGGCTCGCCGTCAGCGATAGCTTTGGCGACTGCGTCGTCGATCAGCGTCTTGACTTCATCGTCGATCGCGACCAGGTCCGAGTCGGTTACCTCCGTATCGGCCGTGATGGTCGTTGCGAAGCGTTTGATACAGTCTTTATTGGCGCGGACCTCTTTCACCTCGTTTGCCGCGCGGTAGCTTTGATTGTCGCCCTCGAAATGGCCAAAAAAGCGATCGAGTTTGCATTCGATCAAAGTAGGACCGCCGCCGCCACGCGCGCGTTCGACCGCTTGCTGGGTGGCCTCGTGTACGGCAAAAAAATCATGGCCGTCGATGGTGATCCCCGGCATCCCGAAACCTTTCGCGCGCATCGAAATATCTTCACACGATACTGACCAGGAACTCGCAGTCGCTTCCGCATAGCCGTTATTTTCGGCAACGAACACGCAGGGTAGCTTCCACACGGTGGCCAGGTTAAGGCTCTCGAAAGTCGTACCTTGATTCGACGCCCCGTCACCAAAAAAAGCCAGTGCAACGCCTCCGTTGCCTTTCATTTTGGCCGTCAGTGCAGCGCCGCAAACGAGCGGCGGCCCGCCCCCGACAATACCGTTGGCGCCCATCATGCCGGCGTCAAGATCGGCGATATGCATCGAACCGCCTTTGCCGTGGCAGGTGCCGCTGCGCTTACCGTAGATCTCCGCCATCATGCCGTGAACGTCGACACCTTTGGCGATGCAATGGCCGTGTCCGCGGTGGTTGCTAGCGATATAGTCGTCGTCCCGCAGGTTCATGCACACGCCTGTCGCCGACGCTTCTTCGCCCGCGTACAGGTGTACGAACCCCGGGATCCCGCCTTTGGCGAACTCGACATGCACGCGTTCTTCGAAGTCCCGAATAGTTTTCATCGTGCGATAAGCGTCGAGCAGGTCTTCGACGGATAGAGCGGTAGCCATGCTGTCTTCTCCCCGTGGGCAAATCATTGTCCGGTACACTTATCCCGCTTCCGGTTCGGTCAATGCCGTCTTATCGCGGGTTGAACGCCATAGGCTACCAAGCCTTGGCAGCGCGCGCATTATTTTCCTTACCTGAATGGTTGGCGACCGGGTGCTGGCCCGAAAATGAAAAAAGGCGCCTCTTCCAGGACAGGGTTCTCCCCGCCGCAGTCAGTATGAGGCCGCCGCCGCGTTCGTCGAGAGACCGGCCTCGGCTTGAAACTCGGCGTCGGGGAACCTCACCTCGACAACGGTGCCCCGTCCCGGGCGGCTCGCGATCTCGATGGGCCAGCCGAACCGGTCGGTCATCCGTTTCACCAGACTGAGGCCGATGCCGTGCCCGCTTTCGCGCGCATTCGGGGCGCGGTAATAGGGCGAGAACACCGCTTCAATCTGGTCGTCACTGATCCCGATCCCGCTATCCTCGACCCGCACAGCCCGCTCCGTGAGCTTTACGTTGACGTGTCCCCGGTCGGTATAGGCACAGGCATTGCGGATCAGGTTGCCGACCACGATCGCAAGAACTTTCGGCGACGAAGAGACCCAAACGAGGCCGGCTTGCCGGTAGTCAATATGGATGTCTTTGTCCCCGTAAACCAGTTGGCATCGAGCGATTTCGTTGCGGACGATCTCGTTCAGGCACACTCGTTCTTTTATGAGATCGGACTCTCCCTCACGCGCGAGCAGGAGGAAAGCTTGCGTCAACTCCTCCATGTCCTTTGCCGCGCGGTGGATTTTGTCGACCGTTGCGCGGTTGGCCTCGCTAATGTCATCACGCGAAAGGAGCACCTCGCTCGCGATCTTGATAACGGTGAGCGGACTTCTGAGTTCGTGACTCGTCTCTCGTGTGAAGGTGCGCTCGCGCTCGACGAATTTGTTGACCCGTTCGACCAGTTGCTCGAGCGCCTGCGACAGAGTCAGCACTTCGTCGTCGGCACCCTTCAGCTCACTGGTGGCAGCCAAGGTAACTTTATCGGATGCGTCCAGATCGAGATCCCGGACGCTTCGCGCCAGCTTGATGAGCGGCGATACCGCGCGCCCGGCGATCCGGTATGCCGCCCACGCTGACGAGTACAACACGACCAGCAGGAGCGCCAGGGGCGCGAGGCCAAAGTAAGTAGCGAGCTGGCGTACATTGTTGGCGTCGAAGACTAGGAACAACCGGCGCCCTCGGTTCTCGCTGACGTGAACGACGGATTGACCGACGGGCGTGATCAGATCATGGATCCCGGCTGAAAGACCGCGGAACTCTTCCGGGTGTGTATCGCTTTGCGCAGCGTCGAAAACGTAACCAATCAGCGTATTGGTGTTCGGCGCCGGAGTGTCCGAGTCGATGTTCTGGCGAGCCCAGAAATACTCCGCCTCGCGTTCAAGTGCCGATACGATCAATAGCTCACGTATCGCGAATTCTGCCAGGTAGACACCAACGACCGCGGACGCACTGATGAGTACGATTTGGACTACGAAAGCGCGCCATAATCGGCGATTCAGACGCCTGTTCGAATCAGTTTTCATCGGATAAGCGAAACCCGGCGCCGTGCACCGTGCGTATCATTGCGTCATCGAAAGGTCTATCGATCGCCTTGCGCAACGTATACATATGACTCCGTAAGGCGTCGCTATCGGGCAGTAAATCGTCCCAGATTTCGCGTTCGATCGCCTGGCGAGATACCACCCGCGGTGACGCGCGCATCAGCAGGCCGAGGATCTTGAGGCCGATCGGCGTCACGGTGAGATCGACGTCGTCGCGCGTGACTCGCATCGTTTCCGTGTCGAGCAGGAGGGTGCCCACGCGTAAGCGACCGCCCGAGACTGCGCGTTTATCGCGGCGGATAAGCGCGGCAAGCCGGGCTTCCAACTCTTCGAGGTCGAAAGGTTTTACGAGATAGTCGTCGGCACCATGCTCGAACCCGGACAGTTTATCGGCCAGCGTATCGCGCGCGGTGAGCATCAACACCGGGACGTCACTATACGATTCGTTGCGCAGTCGGCGGCACACTTTGAGACCGTCGACCCCGGGCAGCATGACGTCGAGGACGATCACGTCGTAGTCATTGTTGGCGCCGAGGTGGAGCCCTGAACCCCCGTCGGGCGCGTAATCGACTACGTAGTCCTTGGACTCGAGGTATTCGCCCACCATTTCAGCAATGTCGCGATGGTCTTCGACCAACAGGACGTTGCGTCTTGTCACGAACGCCCCCTGCGATGCCGTGTTAGACCGGACTCGTACCCGATCCGTTCGCCGCTATCGACACCAAAGGCGGGAAGTATGAAGTGATTTTGGGCTCCCATCATCTCCTCCGGTCAAACCACCTAAAAGCCGCGGGCGTACCGATCCCACTGGTTCAGCGGTAAACAAGCGGCAGCCGCATCACCGTGAATAGCGGCACCCACCGCGCCACTGTCGTCGACGACAGTATACGGTGCCGTCGCGGGCGGCGTGAATCGCCGGCGTTGGCGAATTCCGGAAAAGTTCAATGGCACCTGCTCAGTTCGACGGAGCCCGGTTAGAGTATCGTGGCCGAGCGCGGGCGGTCGACGAGGCCGCTTTCCGTGCGCCGAAGGGCCTAATTGCGGACCTCCCGCCTGCAACCCAGGAAACCCAAACAGAATGCGATTGCGCCAGTTGAAGACCTGCAGCCGTTGCACCCGGATCGGCTTATTCAGCGACATCGGTTATGCGTTGGCGACCAAAGTCGGGCACAATGCAGCACCGCAGCACGCGAAAAGCTCGATGCGGTAGCGCTTTCGCTGCCCGGAAATAGAGATTTCAAACAACCAGGTTACAAACCCATGTCGATTCAAGCGGTCAGAACCGAGGAAAACCTAGTCACGGAAGAACCCTATTACGCACCGATCGGTGAAGAAATCGAGGTTTTCGCGGCCGCTTATCGGAACCAGTTGCCGGTCCTGCTGAAAGGACCGACGGGATGCGGCAAAACACGCTTCATCGAGTACATGAGCTGGTACCTGCAGCGTCCCATGATCACGGTCGCTTGCCACGACGACTTAACCGCATCGGATCTCGTGGGCCGTTACTTGGTGAAAGGCGGCGAGACCGTTTGGGTTGACGGGCCGTTGACCAGAGCGGCGCGCAACGGCTGTATCTGTTACCTCGATGAAATCGTTGAAGCGCGCAAGGATACTTCCGTGGTCATTCATCCACTGTGCGATGATCGCCGGCTGCTGCCGATCGAAAAACTCGGAGAACTTCTCCAGGTCCCCGACGAATTTTGCCTCGCGATTTCCTATAACCCCGGGTACCAGAGTGTGTTGAAGGATCTCAAGCAAAGTACGCGGCAGCGCTTCGTAGCTCTCGAATTCGATTATCCGGACGCAAGCAAGGAGCAAACGATCGTTGAAAATGAGGCGCCCGGGATCGACCGCGAGGTGGCCAAGCACTTGATCAGGTTTGGGAGCATGACGAGAAATCTCAAGGGCGCCGGTCTCGATGAAGGCGCGAGCACTCGTTTGCTGGTCAACGCCGCGAAATTGATAGTCGACGGAATAACACCGGTGGTAGCGACCGACACCGCCGTAGCCTTAGCGCTGACCGACGATGTAGATATGCTCAAAGCGGTCCATGAACTCAGTCGTTCGGTATTTTAGTCTATAATTGATCCGAAATGCGCTTCACGTTGTTCGTAGGTTCGCCTGCCGTCACCCCGGCCCCGGATCCCTCACCCCGGACTCGATACGGGGCCGGGGTGACGGAACCGGGGTCCGGTCAAACAA
>CAZFZX010000100.1:0-16721 GCA_964523765.1 uncultured Enterobacteriaceae bacterium
GATTCGAACTCCCGACCACCTGGTTCGAAGCCAGGTACTCTATCCAGCTGAGCTATGGGCGCTTGGGGTCGTTATTATAGCAAATTGAGACAGTTGCCAAGGGTCGCCGGTCAGAATGCAGTCACCTTTTCGACTGGATTGGCGTGTGCAAAAGTGTCAAGTCCATTCGCAGGATCCCCCAGGTACTGTCACGTCTAGCCGATATCGCCGTGAACCCGTAATGCTAATCGGGGACCGAGAGGCGAAACAGGTAGGCTTCCGCTACGTTTTCGTTGCGCGGACGGCTGTCGTACTTGTCCTCGTAGGCATCGCTGAATCGCGCGAACTCAATTTCGTCCTCGACTCGGCTCGCCCCTAACTCGTAGAGTTTCTCTTCAATGCGGATCCGAACATTGGGATCGGCTTCCATGTGCTCGACCCACGTAGTTCGGTTCGCGCCAGCATGGACGTATAGATCGGGCCCCATCGCGATGACCCAAATATTGACCGAATACGGATCCTTCCTTCGGGTTTCGAGCTGAATTGTTTTTATCGCACTGGTGTGAGACCAGTCCTGCGGCGCTTGTGACAACGTGCCGTCTAGCTCACCACCGGGAAATATCAGTACCGGCCTGCAGGCCGCAACGAGTATCAGGGCGCAAAGCGAAAATATTCGGACGGTCAACTGGGATCTCCTCAAGGTACATCGATTTGAAAAGTATGCGGCCTCGCTATTGTGAGGGTCAATCGAAATCTGGGTCAGGAACGCTGCGACCGCCAGATCGGAAAACGGCGTCACGTCTATTTCGGCGTTTCGTCTATACAATGAACCTTAGGCGGTTTGTTTTCACGAAGTTTGATCCTCTCGGGTTGTTGTGAAACGGCTATCGGTGATGCGCTCGAAAAGAAGCACGAATAGGCGACCATGTCTTACCTTCAACAAGTACAGCAAATCTCGGCTACACACTACGTGTTGCCGAAAGTCGGCACCATGCGTGTTGACGTGCACGCGTATCTTTCGGCGGCCTTGTTCGCACAAACCGATGAGGCCTTGTGGCGTCAGGCGGCCGAAGCGGCGGCCTATCCCGGATTGATCGGGCTCTATTTGATGCCCGATACCCATCTCGGCTACGGCATCCCGGTCGGCGGCGTCGCCGTCACCGAGGATGTCACCATCCAAGCCGGTAGCGGTTACGATATCTCGTGCGGGGTCGTGTACCTGCGCGTACCCGAACTGCATGCGGCCGAGGTCGCCGATTGGGACAAACGCAAACAGTGGATCGACGATGTCGAACTCCGGGTCGCGACCGGGATCGGCAGTCGCCGGCCCAAACATATGCCGCGATTGAAAGAATCCAAAGTCGAAGAGGTATTTCGGTACGGCGCAAAAGCCGTCGGGGTGCGCGCGGATGTTTGTGAGCGGCAGTACATCGACATCGACGAGGTCGCGCTCGATACGGATCGGATCGAACGCGCGCGCAACAAGGCGTGCCCGCAGTTGGGTTCGGTCGGCGGCGGTAATCACTTCGTCGAAATGCAGGTGGACAAAGACGACGGCTCGGTGTGGGTGATGATCCACTGCGGCAGCCGCGGTTACGGCTGGCAAACTGCGAACCATTACTTCTACGCCGGGGCCAAACTCCGGGGGCTTGCGAAGAACCGCAGGGAAGCGTCCTGGCTTCGCGTAGACGAACCGCTAGGGCGGGAATACTGGGCCCACCACAACTCCGCCGCCAACTACGCCGTCGCCAACCGCCACATTATCGTGCGGGGCGTGCAGCGTGCGCTGGAGAACGTGTTCGGTGTGTCGGGCGAAGTCTTCTACGAGATCTCGCACAACCTCGTCCAAGAGGAAACCCTCGTGTTGCCGGACGGCTCGACGAAAAGGGGATTCGTACACCGCAAAGGGGCCACCCGCGCGTTCCCCGCCGGGCATCCGGATCTGGCGGGCACCAAATGGGAAAACACCGGTCACCCCTGCCTGGTACCGGGCTCCATGATGGACGGGGCCGCGATCCTCTATCCGGCGGAAGGGGCGTACGGTTCGGCATGTTCGGTCAACCACGGCTCGGGCCGGGTGATGGCGCGCGGCAAGGCAAAGCGAGAGCTCGCACGCATTCATGATGACATCGAAGCCGAGATGCGGGACATCGTTCGGACTTTCGGTGACGTCAATATTCGCGGTATCGCTGGGAATACGGCGCGAATGCCGCTCGATGAATGCGGCCACGTCTACAAAGACTTAGACGAAGTGCTGCGGGTGTTGGAGTCCGCGGGTATTGCGCGCGTGGCACATCGAATGTATCCGGTGGCCAACATCAAAGGAGCCGACTGAACCGGCGACGGCTGCGCGGTCGGCAGGACGGTCTCGTTTCTTAGGCTACCAGCAGCACTTTCGCGCCGCGAACGGGTTTGCGTTTTAGGTCCACCAAAGCCCGGTTGGCTTGGTCGAGCGCATACGTTTCGACCTCTGTGACGATGGGGATGGCGGCGGCGAGCGGCAGGAATTCGGCAATATCGTAATGGGTGATGTTGGCTACGCTCTTAATCTCACGCTCCATCCACAGATGTTCGTGGTAGCTCAGCCGCAGGAGCTCTTCCTTGTCGGCGTCTTCCTTGCGGATCGCGTTGACGACGAGGCGCCCGCCCGGTTTCAGGTTCGCCAACGCCTCGACGACCGGCTTCCACGCCGGGGTCGTGTCGATGATGGCATCGAGCAGGCGGGGTGCGCGGTCGGTTGTGTCGCCCGCCCAGTCGGCGCCGAGTGCGCGCGCAAACTTCCGTCCTGCTTCGTCGCGGGCGAAGACGTGGATCTCGGCTTGCGGAACTAAGTGCCGTGCGAATTGCAGCACGAGGTGTGCGGAGCCGCCGAACCCAGTCAAACCGAGCGCACCGCCGTCTTTCAATTGCGCGAGTTTCAGGGCGCGATACCCGATCGCGCCTGCGCACAGTAAAGGCGCGGCCTGGGTATCGCTGAACGACGCCGGGATCGGATACGCGTAGATCGCCGGCACGGTCATGTATTCGGCATAACCGCCATTGACATCGAGGCCGGTAGCAGTGAACGCGTCGCTGATATTCTCTCGCCGGTCTCCGGAAGAATGATGGATCCACCCGACGCCGACCCTCGCACCGTCGGCAATGTCTACACCGTCGCCACGGGCGGCAACCCGGCCGACGACTTGGTGCCCGGGAACGACGGGCAATCTCGGCGGCGGTAAGCGACCTTCGATTTCGTCGAGTTCGGTATGACAAACACCGCAGGCCGCGACTTCGATGAGGAGTTCACCATCTCGCGGCGCGGGCACCGGGAGATCAACCAGCTTCAGCGGGGTGTCCTCGAGCGCGAGTGACACGACCCTGTCCATGACCATGGCTTTCATTAGTACAGGATCAGATCACCGGTGATCGCATCGATGCGCTCCGGCTCGTCCGGGCCGATCGCGCAAGCCGTCAAGGTCGGTACGCCGTCGAACTCGGTGCGCCCGCTGTCGCGGATGAGATGACTTTCGATGCCTGCGTCGAGCGCTTTGGCGTGGCAATCGAGCAATTCGTCTTCCGAGTTCACTTTGAGGCAGACCTTCGCCATACCTCGCGTGATCCAGTCCACTTCCTGAGGTTTCAGTGCAAGGGCGACGTCTCCCGGTACCCCGGGGCGTGCGCGCATGCGATCGACGAGAAATACCATGGAGGCATGAGCGCCCTGCGCGATCTCCTTGCCGCGGCGCATTTTGAGATCCCGGCGGATAAGAATGACCTGCTTGATCTTCGACATACCGGCCCGAAGCACCCGTCCCACAATAGTTGTATTTGATCTACCGTTCCCCAGTTTACCCCGATGTGGGAGGTCACCGGCTGCCCGCCGAGATTGCGTGGCACCATGACAGGTTTTTTATTGCATCGCAGCAACATAGATTCGATACTTATACGTTCGAGAGTAGTGCGTTTGCGAGAATCAGTTTTGACCCAGGGCAGAAGGAAGCGTTAGGTTTCGGCATGGATACGATCGGCAACATGCGTTCGCTCGTCGCGGTCGCCCGCGCCGGCTCCTTTTCGGCGGCAGCGCGCGAGCTATCGCTGTCGACGGCAATGGTCTCCAAGCACATCAAACAACTCGAAGAGCATTTGGGCGTACAGCTGATGCGGCGAAGCACCCGGGGCGTTTCTCTGACCGATCCCGGCCAGGTTTATTGCGATCACGCGATGGCGATCCTCGTGCAGATCGAAGAGGCTGAGAATGCCGTTTCCACAATGAACGCCAATCCGATCGGTTCGCTCCGGATCAGCTGTCCGCCGTCGTTCGGTACCCACGTGCTGACGCCGATGCTCAGCGACTACATCCAGCACAATCCCGCCGTCAACGTCGAACTCGGCCTGCAGGATGACGAACCGGATGTAGTGGGCGCGCGTCTCGACTTGATCATTCGTTTGGGTGACTTGAAAGACAGCTCGTTGATCGCGAGAAAACTCGGCGATGCGCGTTTTGCGTTGTGTGGCGCCCCCGGTCTGGTCCGCGCACTGCGGGCGCCGATGGGGGCAGAAGATCTGTGCTCGACGAACTGCCTAATAGACACGGCCGTGCAGGCCAACAATCTGTGGCACTTCGTACAAGACGACGAGCCACTCGTGCTCCGGGTCGACGGTAACTTTCGCTCGCCTTCAACAGAAGCGGTGATTCAGGCCGCAGTGGATGGGCTCGGTATCGCCTATGTTCCGCGTTATGCCGTGCGCAACGATCTGGAGCGGGGTGATCTCGCCGTGATCGAGGCCAGCTTCCAGGCGCAGTCGATGCCCGTCTATGCGATGTACCTCGGCCGCCGGCACCAGTCGGCTAAAACCCGAGCTTTTATCGACTATCTGCACGAGTGGCTTAAACGGGAACATCTGCTGGCCCGCTAGCAGCCCGAACGGAGCCCATCCAAGCCGGAGCGGGACGACGTCGACATTTTGCCGCGCCGACCTAAAGTTTTGCCGCGTAATGCCGAGAATTGCTCCAAAGAGTATTGAAATCACGCGGTGGGCATGAAGGGCAAGATCACACTCGCGGCATCGTCTGACCGGTTGCGCCAGGCGATCCCGCTGATGTCGAAATACAAAATTCCGGCGACCCCCCAGAATTACTGGGTCTGGTACGAGTTTGTCGGCGGAGGCGTCCCTGCAATCACCGAAACCATCGACCGTCTCACCCAGGCCGGCGAGCCGATAGACGAAGTCCTGACTCGGACCTTATACGAACGCCACATCGAGACCCGGGGCCAGGAACACGTCGAAAGCGTAGAAGAAGCGATCCGACAATTGATCGAGACGATGTCCTCGTCGCTCGCAACGGCGGATGCCGAGGTCGTTCGTTACGAGACGTCGCTCGGGCAACAAATAGCGGAATTGAGCCCGAACATTTCCACGGAACGCTTCAAAGAAGTAGTCGACTCCCTCGTGGAGAGCACCCAACAGATGCAAGAGGGTAGCGGGGCCCTGCACACGCACCTCGAAGAAAGCCGCCGGGAAGTGAAGGTGCTGAAGGAAGAACTGGCAGTGGCCAGGACCGAAGCTAAAACGGACCCGCTCACGGGGCTCGCGAACCGGAACGGATTCGAAGAAGGCATCGAGGCAATAAGTAGGTCGACCGACTATGACAGCACGGTGCACACGCTGCTGATCGCCGATATTGACAGGTTCAAGTCGGTCAACGACAACTACGGCCATTTGTTCGGCGACAAGGTCATCAAAGCGGTGGCCAAGGCGCTCGAAAACCTAACTAAAGGCAAAGACATCGCGGCGCGGTTCGGGGGAGAAGAGTTCGTCGTGGTCCTGCCGGGCACCGATATGCAAGGCGGGCGCGCCGTAGCGGAGTCGCTCCGCAGAAGTATCGAGAAAGGGCGGATCTTCAATCCAAAGACGAACGAGGAGATCAGTCGGGTCACAATTTCGATCGGCGCGACCGAATTCGACTCCGCCGAGCAGATTGACGCCGTAATCGAGCGTGCCGACGCCGCGCTCTATCGCGCCAAAGAAAACGGCCGTAATCGTGTCGAAACGACGGGATCGGTGACACGGCCAAAGGCCGTTAGCGCTTGAAAAACCCGGCGAGGCCGACGCGGTTCCAGTCTCCTAACAGCGCTTTCTGGCATCCCTACCGATAGCGCCCTGCGGACTCATTCCAGAGCGCTCAGAGGCTCCTTGGCGGGCGCCACTGTGCCACACTCAACCGAAAATCGCGGGGCCGGGGGGCGCAATCGTTGGCGCGACGGTCCGCAGTCGAACCCAAGACTAGATAACTGTTCCGAAATATCGATCACTTTCTGATCCGGGATTGACTGATGAACGCGATTACCGTCATGCCGGATTTATGACCTACAGGGCCGCTCTCTGGCATCCTGCCATCGCGGCATTTGTGCATCCATGCACATCAGACGTAGGAAATGCGAAAGGATTGCAGGAGCAACCCTAGCCGACCGCCATGGCCGCTCCTTGGCATCCTGCCATCACGGCATTTGCGTCTCCATGCGCGGCAGGTGGCGGAAGCGCGCAGGGACCGCAGGACCGGTCCTAGCCGCCGGCATCCAGTCAATAAAGCCGCTGCTTTGAGCGGCACATTTTCAACTGGATTCCCGCTTTCGCGGGAATGACGATAAAATTGAAGCGCATTTCGGATCAATTATCTAGGAGGATTTCGACATGGCATTAACGCTCAGTAGCGATAGTTTCAACGACGGCGATTACCTCGGGGCCGATCACGTTCTCTCGGAGTCCTACGGCTTCGGTTGCAGTGGCGGGAACCTGTCCCCGCAGCTCTCGTGGAGCGGGGTTCCCGACGGCACTCAGAGTTTCGCCGTCACTTGCTACGACCCGGACGCGCCTACGGGAAGCGGCTTCTGGCATTGGGTCGTTGCCAACATTCCGGCGAACGTAACTTCCTTGGAACTCGGTGCCGGCGATCCGACGAGCGGCAAGATGCCGGCCGGCGCGCTCGAAGTCAGAACCGATTTCAGCGCACCGGGCTACGGTGGACCGTGTCCGCCAGAGGGCATGCACGTGCACCGCTACATCTTTACCGTGCACGCGGTCGGCATGGCCGAACTGCCCGTGACCGCCGATACTTCGGCTGCCGTCGTCGGCTTCTATCTGAATTTCAATACGATCGAAAAAGCAAGCCTGTTCGGGCTGTATAAACGGTAAGAGCCCGGCCATCGAGATCGTGGCGCGACGGTGACGCGCCTCGACAGAGCGCTTGAGCGCTTACCAGAGTTTCCCGCTCGCGAGCCGGGCGCCTTCGGCGAGTGCTTCGAACTTTTTCCACACGACGGAAGGGGCGACCATTTCCCAGCCGGCGAAGGTCCCAAAGCCACAGTCGGCTCCGGCAAGTACGCGCTCTTTATCGCCTACCGCATCGACAGCTTCGAGGATCCGATTACAGATCACTTGCGGGTGCTCGATGTAATTCACCGTCGAATCGATGACCCCGGCGATTAGCAAGGTGTCGTCGGGCAGTGGGTTTTCGGTCAGCGATGCGTATTCATGTTGGTGCCGCGGATTGGCGAATTCAAGGGAAAACGCGCCGACGTTCGCCTCACGAATGACGGGGAGAATGTCGGCGAGCGGCACGTCGCTATCGTGAGGGCCGTCGTAGTTTCCCCAGCAAACGTGGAGCCGGATCCGTTCTCTCGGAATATTGGCGCAGGCATCGTTGATCGCCTCGATATGGATCGCTATGGCGTCCTGGAACGCCTTCAAGGAGCCGTGCTGGAACATACCGTGCCATTCCATTGCCAGATCCGGGCAGTCGAGCTGCAGGAGATAGCCGCGGCTGTGGATCAATTCGTATTCCCGGCGCATTTCTCGCGCGACCGCCCGGACGTAGGCTTCATGCGAATCGTAGTAACCGCCGTTGCGCAACGTGGTGCAGACGATCCCCGGGGAGGCTGCGGTCATAAAGGTCTCTGTATACCCGGTACTGTGCGCGGCCAGGGCGGCGTCGAACATGTCGCACTCTCGAGTCGCGGGCGCGAGATCCTTATAGCGCACCTCACTCGTCGCCGCCGGGGCATCGAACACTTTTGATATGATCATGCCGCGTTTGAGCCAGATATCGGTAAAGTCGGGATAGTTGGCAAAATCGCGAAACGGGTCGCGTACGCTGACGCCGCCAAATCCCTCGAGGCGCTGGCCAACGTATGTTTGAAAGCCGACACGCGGTTGTTCCCCATCGTTAATCACGTCGATACCCGCATCGATTTCCATCGCCACACAATCCCTGACCCCGGCGGCCGCCAGTTTTTCGAGACGGGCCCGGTCGAACTGCTCGCCGGCTTCTTCGGCAATCAGCAGATCGGAGAGTTCGCGCGTGCGCGGCAGACTGCCGACGTGGGTGGTGAGGATACGGTCTTCGCTTCTATTCATCTCTACTCCAACAATGCGCGGTGTCGGCGCTTTGAGGTGGCGTCATGACACATGAGTTTACACCGAAGCGAGTTCCCACGTGCTGTCCGGCGACCGACCGGCCTGTTCCGCCCGTTTTGTCCTCCGCCGGCCGCATTGCGGCCGGGCCTATTGAGAATTGCAGAAAGACCGAACACACGTGCACCGTAGGTTGGGTTAGGCGCGCAAGGGCCGTAACTCAACAATTCAGCCATCGTGTTGGGCTACGCCTCTAGGGCTAGCCCAACCTACAATGTTCACCAATTGTGAAAGCCTCAGCAGCGGCCGCCTTTGTTGGTAGAATCTCAACTATCAGTCAATGAGAACCGGGCATGGTAGCCGTATTGCTTATTCTGCTTGCGCTCGGCGCGTGGGCGATCTTCGCTTACAACCGCCTCGTGCGGGACAGAACTCGCGTGCAAACGGCGTGGAGCGATATCGACGTCCAACTTAAGCGCCGTCATGATTTGATCCCGAAACTCGTGGAGGCGGTAAAACAGTATGCCGCCTACGAGTCCGCCACTTTGTCGGCCATCACGACCCTGCGCAGCGGCATTGCGGAAAAACCCGCCGTAGCGGAAATTTCGGCGGCAGAGAGCGGTCTGTCGACGGAGTTGAAGAAACTCGTAGCGGTAGCGGAAGCCTATCCCGAACTGCAGGCGAATGCGTCCTTTCTGGATTTGCAGCGTAACCTCACCGAAGTAGAGCAACACATCCAGTTTGCCCGGCGTTTCTATAACGGCTCGGTGCGCAACCTGAATATCCGGGTCGATTCTTTTCCCGACTCCGTGATCGCCCGCGCTTTCGGTTTCGCGGCCGCGGAATTTTTCGATGATGACGAAAACCTGTCGTAGCGCCGAACAGGCCCGTAAGGTCTGCGCAATCCTCGCGGTGGCAGCCAGCTTGCTACCGCTTGGCGCGGCGCTGGGGGTCGAAGAGATTCGTTCTTTTCATAGCGATATCCACATCGATGCAACGGGCACCATGGACGTCGTCGAGAGAATTTCCGTGACCGCTGAACGCGGCAGGATCAAACATGGAATCTATCGTGATTTCCCCACCGATTACCGCGATCGTTACGGCAACCGCTACAAGGTGAAATTTGAAATACGGCACGTCAAACGCGACGGTCGCCCGGAAGCGTTTCACACCAAGTCTACGAGCAAAGGCGTCCGCGTCTACTTGGGGCGTGAGAACGTCGTTCTGCCGAAGGGTCAATACACCTACGAGATCAGCTACCGAACGGACCGGCAGCTGGGCTTTTTCGACGATCACGACGAGCTGTACTGGAACGTGACCGGCAATGAGTGGGACTTCGGAATCGCCCGGGCGAGCGCGGCGGTTCACCTGCCGGAGCCGGTAGATCGCAACGCGCTCACGATTGAAGGCTACACCGGACCAACCGGCTCCAAGAGAAGCGACCTCGTCGCTAAGGTCGTAAGCGGCAGCGAGGCGCATTTCGAGACGAGCCGCCCGCTCGGTCGGCGCGAGGGACTGACCATCGTATTCGGCTGGCCGAAAGGACTCGTCCGCGAGCCGACTGCCGGCGAACTCGCCACCGAACTGCTGCGCGACAACAGGCATCTGCTAGCCAGCGCGATCGGGTTCTCGATCCTGCTCGGATACTATCTGCTCTTCTGGTCGAGAGTCGGCCAAGACCCCGAAGCCGGCGTCGTCATCGCCCGCTATGAACCACCGGACGGTTATTCCCCTGCGTCGATGCGCTATATCGACGAGATGGGCTACGACAAGAAGTGTTTCACCGCCGCCGTGATCAACCTCGCGGTCAAGGGGTTTCTAACCATCGAAGAGGACGACGGCGCCTACGGGCTAGTAAAGACCGCTAAGAATGTGGAAATGGCACCGGGCGAAGAAAAGCTCGCCAAGACCCTGTTCAGCGGCGGGGAACGCATCGAACTCGACAACAAGAACCACAAGGTCATGGGCAAAGCGCTGGAAACCCACGAACAGGCGCTGAGCGACGACTACGAGAACAAATATTTCGTCACCAACCGTGGATATTTCTTCGTTGGCGCCGGGATCAGCGTCATTGTGATTATGGCGGTCTTGTTCCTTTACCCCGAACTGGCTGACTCTGCGCAGGTGGCGTTTCTATGCGTGTGGGCGACCATCTGGTGGAGCGCAACCGGCATGGGGCTTTATCGCGGCTGGATCAGTCTGCGCCACGCACGAGGCGCCAGTTCCCGGATCGCCGCTATCGTCCGCGTCGCATTCCTGGTCCCCTTCGTCTTTGCCGGTTTGGCCGTGGTCGTCCCGGTCGTGGAGGCGGGCGCAACGGATCTGGTAGTGATCGGGCTCGTCCTCTTGGTCACCAACGCTTTGTTTTACCATTGGTTAAAAGCGCCCACGATGGTCGGTAGGAAACTGCTCGACAAGGCGGACGGGTTCAAACGTTATGTCGAAGTCGCGGAAAAGATCGAACTCGATGCGCGTTACTCGGAGGGCCGGACACCGGAGTTGTTCGAGCGCTATCTGCCCTATGCCATCGCCCTCGGCATCGAGCAGAAATGGGCCGAGCAGTTCGCGGCCATCATCAAGCAGGCGGCGATGGGAGCTGACGCCTATTCGCCCGTCTGGTACCACGGCGACAACTGGCAACCGACCAGGCTTTCTGATTTCTCGTCGTCATTGAGTGACTCGTTCAACGGCGCGGTCGCGTCGTCTTCGACCGCACCGGGATCGAGTTCAGGAGGCGGGGGCGGCGGATTCTCCGGCGGCGGTGGCGGCGGCGGGGGGGCGGCGGTTGGTGACCGACCCGCCTTGACACCTTGGCTCGATCCTCACCAACGGTTCGTGACCGATGGATCGGCGGTCACGCTCCGGGCGGACGGGCCGATAGACGGTGCTTATCGGTTAGTTCTCAGCCTTTCAATACCCCGTGCAATCGAGATTAACCACTAAGAACACTAAGAACACGGAGATAAGGATATGAAATTACTGTACAAAAATATTTCCTCCGTGTTCTTTGTGTCCTTCGTGGTTCTATTTTGTACAGCGCAGCAATGTCTGCGGTTCGAATGAGGCACTAAGATCCAACCTTTGAGACTGTGCAACTACGGTGTTCCCTGATCGGCGTTGAACGGCGGCCGCGGAAGAATGGATTTATCGCCGGCAAGACGCAATAATCTTGCACGACGGGCGAAAAGCAGGGCATGTTTGAAAGCAAGTTCGACCGGTAACGCATTACCCTGTTGACGCAATAAGAGGCCGGAAGCGCCGCTCGCCGGCATTTGCCGAGGCGACCGCGAATCCGTGCGCTAACGTTCGGATAGAAACAACGCAACCAAGGACCAATCCCATGTCTTACCGAATTTCCGTCGATACCGGCGGCACGTTCACCGACGTCGTAGTCACCGACGACGACGGCCGCTTTACCGTGGGTAAAGCGCTGACCGATAGGCAGCGGGCATTCGCGAGTATCGCAGCGGGCCTCGCTGTCGCGGCCGACGAACTCGGTATCGCGAGCGCCGATCTCATCGCCGATGCGTCGATGTTCGTCTACGGAACGACGCGGGCGACGAATGGGATCGTAGAACGTAAGATTGCCCGAACGGCTTTTCTGGCAACGCACGGTTTTCCCGATATCTTGCTCCTGAAGGAAGGCGGGAAATCCGAGCCGCACAATCTGCAGGTCGAGTATCCCGATCCCTATATTCCGCGCCGGCTGACTTTCGAAATACCCGAGCGCATCAACGCTGAAGGCGGGGTCGAAACACAGCTCGACGAAGCCGCTGTCCGCGCGCTGTTAGTCACTTTCCCCGACCGGAACATCGAAGCTATTGCGGTATGCCTTTTGTGGTCGATAGCGAATCCCGCACACGAGCTTCGCGTCGGCGAGTTGATCAGTGAAATACTGCCGGACATCCCGTTTACCTTGTCGCATCAATTGAATCCGATCTTGCGCGAGTATCGCCGCGCTTCCTCGACCGCGATCGACGCCTCGTTGAAACCCATGATGCAGGACTATCTGCTTACTCTCGAATCCGACTTGCGGACGGCCGGCTATCAGAATGACGTACTGGTGAGCACGTCTTTCGGCGGCGTGATGCATTTACGCGACGTCGTCGAACGTCCCATCTTTTTGGTCAAATCCGGGCCGGCGATGGCCCCGGTGGCCGGGCTCGCATATGTCGAAGCAGAAAAACTGGGCGACGATGTGATCATCTGCGACGCTGGGGGTACGACCTTCGACGTCTCTCTGGTTCGCGAAGGCACGGTCGAATTCTCACGCGACACCTGGCTCGGACCGCAGTGGGTCGGGGATAACCTCGGTATGGCCTCGGTCGCGGTACACAGTATCGGCGCGGGCGGCGGTTCCATCGCCTGGGTCGATTCAGGTGGTTTATTGCGCGTCGGTCCGCACTCCGCGGGTTCCGATCCGGGCCCGGCCTGTTATGGCCGGGGTGGCAGGGAACCGACGGTCACGGATGCAGCGGTGACGCTCGGCTATATCGACCCGGCTCATTTTCTAGGCGGCCGCATGGAACTCGACGAAGGCGCGGCGCGCGCCGCCATCGAGGACCTGGCCGAAAAACTCGGCGAACCGATCGAACGTGCGGCGTACGCCGTGATGGCGGTCGCGAATGAGAACATGATCCAGGCGATCAAAGAACTGACCATCAATGAAGGACTCGACCCGAGTGAGTCAGTACTCGTTGCCGGCGGGGGCGCTGGCGGACTGAATATCCTCCCGATCGCCGCCGAACTGGGTTGCAGAACGGTCCTGGTACCGCGAACGGCCGGCGCGCTGAGCGCCTCGGGCATGCAGTTCTCCGACATCATCACCGAAGCGGGCGCGAGCCGCTTGACCCATTCCGAGGATTTCGATTTCGATGGCGTCAACTCGGCCCTCGAGACGATCGACGCGGCGCTCGACGCGTTCGGCGATCGGCTGCGGCAACGCGGCTTCGACAACATCGAAAAGCGGTATTTCGTCGAATCACGCTATCGCTTCCAGGTGTGGGAATTGGAAATACCGGTAGCGAAAAACCATTTCGGTGGCGCCGGCGATGTCGAGGCGCTGGTCGCGGAGTTTCACCGAGTCCACGATCGTGTTTTCGCGGTGCGCGATGAAGGTCAGGCGGTGGAATGCCTCAACTGGCGCGGACGTTTGATCGCCCGGGTCAATCCGCCTGCACTGGAACCGCCGCGCAGAAAGGGCGAGCAGGCGGCCCAGGCCGAGCGTCGCCGGCAGGCCTACTTCGCCGGCGGGCTCGTCGACACCCCGATCTTCCTCGGCGATCAGCTCAACGTCGGCGCCGTAATCGAGGGACCCGCAATCATCGAAGAGCCCACCTCGACCCTGGTCGTCTATCCCGGTTCGGTCGCAAACGTCAGCGCCGGCGGGCGTTACATCCTCACCCCTCCAGAGGAGGCAGAGCTATGAACAAGCCCGAAACAGATACTCCCGAGGCCACGATGGATCCCGTTCTGATGGCGGTGCTGGCGAACCGGCTCGACGCGATCGTACGCGAAATGTCGAACACCCTATTACGCACCGCACGCTCCGCCGTACTCGCGGTCGTGCGCGATTTCTCCTGCTCTATCGTCACCGGCGACAACCGAATGTTGTGTCCCGGCGAGGGACTGCCGGTGCATATTTTCGGCAGCAGCCTGCAAACCCAGGCGATGTGCGATCTGCACGACGATATCGCGGTCGGTGACGCGTTTCTCCATAACGATCCGTTTCTCGGTAACACGCATCCGGCCGATCACATGATCATGGCGCCTGTGATCGTCGATGGCGAGCACCTTTTTACGACCTGCGCAAAGGCGCATCAGGCGGATTGCGGCAACTCGATCCCGAGTACCTATCATGCCTACGCGCGCGACGTTTACGAAGAGGGTTCGCTGATCTTTCCTTGCGTTCGCGTGCAGAAAGACTACGCCGACGTCGACGATATCATTCGCATGTGCAAACGCCGGATCCGGGTACCGGAACAATGGTACGGAGATTACCTCGCCACCATCGGCGCAGCGCGGATAGGCGAGCGCCGACTGGTCGAGTTGGTTGAGCGATACGGCATGGACACCATTCGCCAGTTCATTGCCGAGTGGTTTGTCTACTCCGAGCGTCGAATGGCGGAGGCGATCAAGAAGCTCCCGAGCGGGACGCTGAAGAACGTCGGTCACTACGATCCGTTTCCCCCGGTACTGCCCGAGGGTCTCGACATCCGCGTCGATATCGCCGTCGATGCCGAGGAAGGACGCATCGAGGTGGACTTGACGCACAACGAGGACAATAAGGATTTTGGCCTCAATCAGTCGGTGGCCTGCGCCACCAGTAATGCGATGGCAGGAGTTTTCAACTGCCTCGATCACGACGTGCCGCATAATGCCGGCAGTTTTTCCCGCGTCACGGTGAAACTGAGAGAAGGGTGCATTACCGGGATCCCAAAGTTTCCGCACAGTTGCTCCATGGCGACGACCAACATCGCCGATCGTATCGTCAACACTACCCAGGCCGCATTCGCCGCGATCGGCGAGGGCCACGGGTTGGCCGAGGGAGCGATGGGCATGGGGGCCGGGGCCGCTGTGATCTCGGGCCATGATTGGCGACGCGACGGTCCGTATATCAACCAGGAGTGGGTCGTTGCGAACGGCGGGCCCGGCACGCCGACCACCGACGGCTGGCTCAACTACGGTTTGCCCGTCGTCGGCGGACTCATGTACCGCGGTAGCGTCGAAGTCGACGAATCGAAATACCCGATGCTGTTCAAGTCCGTACGCGTCGTCGCCGGCGGCGGCGGCGCTGGGCGTCTCCGCGGGTCGCCTGGTGCCGAGGTCATCTATGGTCCACGCAACGACCCGATGAACGTTGTGATTTCCTGTGACGGCCAGGTCAATCCGCCTCAGGGAGTACGCGGCGGCTGTGCCGGGCCGCCGGCGTCGACTTTCAAGATCGACGGGGACGGCTTTGAAGAGAAACTACCCGGCGTAGTCGAGTGCCGCCTCGAGCCGGGCGAATGGGTCCGTGGAGTCGACGCGGGCGGAGGCGGTTACGGGGCACCCTTAGGGCGGGATCCGGAACGCGTGCGCAAAGATGTACTCGAACGCTGGGAGACGCGGGAGCGCGCGAGCGAGGTCTACGGTGTCATTTTCAGCGGCGCAATCGAAGATGAGTCACTGGCAGTAGACGTCGAGGCGACGAATGCGCGCCGCGCCGAACTCGGCGAGTGAGGAACGGCGAGGTCTTTTTCGGCGTATCCGTGAAAGTATCGTTGCAGTAGCGCGGGGTTACCGCCGCGGTGTGTTATCGTTTGCCGAGTATCGGACACCGGAGATTAGCTATGTCATTCATTCGAAATTTCGGCGCCACGCTGACGCTCGTTTTCATCGCAACGGCATGCGCTGATACGACCGAAGAACTCAAAGCTGCGGCTGCCGGCGAGCATCGGAGCGCGGCCAACCAAGCGCGCAACGTCTGGCGCCATCCGGTCGAGACCTTGCAGTTCTTCGGGATCCGGGACGATATGACCGTGGTCGAGATTTGGCCGGGCGGCGGCGGCTGGTATACCGAGGTTCTCGCCCCGTACCTGCGCGACGAAGGAAAGCTGTACGCGGCCAATTACGACGGCAGCTCCGGGATCCCATATTTCAGACGCAACGAACAGAAGTTCAAGGACAAGCTGGCCGCAATGCCGGATGTCTACGACCGAGTAGTAGTAACCGCGCTGATGCCGCCCGCCTCGATGGAGCCGGCGCCCGCGGGTAGTGCGGACATGGTCGTCACCTTCAGGAATCTGCATAACTGGGTGGGGAACGGGACCGAAGGAGCGATGTTGAAGGCCATGTACGACGTCTTGAAACCCGGCGGCATTCTCGGGTTGACGGACCATCGCGGTAATCCCGATATGTTCGGCGTCGAATGGGCCGCCACGGGTTACGTCGCCGAGGCGGACGCGATCCGCGTGGTGGAGGCTGCGGGATTCAAGTTCGTCGCCCGCTCGGAAATCAATGCGAATCCGAAAGACACCAAGGACTACCCCCAAGGCGTATGGACGTTGCCACCGACCTACCGTCTCGGCAACATAGACAAAGCGAAGTACCAGGCAATCGGGGAAAGCGACAGAATGACCTTGAAGTTTGTCAAAGCCCCGTAACGAAAGAATACCGAACGTCGGCTTTCACCGAGATGACGGTGTCGGGATCTACCCTTTCGCGAAGCCGCATTCTGTCCGTCATTCGGGAAGCTACACAGTCGCCGTCCGGAACCCAGTACGCGAGGCCGCACCCTGTCCGTCATTCCGGAAGCCACGAAGTGGCTGTCCGGAATCCAGTAAGTGAAGCCGCACCCTGTCCGTCAT
>CAZFZX010000101.1:0-16714 GCA_964523765.1 uncultured Enterobacteriaceae bacterium
TTTGCAACCTGAAGAAGGTCGACCCGCCTGATGAGGCTGGAGACTGGGAACAATTGGAGGGTATCTGGGAGCCGGCAGAAAGCTGCGAGACAACCGGGCAACGCGGAGCTGTGTGCTGCCCGAGCGATTACTCGCGAGAGCTCAAATGACCGGTCACGATTTCCCGTATTTTTACGGCGCCGCTCGGGGAACTCGAGTGAACGTCGAACTCAAAATTCTCCGGGATTTGTATTCGACCCTTGGCGTCCGCTTGCACTAGCCAGTCGGCGAAATCCACGCCAGTGAGCGCGTCATCACCGAGGTTAAAGTCGAACGAAATGTATTCCGGGCAGCCGCACGACAGCACCAGCTCCCTAGCCTCAAGGAATGAGCGCGCCGCCATCAGACCTACCGGCGCGTTGCGATTATCGTCGAGGAAGAGTCGCCAAGTCATACCCCAATCCTATACAAGTCGCACCGTAACAGTGTCGACAAAAATGCCCGCGGGCGATACAAATTTGGGGGCCAATTGGGGGACTACATTTACCGTGGGCTGTTTAACATATTGAAAATATTAGCTATATAACGGATATTTGGCGGAGAGGGAGGGATTCGAACCCCCGGAACGCGCTAGACGTTCAACTGATTTCGAGTCAGCCCCATTCGACCACTCTGGCACCTCTCCTTTTCTTATATTTCAATATGTTATAGACGATACAACTACTACCTTTTTTGCCGGGGTATACTTTGGGGTATACTTTTGACCTTCCCTTCCGCAAGCCTTCGCGGCAGCGCATTCTAACGCATGTCTCGCCGATATTGGGAGGCAACCCCTGTATCACCCGCGTGGGAGTCGCCTGTCATAACTGCCCACCCGGGCCTTCGTTGTGAGGAGAAACGTTCATTCCTGCGTTACGGTGGCGAATCCAAGATGCTCGGCGGAGAAACGACTGTCGGGTCCAACCAATCGGCGTACTTCTGGGCCCAAATCAGCCAGCGTGAAAGGTCATCGTCCCCTTCAGGCAGTGGTTGCCGAATTCCTCTCGCGCATGAGCCACGAGTTGCGTACACCCTTGAATGCCGTACTCGGGTTTGCCCAGCTACTGGAACGGGAAGCAGGGGCGCTCAACACAACTCAGCTCGACAAGGTCAAACAGATCTTGTATGCCGGTCGTCATCTGCTGGAACTGGTCAACGATGTGCTGGACCTGTCCAGAATAGAATCCGGAGAGTTCGGGCTGTCTATCGAGGGACTCGATATCCGGGACACAGCGGCTAGCATTCTGACGGCTACCCGAACGATGGCGGCACAACGCGGGATCAGGGTCATCGACAGAACCGAAGGCCACTCACTTCCCACCGTGCTAGGTGATGCGACCGGTTTCAAGGAGATCCTCCAGAACTTCCTATCCAATGCCGTGAAATACAATGAGGACGCCGGAGCGGTGACCTTCGACTGTACCCAATCTGCCGATGATCTGCGCGAGGGGTTTGTTCGGCTTCTGGTGTCCGATACGGGGCTTGGGATCGGAGAAGAGATGCAGGAAAAGCTTTTTGAACCATTTAACCGGCTTGGCATGAAGAATACCGAGATCGAAGGCACTGGGATCGGCCTTGCGATCGCTAAGGAACTCATCGAGGCCATGGGAGGATATCTGGGTTACGAGAGTGAACTCGGCAAAGGGTCAACGTTCTGGTTCGACCTGCCGATCGCCATGGAAACTAGTTTGACAGGTCCGGACGGAGAGCTTGATACGGTTCAATCTCGGAGTACTGCGTCTGGCGCTGAGAGAAACCCTGACACGCGTGAAAAACACACGGTTCTTTATATCGAAGATAATCCCGCCAACCTACTACTGATGGAGGACGTCGCGATAGGCTTCGATTCAATAGACCTTATCTCCGCCGCCAGCGCGGAGACAGGTTTGGTAATGGCGAAGGAGGTTCGACCCACGCTGATTCTTATGGACATCAACCTGCCTGGCATGGATGGTTTTACCGCACTAAAGGAGCTGCAGAAGAGTTCAGAGACGGAAGATATCCCGGTTATCGCCGTAAGCGCTAACGCTATGCCGGACGACCTTCAGCGCGCCAAGGATGCTGGTTTCAAGGGCTACGTCAAAAAGCCTTTTCAGATCGACGCGCTCATCGGGGAAATCGATAGTCATTTGCCGAAATAGTAATACACGATTTGAAGATAATGATTCGCCCGTTGCGGGAGAGGCCGCTACCGTTGGTCCGGATGCTGTACGATTGACCCACCGCCCCCGGAGCCCCGGCCAACATAAGCCGGGCGGCCTTCCGCGTCCTCGATCGGGCTCAACCGAAATTTCCGTAGTTCGTCGTGCCAATAACCGCTGGGTTCGATTACAAATTCGGTACCGGCAAAGCACATGAGGTGGGAACTCTTGATCTCGTGCTGGTCTTTGCGCCGCGTATCGACCGGCAGGGTGTCGGCGCGCGGCGGCGTCCTCGACCGCCGCTTAGACTTGGGTGGTGGGGAGCCCCGGAAGAGGTTCCTGAGGCGATTCCGGCGGGTTTCCACCCCGCGATCGGGTATGTTTTACCGGTGGCGCTCTCGAACTTGTCCGTGGATTATGCGTCCTATCAATAAACAGCCGGACGGCGCCCGATAACACCGACCATGCCTACACTCCGCTACGCTCACCGCGTCCCCGATCCCCGTTTCGCGCCCCGGCTGCTGGTGTTCGTCGCACTCCTCGGCTTGGCTGCTTGTGACGGCCGCAGCCCGTCGATCAAGACACTGCAGGCGGCCGGCGAACTGCGGGTTGCGCTCGTATCCGTGCCGCACACCTACTACCTGGAGTCGGAAGGGATCCTCGGTTTCGATTACGAATTGCTGCGGGAGTTCTGCCGTGCGCTCGGCGTCCGTCTCGTCGTGACGATGGTCGATACCCGGCAACAGGCGAAAATGCTGGTGGCCAAGCGGAAAGTTCACCTCGCGGCCGGGCTGATCCCGGTACCGGCGGCGGCCGATCAAAGGATCCGATACGGTCCCAGCTATTCGTTGGTACAGGCGCAGGTGATCTATTTGTCGGGCAAGCCGCGCCCGCTCGATACGGCGGCGCTGGTCGGCGCAAAGATCGAGACGCTTGCCGGCGGCGTCGGTGAAACGGAACTCACGCGTCTGGCGCGGACCGCGCCGGATCTGCGTTGGACGACGCGGTCGGCAAGCTCAACTGAGAGACTACTGGCGCGGCTTAACGCCGGTGTGATCGACTACGCTGTCGTCCCGTCTACCGACTTCATGGTGATGCGGTCCAAATATCCACGTCTGGAAGTCGGTTTCGACCTCGGTCAACTACACGCTACGGCATGGGCCTTGTCTACGCGGTCCGATGCGAGCGTCGACCACGCGGTTCTCGATTTCTTCGTCCAAAGTGAACAGGACGGTTTGCGCGGACGGCTGTGGGATCGCTACTACGGCCATTACGGCGACTTTGATTTCGTCGACGCCCGCGCATTCCTGCGTGCCTACCATGAAAGATTCCCGCGGCTACGCCATCTATTTCTCGACGCGGCGGCGGCGATCGGGATCGATTGGCGCTTGCTCGCGGCGTTGAGTTATCAGGAGTCGCATTGGGACCCCCGGGCCCGCTCGCCGACCGGCGTGCGCGGTCTGATGATGTTGACGCGCAGCACCGCGGAGCACCTCCAAGTATCGCGCCTGGACCCGAGAGAGGCAGTCGACGGCGGCGCCCGTTACCTCGCCGATTTGCGGGATCGCCTGCCGCCGGCGGTCGGGGACGATGACCGCTTGTGGTTTGCGCTGGCCGCCTACAACATCGGCTTAGGCCACTTGGAAGACGCCCGGGTCCTGACAGAGCGGCGGGGCGGAAACCCGAACGTCTGGCGCGATATTCGGCGGCATCTACCGCTGCTATCCGATAAGTCTGTCGCAGCGGCCACGCGCCACGGTACTGCAAGGGGCGGCCAAGCGGTTCATTTCGTTGCCAACATCCGCCGATATTTCGATGCTATCCGCCTACTTGAAAAGCGACCGGTGGGTCAGGGAGACGCTAACGGCGGACTCGAACCGGGTACTCGAATCCTAGGCGTCCTTTAATGTCTTTTCCCGGCTGCAACGTTCGTTGAATCGTATCGCATCGAGATTGATAGAGGCAATTGCGTCCGCCCTAAGGCCCTGCGAGAGCCCTTCCGATTGGAGGCCAGCCCTATCGTTACCGCAAGCGCGTGCGATACACATCCAACGGTAGGCGGTCACGCGATCGCGGGGTACGCCGATCCCCTTGGCGAAACATCGCGCGAGCAAATACTGCGCTCGGTGGTAGCCGCCCTCGGCGGAACGCCTTAACCACTCAACGGCCTCGGCCTGCAGCGCCGCCGGCGAATCAAGAACCTTTTTGCCGAGACGGTATTGCGCCTTGACGTGACCGTTGTCGGCGGCACGCCTGATCCACTTCCAATGGGAGCGCGCGTCCGGCATCGATCCGCGTCCCGGGTGGTAGTGTTTGGCGAGACGGTATTGTGCTTTGGCGAGACCTCCTGAAGCCGCTAGATAGAGATATTCGCGCGCCCGCTCGGGGTCGACCGGGACGCCAATCCCTCGTTGATAACTGGTCGCGAGCAGGTATTGCGCCTTCGCATATCGTTGCTCCGCTGCCGCGATCAACCACTCGATGGCGCGTTCATCGTCCCGACCGTCGGCCAGCAGCATGAGCGCCAGATTGTACTGCGCTTTAGCGTAGCCCTGGCGCGCCGCGAGTTCATACCAGTTCGTCGCCCGCGATCGGTCCGCGGCGACACCAGCGCCTTCGGCGTAGGCGCGACCCAACAGGAGTTGTGCACGCGCATAACCCTGCTCGGCCGCCTGTGTCATCAGTATCACTGCCTGTTCACGATCCCGCTCGATACCGATCCCGTCGCGGTAGCACAGCGCCAGGTTGTAACGACCGACCGCGCTGCCGTTCGCAGCCGACTTCTTAGCCCAGCTAACCGCCGCCGATAGATTAGCGCCTACGCCACGACCCTGATGGTAACAACGGGAAAGCGTTGCTTGGGCGTCGCCGTGGCCCGCTTCGGCCGCGAACCGCAGCCATTTGAGCGCAGCCTGTTCGTCCCGTTCTCGATCGTCACCACGCATCAGCATCGAGGCCAAACGGTAGGCGGCATCGAGGTGCCCGGCCGCGGCGGCAATGCCATACCAGCGGCGCGCCGCATCGAGATCCGCGGTCGTACCCCAGCCCTCGGCATAACATTCGGCAAGCTGAAAGCTCGCATCGGTATCGCCGTCTTCGGCGGCCTTGGCGAGAGCGAGCAACGCCTGTGGGGATTTTTTGCTCAAGGCCGTGGTCTCAAACTCAGGTCTGTTACTGCCTATGTCTTGCGGTCGTGACGATCGGTAATATGACCCCGGGATCGGAAGTACGGGACCGCAAGCTTTTTCTACTGGATACCGGGTCCGTCATCCCGGACTCGATCCGGGGCCGGTATGACGGTGGTGATATCCGGTCATCGGCTACTAATTCGAAACTGATCGACTTTTTGGAACGCGTATTTGGTTTACTCGAGTATTGCACATCATGCGCCTCACCGACATTCAAAACGATGGCCGTTACGTCCTGTTTAGCGTTGTTACGGTCGCCTTCATCACAGTTGCCGCAGGGGCTTCGGGCGAGTCCGGATTGGACGCCTATCTGGGCCAGGACGCAGAGCGCATGATCGAAGCGCTGGGCGAGCCCGGACTACGTACGCCCCATGAGCTTTGGTATTGGAATGGACCGACGGTCTCCGGCGGACATCCCGGCGCCCCCAGCCCGGCGGTCAGAAACGGACGTTACGGTGTAGCCGTCGATGGCGCCGGGGGAGATTATGCGCCGCTATCGATCTCGAACGATTTCTGTAATCTCGTGGTCAAACTCAGTAGCAACGGCCAAATCGATGCCATCGAGAAGCAAGGGCCCGGATGCTTCGAGTTTATCCATCACTTGAAAGAAGCACGGATCGAAAACCGATCGCGGCCCTAGCCGTCCAATTGTGTGAGCGGATCGGCAGAATTCCGCTCAAGGCGCCTCCGGACGGCCGCCGAGCATCTCAAGTTCGAGCATTTGCAGCCGAATACCGGTTAGCCGGACCGTCTCTCGCGCAGGCGATCGAAGGCGGCGCGGCAGCTTGCTAAAAAAGGAAGGCGACAGATGCTCACGATCGACGGCTTGATCAAAGGCGTAAAGGATTTGGTACCGCTACCCAAGGCGTACCTCCGTATTCAACAACTGGTCTTTGACCCAGACTCATCGCTCGACGATGTGACGAAAGTCATTATGAACGACGCGGGTTTGACCAGCAGGATCCTCCGGATCGCGAACAGCGCCTATATGGGCCTCGTTTCCAAGGTAGATACCGTCGGCCGCGCGGTGCAGGTCCTCGGCCTGAGTCAAGTCCACGATCTGGCGCTGGCCGGCGCGGCGGTAGGCACACTCACCAAGATCGAAACCCCGTCGCTCGATCCGGGGACCTTCTGGCGGCGCAGCGCCTACTGCGCGGTGGTCGCCCGTATCATCTCTAAACAGCGTCGGCTGCGCTCGGCCGAGCGCCTGTTCGTCTCCGGATTACTGCACGACACCGGCCACCTGCTGTTAGCCCACCGCCATCCGGAACGCTACGCCGAAATCCGCGCACGCGCGATCGATACGGGGCGGACGATGGCCGCGATCGAACAGGAGGAACTGGGATTCACCTATGCCGATCTCGGCGCGGCGTTGCTCAGGAGCTGGCAGTTGCCGGAAGAGATCGTCATCCCGGTGGCATACCACGCGGGACACCCTTGCGAAGTGCCCGATGCGCACCTCAGCGAAGTTTCGATCGTACACGTCGGCTCGGTGATCTACCGCGCCGCCATGTGGCGTTCCGATGTGGACGAACCGGTACCGGATTTCGAATCCGCGGCGCTGCAACTCAACGCCGTCGACGATGAAAAGATCGAAGCCATAATGAACGAGGCAGATGACGGGGTCATCGAAGCGATGACGCTACTGTTGCCCAAGACCTCGACATCGAAGCGCCGAACGGTTGCCGCCCCGGCCGCCTGAGCACGGGCGGTAAACAGCTCGGACGGCCGCTTTTCCGTTCGAATCGAATGGTTCCGCTCGACAACCGAGCCGCCCCGATCGCGGCTTTTGCGGCGACCCCGCGCTCGCGTTTCAGGCGACGCGCAATTTGGCGAAACTCCCCGGCGCATCTTCTATCACCTCGAGTTCGCGGTCTCCGGGCGTGCGCGCGGCCACCGTATCGTCGCCGTAACCGCTGACCCACTCAGCCCACCGCGGCCACCAACTCTCGTCGTGCGGCTCGCTCTCGGCGAACCAGTCCTCCGGCATCAACCCGTCCACGCTCGGCCCGGTAAAATGACCATACTGGCGCGGCCCCGGGGGATTGATGATCCCGGCGATGTGCCCGGACTTCGCGAGCAGAAAGCTTACCGGCCCGGAAAAAATCTGGGCGCCCAGATAGGTTGTCTTCCACGGGGCGATGTGGTCCTCCGCCGCCGACACAAAAAAAGCCGGTGTATCGACCTTTTGCAGATCGATCGGTACCCGACCGACCGTCACACCGCCGGGCTCGCGGAATGCATTTTCCATGTACATCTTGCGCAGATAAGTGCTGTGCATGGTCGCCGGCATGCGGGTCGAATCACCGTTCCAATACAGCAGATCGAAAGGCATGGGCTCCCTGCCAAGCAGATAATTATGTATCACGAACGACCAGATCAGGTCGTTGGCGCGCAACATATTGAAAGTCGTCGCCATCTCGGCGCCGTCGAGGTAACCGCGCTCATTCATCGTGTTTTCGAGGTTTCCTACCTGCGCCTCGTCGATGAAGACGCCGAGGTCCCCGGGTTCGGAAAAATCTAATAGCGAAGTAAAGAATGTGGCGGACTTTACACGCTCGTCGCCACTGGCACGCAGATAAGCGAGTACGGCCCCGAGCAACGTACCACCGAGGCAATAACCCACCAGGTTCACTTCGGTTTCGCCGGTAGCCTCCTCGATGGCGTCGAGTGCCGCCAGCGGTCCTTCAAACACGTAATCCTCAAAATCCTTGTGCGCCAAGCGCTCGTCCGGATTGATCCAGGAGACGACGAACACCGTGTGGCCCTGACCCACTGTCCACTTGATGAAGGAGTTGCTCTCCTGCAGATCCAGCACGTAGTACTTGTTAATCCAAGGAGGCACGATCAGAAGTGGCCGGCGGTATACTTCGTCCGTCGTTGGTTCGTATTGAATCAACTGCATCAAATCGGTCTGAAATACGACCTTCCCCGGTGTTACTGCGACGTTCGTACCGAGCTCGAAGGCCTCTTCGTCTACCATCTTCGTACGTAAACCGCCGTCTTTCTGATCGATGTCGTCCAGAAAATTCTGCAGCCCGTCGAGTAGATTCTTACCGCCGGATCCGATCGTCGCGCGCACTACTTCGGGATTGGTCATTATGAAGTTGCTCGGCGCCACCGCGTCGACAAACTGCTTGGTAAAAAAAACGATCTTGTTCGCGGCCTGCGGGTCGATGTCATCCAGACCTTCGACGCTCGACAGGATCGCACTGGCAGCAACGAGGTAGGTTTGTTTGATGTAATCGAAAAATGGATTGTCGTCCCAATCGGCGTCCTTGAAACGCCGATCGCCTTTTTCGGGCGCGACGACCGGCTTCGTCTCCAAGCCCATCAAACCCTGGGCGGTCTGCTGCCAGATCTCCATATACGCTTTCCACGCGTTGAACTGCGCGTCAAGGACCTTCGTCGGATCGCCGGCCCAGCTCGCCGTCAATTCGAGGAATGCCGGCATCAACCCGAGTGGGTCTTGGTCGGCCTCTAAGTCGACGCCTCGCGGCTTCATGAAAGCAGCTAAAAGTTCCTGGCTTTTCGCCGCGATATTCCTGACCGTCTCCGCGAGTTCGTTGGGATCCGGGATTTGATGTTGCAATGTCGGGTCGGTCGCCATTATTTTCTCCAGCAGATGACCTGTCTGTGCCCGCCTGTCGGCAATGTTTGCTCCGAATGTCGGCTAGCCCGCATATTTCACGAAAGCGGTTTCGAAACGGTTTACCCACTGCGCTCACCGAGCGCTTAGCGTCATTATCGGACCGATGCCAAGGGAACGGTTTCGCCAAATATGCGGGCTCGGCAGGGATTATGCAGTCGAAAAATGCTGCATTGCAACAATTGTTTCGTCCCAAGGGGCGCCAGGGTGCTACTTCTTGGCTTTCTTCGGGATATACAGATCGGTGATGGTCCCGGCATACGCTTCAGCTGCCATCGCCAGCGTTTCCGATAAGGTTGGATGGGGATGGATCGTCAAACCGATGTCTTCGGCGTCGCAACCCATCTCAATCGCGAGCGCCGCTTCGGCGATCAAATCCCCGGCATTGGGCCCGACGACGCCGGCGCCGATGACGCGACCGTCTTCCGGATCGAACAACAGCTTCGTAAGCCCCTCCTTGCGGCCCAAGGTCAAGGATCGACCGCTCGCGGCCCATGGAAACACGCTCTTTTCGAAAACGCGGTTGCTGGCTTTGGCCTCCGTCTCGGTCAAACCGACCCACGCCACCTCCGGATCCGTATAGGCCACCGCAGGAATGACCTCAGCGTCGAAAGCGACCTTACGGCCCGCAATCACTTCGGCGGCGACTTTGGCTTCGTGCACCGCTTTATGCGCAAGCATCGGCTGCCCGACGATGTCACCTATGGCGAATATGTGCGCTACGTTAGTACGCTGTTGCTTGTCGACCGTCACAAATCCGTGCTCGTCGACGCTAACGCCGGCATTATCGAGACCAATACGGGCGCCGTTGGGTTGGCGACCCACGGCGACAAGGATCTTATCGAACGGCGCCGATGCAGGCGCGCCGTCCCCTTCGAAATGGGCGATCAACGCGTCCGTCTGCGGGTCGATCCGCGTTACTCGGGTACTCGTGTAAACTGCTTCGAGACGCTCACGCATACGTTTTTGCAGGGGTTTCACCAGGTCGCGATCGGCGCCGGCCATCAACCCGTCAAGGAGTTCGACAACGGTCACCTGGCTCCCCAATTCCATGTAAACGGTGGCCATTTCGAGTCCGCTGACACCTCCGCCGATTACGAGCAAACGCGGCGGAATATCGGCAAGTTCAAGAGCGCCGGTCGAATCGATGAGTCGAGGATCGTCGTTCGGAAACCCCGGTATCGCCATCGGTTCAGAACCCGCCGCCACAATCGCGTTCTTGAATTCGATATCCGTTTCACCGCTGTCCGATGTCACGCGCAAAACCGAAGGCGATGTGAACATGCCGACACCGTTGACGACCTGCACTTTGCGCTGTTTTGCCAGCGCCGCGAGGCCGCCGGTCAGTTGGCCTACGACTTTGGACTTCCATCCCGCCAGTTTCTGCGGATCGATCACGGGGGCCCCGAAAGATAGTCCGTGGTCGTTCATCTCGCGAACTTCACTAACGACCTTTGCGGCGTGCAGCAGCGCCTTCGACGGGATGCAACCCATATTGAGGCAGACGCCGCCCAGGGTCGGGGCTCGCTCCACCAACGCTACGCCCAAACCCAGATCGGCCGCGCGGAATGCAGCGGAATAGCCGCCCGGGCCAGAGCCGAGAACAACGAGATCGACTTGCATTAGATCCATCCTGAATAACAAAGCACCGGAATAGGCGCGGGTTTATTAGAACCGATCTGAAAACTTTTTGCCTACGTGGCGGTGAATAGATTCCGGATGGGCTTCAATTTCATCGTCATTCCTGCGAAAGCAGGAATCCAGTGGAATATGTGCCGCTGAAAGCGGCAGTTTCATTGACTGGATGCCGGATTGAATCCGGCATGACGGTAGTCACGCTCATCGGTCAATCCCGGATCAGAAAGTGATCGATATTTCGGAACAGTGATCTAGTCGTTTTCCGGGCGCGGCCGGAACAGCGTGGCCACCGCGCCGATGAGACCGACGAAATCAGCGTCGAGATCGAGGCAAATCTCTTCTGTTAGGGGTTTCCGGCCCTCACGTTCGATGCCCCGCAGGCGTACCTTGATGAGTTCGTGGTCCTCGAGCGCTTCATCGATCGCAGCCGCAACGGCGGCCGTGTAGCCGTGTTGTCCGATCGTTACCACCGGCTTCAGCCGATGTGCCTCAGACCGCAGTCGTTTTTTTACCGCCGCGCTAAACACCATCGATTTTCTGCTGCTTTTTGAAGGGATACCGAGCGCCCCATTCCAAGTATATTGAACTTCGCCCGGACAGAGTACACGCAATTGGTAAGATAGTGTCCGGAACGCGATGGATACGACACTGGATCCCGATGTTGCCAGCCGAACAAATCGATCACATTCGCCGCATCGTGGCTCGCGAAAGCAACTTACTCGCCGCCAACCTCCTGACCGGCTTGCGTCTCGCGTTGCCTATCCCCGCGAACGGACGGCACCTACACCCCTCGCTCGGTCAGTTCGTCACGCTGCTTTTTGGTCTTTGGATGGCATCGGCCGCGAACGATTTGTTCGACGCCGGCACGGGAGCAGAATTCTCGCTATGGGGCATCGCTTCGGAGGCCGCTTATAGCTATTTCTGGATCGCGACCATCTCGATTATCGTGTTGATCGACCGTCGGCCTACGGAATTCCTGCGCCTTGCGGTAGCGATGGCGAGCGTCTCGGTGACGCTATTGATTGCCTGGATCATTACGACGAACCTCTGGTTAGAGAGCCACCCCGATTCCTTCCTCACTCATGCTCGGACTATTTGGCGAGTTTTTCTAGTATGGGGACTGCTGGTGTTCGGGCGGGTAGTTCTACTGTTGTACCGCGCTCCGTGGCGCCGCGCGCTTTGCTATACCGTGGGCTACGGCGCCGCCGTCTACGCGATGCTCGCTTACCTACCGCACCGCCCGATATTTATCGAACCTTTGCGAGACCGCGATCAAATGCGGGTGGATGTCGAGGCGGCATACTACGCCCAAGCCAATCTTTTGGGCCAAAGCCTATATGAGCTGCCACCACAACGGCCGGGCGTTGTCGATTTGTATTTCGTCGGTTTCGGTGCCTATGCGGACCAGGACGTATTTCGACGCGAAGTCGAACAAGCGGTACTTATCTTCGAACGACAGTTCGGCACGCGCGGGCGTTCAGTGTCACTTATCAACAACCTCGACACGCTGCAGTCGGTACCCCTTGCGAACCGGCACAATCTGGAGAGGGCAATCCGCGGTGTCGCCAAACGCATCGACCTTACCGAAGATGTCGTGGTCGTGTTCTTAAGTTCACATGGCGCGGAAGACGCAACGATTGCCGTCGACCTCTCCGGCTTTGGATTCAACGACCTGTCCGCGAACGAGGTTCGAAAGATACTGGATGACAGTGGGATCAAATGGCGAATCGTCATCGTTTCCGCCTGTTACTCAGGCAGTTTCATCGAGGCGCTGGCCTCACCAACCACGCTGGTAATAACCGCGGCATCCTCGGACCGTTCGTCTTTCGGCTGTAGTCACGAAAACGAATGGACCTACTTCGGCGAAGCGTACTTCGAGAAGGGATTGAAGCAGGCGCCGTCGTTTATCTCGGCATTCGAGACGGCCCGGACCGCCATCGCCCGACGCGAAGCAGCCGAAGGCAAGAAAGCTTCGGACCCACAGATTTCGATCGGCAGCGAGATTGGAGCCTACTTGACCCAGCAGCGTTTGTAAGAGATTTGAAGAAAAGGAGAAAAGCAAAGGAGAAAAGGGGACGCACTTATTCTCTCTTTTCTGCGTCTTCAGGTTTCCGCGGCGACGAATTCATCATAGGCGTCCTCTGCCATCATCGCGCCGAGTTCCGAGGTATCGTCCGACTCTATGCGAACGAGCCAACCCTCTTCTAAAGGTGATTCGTTGATGATCTCTGGCCGATCCCCGAGATACTCGTTGATTTCGAGGATCGTACCGGATACCGGCGTGCTAATTTCGCTAGTCGTTTTAACCGATTCGATGACGGCGATCTCATCGCCGGCGGCCACGTCGCGGCCAACGTCCGGAAGTTCCACATAGACGATGTCGCCGAGTTGCTCCTGAGCATGATCTGAGATCCCGACGACCACCATGCCATGATCATCGAGGCGCGCCCAGATATGTTCTGCATTGTATTTGGTATCAACCATGTCGAACTCCCGGCTCCGTAGGTCGGTCTACTGACAAATGGACTGCTTAGGGAACCTCTGATTAATTCATGGAACGTCGCCTCGCGCCCAAAATCGCCCAGGTTTGTGTTGCGGATCTTGCCAATAGTCCCGGCTATTACCTGCGATCCGCGCCTTGACCTGAACGATTCTAAGCGGCGACTCGACTGCCCCAGAATTAATCAGAGGTTCCCTAGGATAATAGTAGAACATGTTGGTACAACAATCATCAAAACCCGCGCGCTTACTACCGATAGAGAAGGAAGCCGGATAGAATACACCGCACAGTTGAGTAACGGCACTATGGCTTCACGAGAAATTATTCAGGTCGATGACAATACGGAATCGGTAAGCTGCGACGACGGCGGCACACTCGGGCACCCCCTAGTCTATCTTACCTTCGACGAGGGTGATGTAGTGGATTGCTACTACTGCAGCCGCCAATTCGCCAAGGCGCGGGCGCTGAAGCCAAAGACCGCCGGCGAGCACGCGTGAGACGGCTAGGTCGAGCGGCGTCGGGCGCCGCTAAGAGGAGCATGATCGTCGTGCTCAAGGCCTACCGACTAGGCATATCGCCGCTGCTGCCGCCCCGTTGCCGCCATTTGCCGACTTGCTCGGAATATTTTATCGAAGCGGTCGAACAGCACGGGCCGCTCTGCGGCAGCTACTACGGCCTCAAACGGATCCTGCGCTGTCATCCCTGGGGTACGAGCGGACTCGATCCGGTTCCGCCAAGACCGGATGCTCCCGAGGCTAAACTTTAGATACCGGAGCCGGGTGCCGCACCCGCCGGCTAATTGTCGGCTGCGCCGAAATCGACGAGGTCCCGCTCGATACCGCGCGCGCGCAACCAGTCTCGAAGCGCTTTGCCGGTGCCCGCCGTCCAGGGCTTCACTTGTTCGATGTGCACCCATTTGTAATCGGCGATCTCGTGCTTCGGGATCGTGACGGCGTTCGAACTCACGGTCACATGATAAGTGATGAGCAGCTGATTCTGGCGATAGAACTCATACATCCCGACGTAGGATTCGATCACCCCCTTGAGTCCGATTTCCTCCTCCACTTCACGCAGTACGCCTTCTTCCGGCATTTCACCGGATTCGAGAAATCCCGTGACCAACCCGTACCAGGTTTCGGGCCAGCCGACGTTACGGACGAGGACGATGTGCTCATCGTGCTCGACGATGGCGGCGACGACGGGGACCGGGTTGTTCCAATGCACGAATCCGCATTGCGGGTCCGGACAGGCGAGACGTTCACGATCGCCTAGAAAAATCTTTTCCAACGGTTTTCGGCAGTGCGGACAGTATTGCATGGTCTCAGCATACCGTTTATCGATCGCGGTTTTAACCTGGAGAGCGCCGCGATTCGCAAGGCAAGTCGATTTCTACACACAAACCGCCGGCGGGACCGTTGCTCGCCCTGATCGCGCCACCGTGGCGCCTGATCGCGGCATCGGCGATCGCCAGACCGATACCAGACCCGCCGCCCTCGCGGTCCCGCGCATAGTCAACCCGAACGAACGGTTTGAATAGCTCCCCGATCAGCGCTTCCGGGACACCGGGTCCGTGGTCGCACACAAGAATCAGCACCTGTCGCCCGTCGCCGCGCTTGTTCGCGGTGATTTCGATCGCGGTACCGTCCGGGGTATGCCTGAGCGCATTACGCACCACGTTTTCCACCGCACTGCTTAACATGGCATTGTCGCCGAGAACGACCGCATTACTCGAGCCTTTTACCTCGACGCGTTTGCCGCCGTCTCTGCCCTCGAACTCGGCATCGCGCGCGACCGCCCCGATGAGTTCATCGATCGATATCTCTGAGCGCAGCAGTTCCGAACCGCTCGATTCAATCCGGGCAACCGATAACAATTGCTGAATGAGCTCTTCGAGCGCTTCGGCTTCGTGCTCGATCCGGTCGAGTTCAGCCTCGACGACTTCGCCGCCGCGTTGGCGCGCGAGACCGACGGCGACCTGCAATCGCGCGAGCGGTGATCGAAGTTCGTGCGACACGTCACGCAAAAGCTGCCGCTGAGACGCGTTCAAACGCTCCAGGTGCTCGGCCATACGATCAAAATCGCGGCCGAGCGCACCGAGTTCGTCACGCCGGCCTTCATCATCGACGCGAACGGCGAAGTTCCCGCCCGCAATTTCCGCGCTCGCCGCCCGCAGACGGACGATCGGTTTCGTCAGATAGCGCGCGAGTCCGTAACACACGATACCGCTGACGAGTAAAGCGACACCAAGACGAAACCCGCCGATACCGGGCGGACGCGGTGCTAGCCCGAACATCCTCCCGACGCGCGTCCCGGGGTGATGATGCTGACGCATATCGCTAACGAACCAATAACGCTCACCGTCGGGGCCGTAAACGGGATCGAAGAACACACCGGCGAGCGTCGCCGGCGAGGCCACGCCATTGTCGCGCGCCGACACGGCGGCGGTAATGTCCTCGACCGCGGATGCGCCGAAAACGGCACGGCCGCCGTCGTCGAGTAGTTGCAGATGTCCGGGCGGCCCGCCCGGCCCCTGAAGCTCCTGCATCCAGATCCGAAGTCCGTCCAATCCCCCGGTATCGAGGATCGAATCGGCGGCCTCAGCGTACGCGGCTTGGGTACGCTGAAAATGCGCTCGCAACGGATCCGCCCCGAACGACCGATTGAATTGCGTAGTCGCAATGGCGGTCACGATCGCGACCGCAATCGTAGTTGCCCAGAACCAGAGAAATATCTTAGCGAACAGACTTTTCATTGCGTCACGGCGGCGAAGTTCAACGCCCCTCAACCGTCCCGTTTCTCCGTCGTTCGAACATAGAGATAGCCTAAGCCGCGCACAGTCTTGATCCGTTCTCCTCCACCCGGCAAATCGCCGAGTTTGCGGCGTAACCGACAGATGTGCATATCGATGCTGCGATCGTAGGGTCCGAGCTTGCGCTTCAAAGCGACGCTCGAAACTTCGCCTTTCTCGACCACTCGTCCGGCGTTGGAGACCAGTACTGAGAGCACGTCGAATTCTGTCGAGGTCAGTTCGACCGGCTGACCGGCTTGGTAGACTGCGCGCTCGTCGGCGCGGACTTCGACGTCGTCTACCACTACCAGTCCGTTCGCCGTCGCGGGCGTTGCACCGAAGGCCTGAGCCCGGCGCAGGATGGCGCGGACACGGGCGACGATTTCGCGGGGGTTACATGGCTTGGCGACATAGTCGTCGGCGCCGAGTTCGAGACCGACGATGCGATCGATGTCCTCGCCACGCGCCGTTAACATCAACACCGGCGCCTGGCTGAACCGGCGCAATTCGCGCAGCACATCGAGACCGTTCATCGTCGGCATCATCACATCCAGGATTGTGATATCGGCAGGGACGCTGCGCAGTTTTTCAATGGCGGACAGCCCGTCGTATGCTATTTCGACGTCGAACCCCTCGCCGCGGAGGTATTCCGACAGAAGACCGCAGAATTCTACATCGTCGTCCACTAACAGCAGTCTGTTCGTCACCTTCCGTCGCCGCCCGATATCATTGGGAGTCCTAAGGAACTTCTGAATAAGTCATCGATCTGATCGGTAGGCAAACGGATACAGA
>CAZFZX010000102.1:0-16627 GCA_964523765.1 uncultured Enterobacteriaceae bacterium
CTTGATCCGGGGTCCAGTCAAACAATGTCCGCCTGCGGCGGGCTTTTTCTACTGGGTGCCGGGCGAGGATTACTACTGAACACATGCGCACCGTAGGTTGGGTTAGGCTTGATGAGCGCCGTAACACAACAATTTGGCCGTCATGTTGGGTTACGCCCTGCGGGCTAACCCAACCTACAATGTTCACGAATTATGAAAGCCTCAATAACGGCCTAGGGCCATGCGTCGACACCGTGATCCTTATCCCGACCTCACCCGTTATGCTTTTCTGGCAGTCACGCGAATTTCGACAAGGCTGCCGGGGATCACCAGTTCCGAAATGCCGATCGCGGTCCACGCCGGATAAGGTTCGTTGATGTAGCGGTCTTTGACACCGAGAAACGTCTCAAAGTGCGATTGCAAGCCAACATGGAAAGTGGTCATCTCGACGACATCGGCGAACGTCACGCCGGCCGCATCCAGGACCTCTTTCAGATTACGAAAGGCAAGGTCGAATTGCTCGGCCGGATCGTCCGGGCAGCTGTGGTCGGCAAGGTTCATACCGATCACGCCGGAGCATCGAACGTGATCGCCGTCGACCACCGCAGGCGCAAAATGGAAGCCGTCATAAAACGCTTTCATCGAATCCGGGATAATGCGTTGGGCCATGGGTTTCTCTCCTTTGGTATTTTTGAAACGGCCGTTCAGTATAGATTATTCTTATATGCGTCGGCGACGACCGCTTCGGCCTCTGCGACGCTAAGCGGTGTGCCCGCCTGGGCCTTGATCATCTCGCCGAGGCTCGGCAGATCGCCCTTGGCGACGTGACGCGCGGGATCCCACAGCTGCGAGCGCAGCATCGATTTGCCGCAATGGGCGTAGGCCTTCGTCACGCGCACGAGCAGCGCCGCCGGCGGCCGCTTGCCCTTGGCTACGCCGAGTTCGAGCAGCTCATCGTCGAGCGCAATGCGGGCCTCGCCCTCGATGCGCAGGGTCTCCGCGTTGCCCGGGATGATGAAGAGAACCGATATCTTCGGGTTTTCGACAATGTTGGAAAAACCCAAGACCTTGTTGTTTCCCGGACGGTCCGGGATCAGGATCGTATGGTCGTCGAGCACGTGCACGAACCCGGGCGCATCGCCTTTGGGCGAGACGACCGGCTGACCGGCCGCATCAGCGGTCGCGATACAGATAAACGGGCAGTGCGCTATCATGGTCCGATGGTGCTGGTCGAGCGAATCTCTGACAATCGCGACGGCGACGTGTAGCGGCTCGCCGAAATGTTCCCGCACGCTGTCAGCGTCATCCAGGGTCTTGCTAGGCGCGGTAATGGACATGGGCAGTCGTCCTTCTGGTTACGTTCAACATTAGAATTCTAGCGGAGACCGGCCTGCTTCGCCGGGAAGCCGCCGCGCGAGGCGACAGGATCCACCGATGGGCATGCTGATCGACGGACGCTGGACCACCGATGAAGTTTCGCTGACCGATCCCGCAGGCCGCTGGCAGCGCGCGCCGAGTACCCTTCGGAACTGGGTTACCGCTAGCGGACGCCCCGGTTCGGCCTGAATCATGCCGCAATCGCCTTCTGAAACGCCGGCCGCGCCTCGAGTCTGCCGATGTACGCGACCAGATTGCGCATGTCCTCGGTGACGCACTCGAGGCGTCGCGACATGAAGATGGCGTGGCCAAGCATGATGTCCACCGCCGAGAACTCACCGATCAGGTACTCACGCCCCGCAAGCGCCGCCTCTACCGGCGCCAACGATTTGGTCAATAGCCGTAGGGCCTGCCCCAACACTTCGTCATTGCGACGTTCGGGCGGCAGCAGCAGCGTGTGCACCACGATCGTGTTAATCGGCGACATCAACATCCCTTCGCAATAGTGAAACCATTGGAGAAATTCCGGATACAACGGCGACTCGACAGACGGTTTCAACTCCCCGTCCGAGTGGCGCGCGACGATGTATTCGACGATGGCTCCGGACTCATACAAGGTGAGCTCGCCGTCTTCCAGCACCGGCACGCGGCCGAGCGGATGCCTGGCCCGGTGTTCATCCGATTTGAGCGCTTTGGGATTGAATTCCATATGGTTGAGTTCATACGGCAGCCCGAGTTCTTCGAGCAACCAAACGATGCGGCCGGAGCGCGTGTTGGTAACGTGATGCAGTTTCAGCATTTTTCTCTCCTTTGGTCATTGGCATTCGTGGCATTCGCGTCCCCGCTGCCGCCCGAACGGGTTGAGGATCCCGTGATAGGCAATCCCTAAAAATAGCGCACGCGTCCGAGGATCGAACGCTGATCCGCATCATGATCGGTTGGCTGCCGGTTCGCTATAAGTAGATATATGTGCATTCCTTATGACTAATTCCTGCTGGACAGCCCGAATAATGAACGAACACTCCTCACACGACGAATGGCGGTCGGCGGCCATTACCGTATTGCTCGCAGTCCTGCTGTTTGCCATCAGTCAGAACGGGGGCGCGGATCCGCCCGTAACGTCGTCGCCCGGCGGCGTCAACGGCAAAGCGGTATACGCCGGACACTGCGCATCGTGCCACGACGACGGTGTCGACGGAGCGCCGAGACTCGGCGACCAGGCCGACTGGGCCGCCCGGGTCCCGGAGTGGACGGAACTTCTCGAGGAGCACGCGACCGACGGCTTTATCAATATGAAACCGATGGCTGGCAGCGGCGTCTTGTCACGCGAAGCGGTAGCAGCGGCAGCCGCCTACATGGCGGGAGAAATCAAGCAGACCACGGCGACCGGCGTGAATCAAGATCTCAGTACGGGACGGGCGATCTACACAGCCTACTGCGCCGCCTGCCACGATGGTGGCAAAGAGGGCGCGCCCCGCCTCGGCGACGACGCGGCGTGGGCACCGCGCGCGCCCTTCTGGAGTTCAGTGTTGCGCTCGCACGTCGAAGACGGATTCCTGGCGATGCCGCCGAATGCCGGTCGTCCGCGCCTGTCTGATAAAGAAGTTGCCGCGGCCGTGGACTACATGATCAGCTGGGAATCGGTACCTTAGATCCGGTCGATCTTTCCGCTGAGCCGACTGCAGAAGAGCTGATAGCAGCCCTGCTATACTTTTCCGATGTCGGCACGGAGCCAACGCACAGCCAATCGCAGCACGTTTCTCGCGATCGGGCTGTTGCTGGTCTTCTTCCTCGTCTCCGCTCTCGGCGACTGGGAAGGTCTGGAAGGCCTGGCACTCGGCCTGATGATCTACTTCATCGCGCTGCTGCACGTCCCTTTAGGGATCGTCGCTGTCGTCGCGGGATTCAAAAGCGGCAAGCACTGGCGCAACAGCTGGATTTACCTCTACTTCGGCGCCTTCGCGCTCGTTGCGATCGGGTATGTCGCGGCCGTCAACGAATGGGGCAAAGCGATAGATGTCGGTCTTGAACGCATTACCGATCCCCAGACCACTGCCTTACGCGATGCGCTGAGGCGATTCGACTCGGACCCCGCGAAGGCGCTGGCGGCCATCGAGGACGGCGCCGACGTGAACACCCACGACGATTACGAACACACCCCGTTGATGCTGGCGGCTAACGCCGGCTACCTCGACGTCGTTCGGCGATTGCTGGCATCGGGGGCGGAGATCGACGCGATCGGTACCGACGGCGCCAATGCGCTGCACTTTGCCGCGGCCGGCGGGGCGTTTCGTAACGCGAGCCCGCGCGAGTTCGACGTAAACCTCCCCGTGATCGAGGCCTTACTTGACGCCGGAGCCGATGCAAGCGCGACAACGACGGACGGCCTCACCCCGATCATCGGCGCCTGTAGCGTCGGATCGGCCGAAGCGGTCGCGCGTCTGCTCGTAGCCGGCGCGGACCCGAACAGCAAAACTGCGAACGGTCGCGATTGCATCACAGCGGCGGTCGAAAGCAACCAACCCGATTTCATACGCTGGTTGCTGACGGAGTCTGGCGCGCCGGTCGATTCCGGTCCGGCGCTCGGCCACGCGCTGATCCGCAACCGCGCCGGACTGTTTGCCATGCTGCTCGAACTCGGCGCGGATCCGGCGGCACTCATCCAGCCCAGACGAAAGAACTCGCTCGCCCACCGTCTGCTCGACGATGAGCCCGCCCGCGCGCGTATGCGCCGGGCGCTCATTGACAGCGGCCGCGCATCGCGCGCATTCAACGCAGGCGGCGCCAATGAGTTGCGCGAAATCATTACCCGAGGCGGCGACACCGGGAAGCTACGGCACTTGTTGGAAATGGGTGTCGACCCGAACGCGACGGGCGATCACAAAGACACGGCGCTGCATTATCTTGCGCGCCATGCGAGCGGCGGCGGCGGCCTGCCCAAGGCAGGGGTTCTGGTCGCCGCTGGAGCCAAGATCGACGCCATCGGCAGCAAGGAGCGCACGCCGCTCGGCGTAGCGGCGCACAACGGTCGGCTCGAAATGGTCGAGTTCCTGATCGGGCACGGCGCCGACGTTAACTACACCGACGCGCGGGGCGACGACGTATTGATGCTCGCTGCCCGGGAGGGCTATGGTTACGTCATCGAGGCACTGGCGGCGGCCGATGTGACGCGACCGTCGCCGGAGACGCAGGCCGCTTATTTCGGCGCGTCAAAAAAGCACGCCGCGGGTATACGCGCCCTGCTCGCCGTCGGGCTCGATCCGAATCACGCGGACGAACACGGCAACCTACCGCTGTTCGATGTGATCAAATACGGCGATCCCGACACCGTCGCGGTACTCATCGAGGGCGGCGCTTCGCTGGATGCGTTCGAAAGCAGCTACTCGCCATTGACCGCTGCCGCTGACCGCGACCGCGACCGCGCGATCGATCTCTTGATCGAGGCAGGTGCCGATCCCAACGCAGCCGATAGAAAAGGGCGCACACCCCTCGAAGTGGCCATCGGCGACCGCGCCATTCCGTCGACCATTGCGCTCATCCGCCGCGGTGCGACCGTCTCGGCGCTACAACGCACACGGATCGAGCAACGCATGCTGACCGAGAAATATCGCGGCCGCGGCCGCGACCGCAAGGAAGAACTCAGGGCGCTGCTGTGACAAACCGACGCCGCGTAAAGGTCGGCGACGATGCTGCGTGATCTGTGCTTCGCAATTGCCGTGCTGGCCGCGCTGGCCCTGGCCGTCACGTTTCAACTCGCCCGACCCATCCTGATAGTGGGCGGCGTCTATGACCCCGAAGGCCGACCGATCGCCGGCGTCCTCGGGACCAGCAACTATCGAGCCGGTGCGAAGGACCGCGCGGAAAAACGCGGCGCTACTTCATTTATCGCGGGTTGCCCTGCTGTGCGCAAGCGTGCGTCTGCGAGTATCGGCGCCGGGATTTGACAGCGAGAGAATTCAGTTATCTGGCGAACATCCGATGGACACCGGCGACCGGATCGAAGTCAAGCGATCCTTATTTGGTTCGCTGCAACGCCTGCGCGTTACGCTCTATCCCAAGGTCGACGTCGAATGGTCCCAACTGCGCACCGAGCTTATCTTCGCCAAGGGCGCACCCCGGATCGTGGCGGCACTGCATCCGCGGTTACCCGATCGCGCGTCGCCCGATAGTCTCCACGATGAACTCAGGCGTATGACCCGCGGAGCCGAGACCGTAGCCCCGTACGTCGCACTCGAGTCCGCCATCGACGCCGATGGCGCGATCGTTGTACCGCCGCTAACGGACGGCGACTTGCCCGCGCGCCGAAGGCGCCACCCGACTCGGGTAAGGCTCGTGCTGCATAACGCCGAAGGCGGTTTCATCCTCGTCGACCCGCTGCCGGGTATACCGGATTACAATGGGTACCGCGAAACCCGGCGACGCATGCGCAAAGCGCCGGCCGACGGGTATCGGCCAATGATCACCATCGACTTCAAACGCGCTCATCTCGATGGACAACACTTTTTCTTCTATTGCCGCTTTGGCGATCGTTACTGCAAAGGCGAACTCACCGCGCTCGAGGTACACCCATCGGACCCGGGCCGCTTACGCGGCCACCTCCAGATCTGGTTCAACGATGCCGGGGGCCGTGAGTTGCCCGAGGGTCATTGATACGAACGGGGCCGAATCCCGACCCAGCAGTTCGAAGACTCGCGGCGCAACGCCCGACGTCCACCGGTACCGCCAATGCGCGGTCGGCCTACTTCCTGAAGTGCGGTAACACCTCCTCGGCAAAGAGTTTCATCGACTGCTCGGTTTTCCTCGGGTCCATGCCGGCCAGTTGCATCCACAACACGAGATGGGTCACGCGGCTCGCAGCATCGTAACGCTCAATTTCCTCAATGATGTCATCGGGCGTCCCGATCATCAGCGGTGCCTCGAAAAACGACAGGCCTTCCGTATCACGGAGTTTTTCGGGCGGCGGCATGTTCGACACAGACATCGTCTCTTGGAACCACTTGGCGTCGCCCGCTTCCTTGAGCCAGGTGTCGTAGGTCTGCATCATGTAATGCGCATGGTCCTGGGCATCTTCCCAGGCCTGATCGCGGGTCGGCGCAATGTAGGCCAGACGCAGTTGAGAAATATTGAAATCAGCCGGGTTACGATTGTTTTTAGCGAGTTCTTCATCGTACATCCGTTGCAGATTTTCTCCGCCCGTGCCCGCAACATGAAAGCCGAAACGGGCCGCCCGCCGCGCTGCTTTGCGGCCCATGACGGCGGTCCAGATCGGTGGATGCGGATCCTGCACGGGGGTCGGCTCGAGGTGCACATTCTTGAGATCGTAGTACTCACCTTTAAAGGAAAATGTCTCCTCGGTCCATGCACGCTGGATGATCTCCAAGCCTTCGTCCATGAGTTGCGCGCGGTTTTCGCGCGGGATCCCGTAGCCTTGGAATTCAGGTACGCGGTAACCGAGACCCATACCCAAGTCGAGGCGCCCGTTGGAAATGATGTCGACGACGGTCGCTTCTTCGACCACATTGATGGGGTGTTTACCGAGCGGCAACAAAACCACGAAAGTACCGATACGGATGGTTGCCGTGCGGGCCGCGATAGCCGCGGCAGTAGTGAGCAGGGCCGGGCACCAACCGTCTTCCCAGAAGTGGTGCTCGGTCAACCAGATTTCGTCGTAACCCAGGTCCTCGGCGACTTTCGCCTGCAACAAGTGTTCTTCGTAAATGTCCGCCCAAGGCCGCCGCCACTGCGGTGGGTTGCGAAAAGCGAGCAATAATCCGAAATTTAGACTCATGATACTAACCTCCTCCTGATCTGCGGTTGCGAATGCCGGCTTTAGGACGGCTCGAAGACCGCGCGGGTGACGCGCGGCAATTCATGTTCGGGTTCTCGCGCTCGTCGGGTCGTACATCGGCGTGAGCGACGCGTGCGCCCCATAGGTTCGATCGGCCTGTTCGATCTGGTACTCACCGGCGGCGATGAACTCAGCGCTTACGCCGTCTTCGCAGCCGATATAACCCATCGCGGCGCAAGCACCGAGCGTGTGGGCATAACCCGACGATAGGGTGTAACCGATGCGTTCGCCATTGCGCAGGATGGGCTCGTTATGGGTCAGGATGGGCTCGGGATCGGTGAGCAGAAACTGTACGAGCCGCCGCTTTAAGGTGCCGGCCTCGCGCTGTTCGAGCAGCGCCTCACGGCCGATGAAACCGCCCGGCTTGTCCCAGGCGCAGGTGAAGCCGAGGCCGCATTCGAGCAGGCTATCGAGCGGCCCCATGTCGTGCGCCCACTCGCGGTAGGCCTTTTCGATGCGGAGCGTGTTCAGGGTGTGATAGCCGCAATGCTTCAAACCGTGTTCGGCACCGGCTGCGGTGAGCGTGTCGTAGACCGGCAGCGCCATTTCCGTCGGTACGTAGAGTTCCCAACCAAGTTCGCCCGTATAGGAAATACGCACGGCCATCGCCGACTGATAACCGATCTCGACGGTTTGCATGGTGCCAAACGGGAATGCCTCGGTGGAGAAATCGGCGCTGGAAATAGCAGACAGCAGCGCTCGCGAGTTCGGCCCCTGGACGTTCAGCATCGCGTGCCCGCCGGTGACGTCCGTGATCAGACAGAACGCATCCGACGGGGTGTTCTCGCTGATCCATGCCTGTACATGGGTCGCGGTAAACGCGGCGGTGACGACGAGGTAGCGATCCTCGGCGAGGCGCGTGATGGTGAGGTCGGCCTCGACGCCGCCGCGTTTATTGAGGAACTGGGTATAGACCACTTTGTCGGCCGGCACCGCTACGTCCGCCGTCGCCACCCGGTTCAGCACCTTTTCGGCATCGCGTCCGGCCACGAGCAGCTTTGCGAACGAGGATTGTTCGAACACACCGACTTCTTCGCGTACGGCGCGATGTTCCTCGGCGTTGTTGTCGAACCAATTTTGACGCTGAAAGTCGTACTCGTATTCGGCCTTCTCGCCGGCTTTTGCGTACCAGTTGGGCCGCTCCCAGCCGGCTGATTCGCCAAAGCAGGCGCCGGCAGCCGCCAGGCGATCGTGCAGAACGGATTTCTTCACATCTCGCGCAGTTTCCCATTGCCGGTTCGGCCAGTGCATCTGGTAGGCGATACCGAGCGACTCGACCGTGCGGTCGACCACGTAGGACTTGTTGTTGTGGCAGGGCTGGATGCGGCGGATATCGACATCCCAGATATCCATCGGCTGCACGCCATCGTTGATCCACTGTGCCATCACCTGGCCAGCGCCGCCGCCCGATAGGATCCCGAGCGAATTAAAGCCGCAGGCGACGAACAACTGGTCGACGAACGGTGCGCGCCCCATCAGGTAATTATGATCGGGAGTAAAGGATTCCGGTCCGCAGAAGAATTGGCGGATGCCGGTGTCCATCAAAACTGGCAGGCGTTGCATACCGCGTTCGATGTGCGGTTCCATGCGTTCCCAGTCGGGTTGGATCTCATCGAAACAGAAGTTCGCCGGAATCCCGTCGACTCCCCATGGTGCCGCCACCGGCTCGAAGAAACCGAGCATGATCTTGCCTGCTTCTTCGCGCGCATAAACGCAACGGCCGGGGTCGCGGAGGATCGGCAGCTTATTGTGCACACCGTCTATGGGTTCGGAGATCAGGTAGTAATGCTCCGCCGCCTGCAGTGGAATATCGACGCCGAGGGTCAAGCCGAACTCGCGCCCCCACATACCGGGACACAACACGACGACATCGGCGCGTATCTCGCCTTTACCGGTGCGCACGCCGACGGCGCGGGCGTTCTCGATAATGACATCGTCGACCGGAGTATCCTCGAAAATCTTCACGCCTCTCTGCCGCGCGCCCTTGGCTAGGGCCTGCGCAACGTCGGCCGGGTTCACGCGGCCGTCTTCGGAAAAGTGGAAGCCGGCGACGAGATCGTCGACGTAGCACAGCGGGAAAAGTTCCTGCACCTCCCGCGGCGAGATCTCCTGGTTCTCGACACCGAACGTACGGGCCATGGCGCAACCGCGACGCATCTCTTCCGCTTTGTCCGCCGACATTGCCAGTTGGATCGAGCCGCAGCGAATGAATCCGGTCGCCTGGCCCGTTTCTTCCTCGAGCTCGTGGTAGAGCTTGAGCGAGTATTGCGCGAGCTTGGTCTGGGCTTCGGTATCGCGTAGCGTGGTAATGAGGCCGGCGGCGTGCCAGGTCGTGCCGCAACTCACCTGTTTGCGTTCGAGCAACACGACATCGTCCCAGCCGAGCTTTGCGAGGTGATAGGCGGTCGAGCAACCGATAACACCGCCGCCGACGACGATTGTACGAGCGTGGCTGGGAATATTTTCTGCGTTCATGCGATTGTTCCGATAGCTGTTTCGCGCCCTGACGGCGCGCCTTTCACGCTCCGATTTTGTACGCCGCGGTATTCGCCTGGCGCGTGATACCCATAATGTTGGCCGGGTCGATACAGTTGCCGACGAGGTAGACTTCCTCCGCGCACCCCTGCCACTTGTCCGAACGGTCCAGATCGACCTTGAAACCGGTGGCCAGCACGACGCAAGCGCCGGCGACGAGTTCTTCGTCGCCGTCGGCGGTTTCTACGATTACACCGTCGTCGACGACCTCACGGTAATTCACGCTATCTCGGATCTCGACGTTCATGCCGTCGAGTAATTGGAACAGCGAGTTGCGCGTGAAGAACCCCACAGTGCCGCCGACGTGCTCGCGGTCGTAACGGGTAAGTATGGTCGCCTTCTTGCCGGCGCCGGCGATGTGCTGGGCGATGTCACAGCCCATGAAGCCGCCGCCGATGACGATGCTGTCCTGGATTTGCGCACGCCCGGTAAGCAGATCCATCGTGGTGGCGACGTGCGGATGATCGAGACCTTTTACGCCGCGCGGGAAGTTCGGATCCTCGCCGTGCCCGGTTGCGACGATGAGCGCGTCCGCGCCGAGTTCTCGGATCAAATCCGGGGTCGCCTCGGTATCGGTCATGATCTCGATCGGCAAGCGCTTCATCTCGCGCACCCAGAATTGAAATATCTTGTCGAGGTCGTGCTTGGTCGGTATGACACAAGCCGGGATCAACAAGCCTCCCAATTCCTCGGCTTTTTCGATCAGGGTGACGTCGTGGCCCCGAATGTGTGCGGTACGGGCGGCTTCCATACCGGCCGCGCCGGCGCCGATCACGACGACTTTCTTCGACTCCCGTGCCGGAACTTCCTGGTACATCGTCTCGCGTCCCGCGAGAAAATTAACCCGGCAGCGCATCGGCGTACCCGGCAGAATGCTGTCGAGGCAGTCGTTGCAGCGGATACAGGGCCGGATCTCCTCGGGCTTGCCGGCCGCCGCCTTGTTCGCCCATTCCGGATCGGCCGTGATCGCGCGGCACAGTGCGACCAGATCCGCTTTGCCGGTGGCGAGAATTCGTTCGGCCTGTTCCGGCTCGTTGATCGCACCGACCGCGACGACGGGAATGCCAACCTCCTGCTTCACGGCATCGGCCAGGTGTACGAGATTGCCGTAAGGAAAATGCGTCGGTGCGCAGGTATGTTCCCACACTTCACCGGTACCGGCGGAGACGTCGAGCGCGTCGACCCCTTCTTCCTCCAACCACTTGACGAACTTCAGCGACTCTTCCAGCGTGACCCCGTCGGGCACGTAGTCTTCCGCGCTCAAGCGATAGATCAAAGGAAAGTCAGGCCCCACCTTCTTGCGCGTACGCCGTACGATCTCGAGACTGAAGCGCGCACGGTTCTCCAGCGAGCCACCCCATTTATCCGTGCGGTGGTTTGCCTCGCGCGACAGAAACTCGGCTGGCAGGTAACCGTGGGCGCCGTGATACTGAATGCAATCGAAGCCGGCGCGGCGCGCCCGATCTACGGCATCGGCAAAGGCGTCGAGAATGTGTTCGATCTCTTCGTCGTCGAGCGCGCGCGGCTGCACGCGGAAGTAGCCGTCCTGACGCGGCGAGGGCGCGACCGGCATCTTCTCCTGCACCAGGCATTGACGGCCGGCGTGAATCAATTGGATGCCGGCCTTCGCACCGTTCATCTTGATGGTCTCGGCGAGGTGCCACAGTCCCGGTAACGCATATTCGGAATCGAGCGTCGGTTCCCCGTACTGCAGCCGCGAGTTCACGTCGACCGAGGATGCTTCGACAAAACACAGACCAACCCCGCCGGCGGCCTCGATGGCGTAGTGATCGAGCAGTAATTGGGTGACCGTGCCGTCCTTCGGTGAGGCGAACAAGGTTGTATTCGGTGCGCGCACGATGCGGTTCTTCAGGTGCATGCGGCCGATTCGTGTGGGTTCGAACAGCTTCTCGTAGTGCAAGGCCCCGGTCGCTCCTCATTGTTCTTATTGTTCTTATCACCCGTTTCCGGGTCTCGAACAGTGTGCGAAAAAAGTGAAAAATTTGCAAGATTATTTCACTCTGTGATAGGTTTTCGCCGCCTCGTGTCCGATTTTCCTTTACGATAAAGACCCGAGGAAAAGGTTCACACTTCAGAACAAAGCGACCCGCAGGGGGTTCTATGCAGTATGTGCTCGGTGTCGACATTGGAGGCACATTCACCGATTTCTCACTGGTCGATGCCGAAGGGCATATTTCATTGTGGAAAGAAACATCGACCCCGAAAGATCCCTCCGTCGCCATCCAGCGAGGGATCGGCGCATTGGCGAAGCAAGGTGATGTGAGCCTCGATGAGTTCCTCGGCCGTCTCGATCTGTTCGTCCATGGCCAGACGCTCGCGACGAATACGGTCATTCAACGCAACGGACCGAAGACCGCCCTGCTGTGCACCGAAGGCTTTCGCGACATCATTCATTTTCGCGATGGGTTCAAGCCCGACCGCTACAACATCCAACTGCAGCCGCCCGACGATTTCATCCCCAGGTACCTGCGTATACCGGTTGCCGAGCGCATCAATTACGCCGGTGAAGTAACGATACCGCTTGACGAGGGCAGCGTGCGCGACGCGGTCGCAAGGCTCAAAGACGAGGGTGTCGAATCCGTCGCCGTCGCATTCCTATGGTCGCTCATGAATGGCGATCACGAACGGCGTGTCAAACAGATCATCGAAGAGTCGCTACCCGGCGTGCCGGTGGTTTTGAGTTCGGATGTGTTGCCGATGATCCGGGAGTGGGAGCGCACTACCTGTACGGCATTGAGTGCCTACGTGCTGCCCGGGATCGCACGTTACATGGTGGATCTCGAGGCGTGGTTGCAGAGTAATGGGTTTCCTCATCCGCTGCTGATCATGCAACTCAACGGCGGCGCATCGACGGTGAAAAAAGTCCTGGCGCGACCGATCAATTCGCTCGCTTCCGGCCCGGCGGCCGCGCCGGTGGCCGGCCTCTACTGCTCCAAGCGTATCGATATGAACAACGTCATCACCATCGATATGGGAGGGACGAGTTTCGACGTGTCGATGGTCAGCGACGGTCAGCCCGAACTCACTCGGGCATTGCGCGTGCACGAAATGCCGGTCGGCGTCGCGGCGGTCGACGTCCATTCGATCGGCGCCGGCGGTGGTAGTATCGCCTGGATCGACAAAGGCGGCGCTTTGCAGGTCGGCCCGCACAGCGCTGGCGCCGAGCCGGGACCTGCATGCTACGGCCAGGGCGGGGAGTTGCCCGCGTGCACCGACGCGAACGTGGTACTCGGTTACATCAACCCGGATTATTTTCTCGGCGGGCGCCGTGAAATCGACCCCGATCTGTCGGCCCGGGCGGTCGAGGAACATGTGGCGAAGCCATTGGGCTTGAGCGTCGCCGACGCCGCCCACGGTATTTTCCGCATCATCAACAACAACATGGTAGACGCCATTCGCGTGGTCTCGATCGAGCGCGGCATCGATCCGCGAAACTACGCGCTCGTCGTCGGCGGTGGCGCGGGCGCCATCCACGCGGGCATGCTCGGCCGCACTTTGGGCATGAAGACCGCGATCATTCCGCGCTACAGCGGCGTGTTCTGCTCCTTCGGCATGATCGTCAGCGATGTGCGACACGATTACATGCAGGCCTTTGCCACGAATACCGAACGGATGGATTTGGACGGCGTCAACAAAGTCATCGCGGATATGGAACGCAAGGCGATCGAGGACATGATCGAGGAAGGTTTTCCGGAAGGTGAGGTGACCGTGACCCGGTTCGCAGATGCAAAATATCCGGCGCAGATTCATGAGTTGACGATCCCGCTGCCGGCCGGCCGGCCGCTCGAGAGCGCGGATATCACCGCAATGGCCGAGGGTTTCCACGATCTGCACGAACGGATGTTCACCTACAGCGTGCGCGACAGCTCGGTCGACCTCTTCCACTGGCGCGTGGTGGCTCACCGCAGCGTCGAGGCGAAACAAACGCCGGCGTTCGCCCCGGGTAGTGAAGACGTCAGCGGCGCTCAGAAGGGCACGCGCAGGGTCTATTTCGGTGACATCAACGACTACCGCGAAACGAACATCTACGACGGCGATCGGCTCGAACGCGGTATGATGGTTACCGGTCCCGCGGTAGTGGAGCAGCAAAATACGACCATCGTGGTCTTCCCAGGTCAAAAGCTGGAAGTCAGCGAATTCGGCGATTTCGTTCTGGCGCTTTGAGCACGCAACATTCTTGAGCAGGAGAATGCCCATGAGTACGTTAGATCCGGTCAAAGGTTTCGAGTCGCAGCAGAATTCGATGCCGCTGCTGGCGGATGAGAACATCGATCCCATCACGTTCTCGGTGATCCTGAACCGATTCAACACCATCGCGCGGGAGATGACCCTGGCGCTCGAATATACGTCCTGGACGTCGATCCTGGCGCTAGCGCGCGATTTCTCCTGCGCCATCTATGACGTCAAGGCGCGTCAGGTGTGCATGATGGACGCACTGCCGGTCCATTGTAATTCGCTGCACGTGATCCTGCGCTCGATGGTCAAAGCGTTCGAAGGCAAGGTCTACGATGGCGATGTGATCGTGAGCAACGACCCCTACAGCGGAAATACGCACGTGGGTGACTTCGTGACCGCGTGCCCGGTGTTCTACAAGGGGGAGCATCTTTACTGGGCGGTGACGAAGGGACACCAGCTCGATTGCGGCGCCTATGAAGCAACGAGCGTCGCGCCGAGCGCCAAAGACGTGTGGCAGGAGGCCTTGCAGCTGCCGCCGATCAAGTTCTACGAGAAGGGCGAGCCGCGTCAGGATGTCATCAATATGTATCTCGCAAACGTCCGTTACCGCGACATGCTTTACGGCGATCTCATGGCCCAGCTCGGATCGATCTGGACCGGTAAGCGGCGCATGACCGAACTCGTCGAGGAATACGGACCTGAAGAATTGGCGCACTATGTCGAAGCTATCCTCGATTATGCCGATCGTCGCACGAGCGAAGAAATCCGGGCCATTCCCGATGGGGATTACGTCGGCGAGGCGTGGATTGACTCCGACGGCATGGGCAACACGAACCTGAAGGTGCGCGCCGAAGTACAAGTCAGGGAAGACCGCATTCACGTCGATTTCGCCGGCAGCGCGCCGCAAGGCGCAGGCGGTACCAACGGCACCCAGGGTGTGATGGAGGCCTCGGCCGGGATTCCAATCCTGTGCGCGATCGATCCGGAAATACCACATAACGACGGTTGCTTGCGGCATATTAGTTGCGACGCGCCGGAGGGTTCGATCGTCAAGGCTAAGTATCCCGCCGCGACGGCGATGGCAACCTTGTGTCCGGCCGGACAGGAGCACGAGGCGGTGTGGAAGGCACTGGCGCTGGCAGCACCCGAGCGGAGTTCGGCCGGCTACGGCGGATTTCACTGTATTCCGTCGATCTCCGGCGTCGACGAACGCGGCGAGGAACCGGCGGAATGGGCGGCGATGTACTTCAATGGCGGTTCTGCCGGCGGTGCATCCATGAACGCAGACGGCTGGCCCTTGATCATGACATCGTCCGGTATGGGCGGCCTCAAGATCCTGAGCACGGAGATGTGCGAGCTGCTGTATCCGTTCATGATCGATTACCACGAGATCGGAACGGATTCGATGGGCCACGGGAAAACCATGGGCGGCGCCGGAATCAACATCCGAACGCGACCCTACGGTACGCCGATGGACTGCCACGCGACCGGCGACGGCGCAGCGAACCCACCGTTCGGTCTGTTTGGCGGCACGCCCGGCATCGGCGGCGGCAATTACCGCGAGGACGTCGATTCCGGGCATCGCGATTACTGTTCGAGCAAAGGCTACATGAAGATCGAACCCGGTCAGGTCTGGGTCAGCGTGTCTTCGGGCGGCGGCGGCTTCGGCGATCCCCTCGAACGACCCGCGGAGAAGGTCTGTGAGCACGTGCGCGACGAGATCATAAGTCAGGTAACCGCACACGACGTCTATGGTGTGGTGATGGATGCGCAGACGTTCACCCTGGACTTGGCGGCCACGACCGAGCGCCGCGCGAAGATCGCGGCCGAGCGCGGCACGGTGCCGCAACTCCAGCCCACCGAACCGGCGGCGGCGACGTGGCTGCAGGACCATATGCGTGAAGGCGATAACTATCTGCTCGATCCGCTGCCATAAGCATTAATGTGAGCACTGGCCGGAGCGGCGGATGAGTGGCCCGCCCCGAGAGGGATGAACGAGGCTCGGATGACGGGCGAACGCGACTCTGATCGAGGGACTGCGGCCGCGGAAGCCACGGATATACAACGGCCCTCGCTGCCCTCGGATCCGGGCGCGTTCGACGGCGCGGAAGTCCGTGGCCTGCGCAAGGCGCGCAGCCTGTCGCTGACCGATCTCGCACAACACACGGACCTTTCGGTCGGCTATCTGAGTCAGATCGAACGCAATATTTCCACCCCGTCGGTGAAAGCTTTATCGGCCATTGCGCGTGCGCTGGGCGTGACGGTCGGGTGGTTTTTCAGCGGCGGTCAGGCGGGACTGGTGGGCGAAAAGGGGTTTGTCGTGCGCAAGGACAATCGCCGCTGCATCATCTTCCGGGACGAATTTGTCGACTATTTGCTGTCGCCGAACCTCGAAGGCAGTCTCGAACTCATCTAGACACATTTCCGCCCCGGCGCCAGCACGGGCGAACCTTATACACACCGCGGTGAAGAATGCGGGGTGGTTCTGAAAGGACGGCTCGAAATTACCGTCGGCGAACGTCAGTTCGTATTGGAAGAAGGCGACAGTTTTGATTTCTCCAGCACCGAGCCACACCGTTACCGCAATGTCTACGACGGCGAGACGATCGTCGTCTACGCAGTGACGCCGTCGACCTACTAGCCCGCATATTGCATGAGTGTCGGTGATGCAGCTGCATATGGGTTTGATTT
>CAZFZX010000103.1:0-16073 GCA_964523765.1 uncultured Enterobacteriaceae bacterium
CATCACCGGCATTCTGAACGATCTGATGGTGACGTTGAGCGGAATGGGTATCTAGACCGCATTTCTCACCAGTTCGACGCGCCCTCGCTCGTCCGTTGAATCGCATGAAAATTTTCTTCCCTTCCAAAGACAACCTTCTATCCACTCGGTCAGAAAATTTCCATGCAATTCAATTGACGGCGCGATGATGTGTAGGATACACAAATGTCGCGGGAGCCATGGCCGCTCCATGGCATCCTGCCATCGCGGCATTGGTGCATCCCTGCACGGCAGATGGCGGGAGCAACCATCGCGCCGACTGGTGAGAAATGCGGGCTAGAAGCGGTCTCAAAATTATCCGCGGTCGCGTCGGACGGCGCGCGCAACATGCTTTGGATTAACGACCGTATCACTATCCCCGGCCACGAAATCGAACTGCGCGGGGTCCGGGCGCAAGGTCCCGGGGGCCAAAACGTCAACAAAGTTTCCTCCGCGGTCCGCTTGCGTTTCGACATCAATGCTTCGTCCTTGCCGCGGCGATATAAGGAACGATTGCTGGCGATGGCGGACAAGCGCGTGAGCAAAGACGGCGTCGTCAACATCAAGGCACAACAATTCCGCAGTCGGGAAAAGAACGAGGAGATGGCAAAAGAGCGCTTGGTTGAAATGATCGGGCGCGCCGGTCTGGCGCGCAAGAAACGCAAGGCGACCAAACCGACGCTAGCCGCGCGCGAGCGCCGATTACGGAACAAGGCGCGGCGCTCAAAGCTCAAAGCACGGCGCGGCCGAGTCGTCGAATCGGAATGAACCGGGCTTTTTTGCGACGCGCGATCCACGCTCCGGCGGCGGCTTCCTACCCGTGAAAACGCCGGCAAAAGACCGGTCGCAAGGTCGAATCCGACTCGTCGCGATTCAATCTCGTAGAATCGAGGGTGAATGAGCGGTAATATGCCCGTAAGCTGACTGAGACAGGCAGCCTCGACCAACACCATTCGTGGTGGTAATTTGAAATAAGTGAGTATTTGATATGGCAGAATTAGTAACCGGAACCGTTAAATGGTTCAGTGACGAAAAAGGCTATGGTTTCATCGAAAGGGAAGGTGGCAAAGATGTATTCGTTCATCACAGCGCCATAAACGGCGAAGGCCGCAAGACCTTACAGGAAGGCCAGACGGTCACTATGGAAGTCACCCAGGGTCAGAAAGGCCCGCAAGCAGAGAATGTCAGTCCCGCCTGAACCGACCGATCCCGGCTAGATCCCGCTACTTCAATCCCCGAACATGTCGGTCCGGCGCTCGGCCCGATCGGGACGACATTCGTGTGATGCTGGCGGCTGCATGGAAGCGCGGGTGCGCCAACAGCGCCCCGCCGGTTGAGGCGCACGGCCCTCGAGCCTAATTGCAAACGGGGAGGAAAGCAGTAATGCCCGTCACCGTGCAGCAATTGGAGTTGGCCGACATCCTCACGCCCGTCCTGGACACGGGCGGCACCGCCTCGGAGGCTGTCCTCTTTCTGCACGGCAATCCCGGGTGCGGCCGTGACTGGTCACCGCTAATGGAACAGGTCGAACCATTCGCGCGCGCCCTCGCCCCTGACATGCCCGGTTTCGGCAGGGCGGCCAAACCGGAAGATTTCGATTACACGGTGGCCGGTTACGCCGCCCATATCGCTGCGCTCGTCGACGCACTCGGTCTCGAGAAAGTACACCTCGTGCTACATGATTTTGGTGGACCATGGGGTCTGGCGTGGGCGGCGGCAAACCCCGGCAAAGTTGCGAGCCTATCGTTGATTAATATCGGGATCATGCGAGGATACCGCTGGCATTACCTCGCACGGATCTGGCGGCTTCCCGTCATCGGCGAACTATTCCAGGCCGCCACGACTCGGATCGGTTTTCATGCGTTATTGAAGCGCGGCAACCCGCGTGGGCTACCGCGAGAATTTCTCGATACGATGTATGATAACTACGACCGCTCTACCCGTCGCGCCGTACTCAAATTGTATCGTGCCACTAACGACCTCGGGGCGATGGCCCAGGGATTATCGGACGTTCTGCGTCCGCTCGATCTCGATACGCTCGTGATTTGGGGCAAAGCCGATCCCTACCTTCCGCATCGCTTCGCCGAGCAGCAACGCGAAGTTTTTCCGCGAGCCAAGATCGTGTACCTCGAAGACAGCGGACACTGGCCGTTCGCCGATAACCCGGACGCCGTCTGTCAGGCACTTATCCCGTTCCTGCGGACCTGCGTTGGCGCGGATCCTGCTTAGGGAACCTCTGATTAATTCATGGAACGTCGCCTCGCGCCCAAAATCGTCCAGGTCTGTGTTGCGGCGCTTGCTAATAGTCCCGGCTATTACCTGCGCGCCGCGCCTTGACCTGAACGATTTAAAGCGGCGACTCGACTGCCCCAGAATCAATCAGAGGTTCCTTAGGTCTAGGCGGTTCCGGCGAACGACTTCAATCGTCGCCGCGGACCGGTTTCCCGATATCCTGGTGGATCATCGCCTCGATGAGCCGCGGACCCCTGGTCTTCATGGCGGCGGCGAATTGCTCGTGAAATTCTTCAGCGGTCGTCGCGCGGGTGGCGGCGACGTTCATGCCTCGCGCTATGTTTTGCCAATCGATCGAGGGGTGTCCGAGGTCGAGCATCGACAGCGTCTTGTCATTCGGCGGCGCGGTGTCCAGCCGCGCGAGTTCGAAATTCAGGATCGCATAGCTGTCATTGTTCAACAGTACGACAACGACGTCGGCCTGTTCCCGGGACATGCTCCACAGCGTTTGTACCGTATACATCGCACTGCCGTCGCCCTGTAGTGCGACAACTTTGCGATCTGGGCACGCGATCGCCGCCCCGAAGCTCACGGGCAGACCCTGACCGATGGCGCCGCCGGTGATTGCCAGCCAATCGTGGGGTGCGGCCCCAGCCGTGCGTTCGAACACCTCGGCCGCACACGTGACCGCCTCGTCGGACACGATGGCGTTGTCCGGCAACAGGGCAGCCAACGTGTCACCGATGGCTCCCGCCGTGAGCAGGCCGTGCGGTGACTCAGGCGCGACCCGTTGTTGTAGTTGCTCGAGCCCCGGTCCGGCATCGATGGCGTCGGCCAACTTCTCTAACGCGGGCACGACAGCCTGCTCGACATTAGCGAGCGTCGCCACGGTCCCATCTTCGGGGAGCAGCACACTCGGTGTATTTGGGTAGGCGAAAAAAGCCACCGGCGTAGGCGCGCCAATCAACACGAACTGTTCATATTCACCGAACACCGCGAGCGCCTGCTCGATGAAATAGGGCACCCTGGCGGCGCTGACTCTGCCGCTGCCGCGCTGTTGCCGCGTCGGAAACGTTTCAGCGAATACGGGCGCCCGCGTTTTGGTCGCGATCCGCCCGACCAGGACCAACGCCTCTTCGCGTAAGGCGCGTCCGCCCAGGATGAGTGCGGTCTTTTTGCCATTGCGGAGCAGCTCGGCGACCTCGTTTATCTGTGCCGCCGGTACTGCTGCGGGCGGTTCGGCCGGCAATTCAGCATAGCCCTTCTCGGCCGGCTCCCAGGCATGATTCGCCGCAGCAATGAGGGTCGCGATTTTGCCCGTACCACGACGCGCTTCATGAACCGCGACAGCGCCGAGACGTGCCAAGTCATCGGCCGAGGTCGATGTCTCTACCCAGGCGGAATTGATCGCGGCATGGGCGGCGACATCCGATGTCAGTGGCGCATCGTATTGCAGGTGGTAGGGGGCATGGTCGCCCACGATATTAACCAGCGGGACGTGTGCCTTTTTCGCATTGTGGAGGTTGGCCATGCCGTTGGCGAGCCCGGGGCCGAGATGCAGCAGGGTTATCGCCGGTTTATCCGCCATTCGGGCATAACCATCGGCGGCTCCGGTCACGACGCCCTCAAACAGACAAAGGATCGGATGGATCGCGTTCGATCGACCGATCGCCGAAACCAAGTGCATCTCGGAGGTGCCCGGGTTGGCGAAACAGATCTTCACCCCCGCATCGACGAGGGACTTGAGGAGGGCTTCAGCACCATTCATTTCGAAGAGTTCCTTTTTTTAGTTTTCCAAATCCCACTCGCCGCGGTCGCCGGTGTTCGCATCGCCGCGGCCCATGTTATGTCGAGCGGCCGATGGCGCGCAAACCGCTACCTTAGCGGTCGCGTCGTCTCCGGTCGATCTCGTTTCAAGCTCAGGAAACTCGGTCCTGAGGATATCGGAGGCGCCCAAGCGAGCGTTCCAGTCTCGTTTCGCGGTTTAAGTCTCGATCGCAGATGCAGTAGTATTGAGGCTCTATCTGCGATCGAGGAGAACACGATGGCGCATCGCGAAACGTCCGACGTTACCACTATCCAATATCACCGCCGTGAGGTGACCGTTCCGTCCACCGTCTACGCTGCGGCCGCCACTTTTTTTGCGGCTTACGTTGCGAGTAATAAAGTCACCAATGAGAACGAACCCGCGATGATGGAAAAGGCCGTCGGGCAGGCCCTCGAATTGGCGGTCACCGCGGAAAAAATCATTACTTCTTCCAACGACGAGACGGCGGCATAGGAACGCTGCGAACCGTCGCTGGCCAAGTTGACATCGCCACCAATCGATCGGGGGCCGCATTTCGCATCAGGCGGTGCGATGGACGTGCCCGGCCAGCGAGAAATGCGGGCTAGGGGTCGGAGGCGCCCGGCGCTGAGCGGTTCAACGTTTCCTTCGCTTTTGCCGCTTCAACCCAAAACGATTCCAGCGCGACCGCTACCCGCGTCGACCCGTGCCCGGGGCACCATGCGTCGAGCCACTGCACCATCGAATGGATGTTGATAGAGACGTTCTTCGCGTGATCGCCGACTAATCCGTGCATCATGTTTCCGGCGGTTAAGTAGCCCGAAAGATAGGCGTGAATATAGGCGGTATTTTGTACGTCGTGGTTGGCCTGATCTTCTCCACGCTTGTCCAGATAAGTCCGGCATTCGAGCTGGCCGAGACCATAAGACGAATAAGCCCAGCCGGTGGAAGTCGTAAATAGTAGAATACTTAAGCAGCAAAGGTTTTTTATCATCGTCTTTCTGACCGTCGCGTTCGCGACATCTTCGGGGCCTGTGATTTTCCCTAGTATAAGCACACAATTCTAGTCGGGATCGATACCCGCCGGCGCCCCGTCCCGGGCGCCACGACAAATCGCTATCGCGGCGGGGAAGTTTCGCGTAGTGTCGGCCGTTCAGCTGTCGTTAAAACCGAAAAAGCAGGGCCGCACAACGAAGACGGGGCGATTGAATCCCCGCCGGGAACGAAATTTGAAAATCCGAGGCCTGGTCCCATTGTCGTTCCTGATCCTCCTCGTCGTCTGGGGCTATAGCTGGGTCCTGCTTAAGTTGGCCTTGCACGACTGCGGACCGATTACTTTCGCGGCCCTGCGGACCTTTTTTGCAGCGCTTGTTCTGCTCGCCATGCTGCCTTTGCTCGGCCGGCCCTTCCTCCCGACGCGACTCGCCGAAACGCTGCTCCTCGGTGTTGTGCAAACGACGCTGTTCGTGACGTTGTCGCAGTTGTCGCTGGTCGAAGGCGGGGCTGGACGCAGTTCGGTGTTGGTCTTCACGATGCCGTTCTGGACCTTGCTGTTCGCATCGATAGCCCTCGGCGAACGCCTCCTCGGCGGCCAGCGATGGGCCATTGCGGCGGCAGCACTGGGGCTTTTCGCGATCCTGGAGCCGTGGCAGAGCGGCGGGTCGCTAATTAGCAAGATGATAGCCGTCAGCGCTGGCGCTACCTGGGCAGCGGCTACCGTGATCGCTAAACGCATTCAAACACGTGCGCCGATCGATCTCGTCTCCCTGACGGCGTGGCAGATGTTGTTCGGTTCATTGATCCTGATTGTGTTTGCCTGGGTTGCGGATGAGCCGCCGACTCACTGGACCCCCCGGTTTGTTGCGATCCTCGTGTTCACGGCGGTCATTTCCACCGCTTTGTGTTGGTTTGTCTGGTTGTCTCTGCTGCGTCGCTTATCGGCGGGTGTCGCCAGTATGGGTATGCTTGCGATCCCCGTGTTCGCTACCGCCGCGTCCGCCTACCAACTCGGCGAGCGCCTGAATTGGAACGAATACACGGGCATGGGTTTGATTGTGCTCGCGTTGCTGGCCCTATCGGCGGCCGCGATGCGACAGCAACGCCGGTTCAATACGAGCTAATCGCAGGCCGCTGGTAATGCCCATCGGCGGGTGCATACTTAGCCTATGACGTCGAGAATTGACAGTACCCGTGGTCGACCGTTCATTTTGCGCGTGCTGGTGACGTGCCTCGTGCTCGTTCCCGCCGCACAACCATTTGCCGAGGAGACCGCAGCCATGCACGAACGCATGCTCGACGAAATCGTCCGGGATTTCCGCGTCACGGCGCACCTGACCGGACGCGAGAAGATGCAGCCCGCGGTGGAACGGGCGATGGCCGCGGTAGCGAGGCACGAGTTCGTGTCGACCTTGCGTACGGAGGAGGCCTATCTGAACCGCCCGCTGCTGATAGGGCACGGCCAAACGATCTCGCAACCCTATATTGTCGCGATCATGACCGACCTGCTCGACCTTGAACCGGACTCCCGAGTGCTGGAAATCGGGACCGGTTCGGGCTATCAGGCGGCGGTGCTGGCGGAAATCGCCGGCGAGGTATTTTCGATCGAGATCGTAGAACCGCTGGCACAAGCAGCCGCCGCTCGTCTCAAACGCCTCGGCTATGACAACGTTCAGGTGAAGGTCGGGGACGGTAATTACGGCTGGCCGGAAGCGGGGCCGTTCGACGCGATCGTCGTCACTGCCGGAGGGCGTTTGCCGCCCGCGCTTGTGGACCAATTGAAACCGGGTGGTCGGCTGGTCATCCCGGTCGATCAATTGAGCGGCGGGCAGGAACTCATCGTGGTGAGCAAGGACCTCGAGCAGAAAGTCACCGAGCGGCCGGTGCTCCCGGTGCGCTTCGTCCCGCTCACCGGAGACAATTAGGCTGCCGCGACTCGGCGCCGAGGTCCCGGCTACCGGACGTAACGTCCTTCCAAGCAATAGCGCGGCCGTTCCCGCAGATACGCCGCGATCCGGTCCCGGCGCCCCACGGCGAGGCTGACGAAATCGACCGCTTCGATGATCCGTGCGGTGGGTTCCGCACAGCTCATACGTATGAAACCGCCGCCAGCTTCGCCGAAACATTCCCCGCCGAGGCACGCGACGCCGGTTCTATCGTCAGCCGCCTCGAGGAGGTACATCGCCAGGCCGTGGGAGGTAATGGCGTTTTCGTTGCAGATCTCGGTGACGCATGGAAACGCATAGAAGGCGCCACCCGGGCTGAGACAGTTGACGCCGGGTACTTTGTTGAGATGCTCCACCAATGTCGTAACTTTCGCACCGAATTCGTTGATCATGCGATCGCGTTCGGCGAGCGCACTTTCCAGCGCTGCGGCCCCCGCTCGTTGAACGAACGGCGGCACGCACGACAAAGCAGTGTTGGTCAATTTTTCGAGCATCGCGGCCATGGGTTTGGAGCTGACCGAAAAGCCGAGCCGCCAACCGCTCATCGAGAACGATTTACTGAAGGTATAGGCGGCGACGCATTGGTCCAGCATAGCCGGCTCGGCGAGCAACGAGCGGTGGGCGCCGTTCCAGACCATCTGGTCGTAGGGCTCGTCGCTAAAGACAGCGATATCGCGGCCGCGGATGCAATCCGCGATCGCGGTGAGATCTTCGCTCACGGCGACCCCGCCGGTGGGGTTGTGGGGGCTATTCAGAAAGATTGCCTTTGGTGCCGGATCCCGTTTTAGGAAGCGATCGATGTCGTCGATGTTTGGGCGGAAACGGCGGGCCTGTTCGAGCGTCGACAGCACCATGCGCGCGCCGCGCCGCGCGATATTTGGCCCGTAGGTCGGAAAGTGCGGACTGAATACCAGAACGCCGTCACCCGGGTTGAGTACCGCCTCTGCGAAGAGTGTCTGAAAGGTCTTCGCGCCCGGCCCAGCGACGATGTGTTCGGGCGTCGTGTCGAAACCGAACTCACGGTTCACATAGGCGCTGGCCGCGGCGCGAAACTCGGCGATCCCGGCCGACGGGGCGTAGTGGCAGTGATCCTGCTCGATCGCGGTGATACCCGCCGCCGCCGCCGCCGGCGGCGTTCGAAACGGACTGTCGCCGATCTCGAGTTCGATGATGTTCTTACCCCGCGCACGCAGGTTTTTAGCGACGGCCAGCACTTCGAAGGCACCCTCGGGTTTGACCCCAAGCGCAAATTGGCTGAACGAAACCGGCACCGAGATCTAGCCCGACGTACTCATCGACAGGCGCGGCGCGCGCGTCGTCGATTGCAAAGCGCCGAAGTGCTTTGACTTCGAGGACGCCGGTTCGTCTTTTCGGGGGAAGAAGAGTTGCACGCGCTGTGAGCGATCGTTCGGTTCGTGTCGACGTCGCCGGCGATACGAGCTAAGCCGGCAGGCCCTGAAATCTCAAATACAACGCCGCCGTCTCGCGCGGGCGTTCGAGCATCGGGCAATGCCCCATGTGGTCCATGACGACCAGTTCCGCGTCGCCGAGCGCGGTTTGCAGGATCCCCGCGCCCGACGGGTGTAACAGCCGGTCGCCGTCACCCCATAGGATTAGCGTTTTGACCATTGACCCCTCGAGTTCCTTTTCGAGCCTCAGCGGCTCGCTGAATATTTCGGTGAAGATCTTATCGTTGAACGTATGCTCGGCGATGTTGCGTTCACATAGGCAGCGCCGAAACATCTTCGGAACATAGGGCGTTTTGGTGAAACACATGTCCACCATACGGTCAAAGTCCGACATGTTGTCGACGATCAACGGATTCTCTCCGCGTTCCACGCAGTGAAAGAATTCGCTCATCTCGGCTGCAGCGACGCCCGCCGGGGCTAACAACCATTGGCTCTTCACTTGCGCCGGGTAACGCGCGGCGAACAGTCCGGCGAGATATCCGCCCATCGAGTTGCCGCCGAGGTGTACCGGGCCGAGCCCAAGCGAATCGACGAAAGATTTCAGCCTTGCAAGCTGCTCGTCGGCGCCGTAAAGCGCTTCCGGATCACGGGTGGAGTCTCCGAACCCGGGTAAGTCGGGAATAATGAGGCGAAAGTGCGGCGATAATAGCGGAGCGATCTGGATCCAATTATCTTTGTTGGCGCCGAAACCGTGGATCAGGATCAAGGGTTCGCCGCGGCCCCCATCGAGGTAGACGATATCGTGACCGTCTAGGTGGGTGGTTTTTTCTTCCAGGCCGGCCCTGCCACGCTGAGCCCGGATGGCCGCTTTGAATAGCGGCCAGCGGTAGAAGTCCGCGCCTACCACGGTGAACACGACGACGGCGAGGATGGCGAAAAGCACCCACATAATCGTAATTACCTCTCAAGTCACAGCGAGTATGGGCCTCATAATAGCCCTTTTTGCCCGATTTCCAGTTTTCCCGAGTATCCTTCCGAGTCGGTAGGCCGGTCGACAATCCGATCCTTACGAGGGGTTTTGCACCTGAATCCCGTCTCCGACATCAAGGCTAACCTGCATCTCATGGCGGCTTTCGGAAAACGGTCAGATACAACTTTTCTTTATTAAGAAGGGAAACGCAGGTCCGGTGCCGTTCAAATCGAACGGGACCCATTAGCGTAGTATCGAACGCATCCCGGCGAGGGCCGGTATCGCGAACGATCCAGCAAAAAAGTGGCTGGTCATTACCGCTGCAACGCGCACCGGCGCGGAGCTTTCTTCACCACCGAATAGACCGTAGAACATCGGTGTGCGATCCTTTACCCACCGCGATCACTGAATGAACCCGCAAGATCGGCGAAACGCTAGCCGGCCGGGTGCGCTACTGAGGAGACGATCATGGATCTTGGTCTAGCAGGTAAGAACGCCATCATCACCGGTTCGAGCCGTGGCATAGGTCGTGCCACCGCGCTCGAGTTCGCCAGCGAAGGGGTTAACGTCGCCATCTGTGCCCGCGGTCGGGAGGCATTGGATAAGACCCGCTCGGATTTGGAAGCAAAAGGAGTCAAGGTCCACGCCGGGACCTGCGATGTCTCTGATGCGGCGGCGCTGAAGGCCTTTCTGGACGGAGCGAACGCGGCCCTCGGCGGCGTTGATATTTTGGTCAATAATCCTTCCGGTTTCGGGATCACCGACGATGAAGCCGGCTGGGAGGCGAGTCTCAACATCGATATGATGGCGACGGTTCGGGCAACCTGGCAGGTAGTCCCTTGGATGGAAGAGCGCGGCGGCGGCGCCATCGTGCATATCTCGTCCATATCGGGACTCGAGGGTGGTGGGCCGCCGGCCTACACTGCCGTAAAAGCTGCCCTCGTGGCGCATGCCAACACCATGGCTGCACAGCTGGCACCCCAGGGGATCCGCGTGAATACTGTCGCGCCGGGGTCGATCGAATTCCCAGGCGGATTCTGGGACATGGTCAAGCAACAAGACCGCGAAATGTACGATGCAACCTTGGCTACCATCCCTTTCGGGCGCATGGGTAGCGCGGAAGAGATCGCCGCTGCCATCGTGTTTCTCTCCTCCCCGCGCGCGAGCTGGATCTCTGGTGCGATGCTACTGGTTGACGGGGTGCAGCATAAAGGGATCTTCTGACTCAGACGGTCGTTGGCGAGGGTTGCAATCGAGAGCAGGCAAATGGGTAAGCGAACCTGGAATATCTATTTGTCCGGAGAGATCCATTCGGATTGGCGCGAACGGATTATCGACGGCGCCGGAGTGGTCGGACTCGACGTCGATTTCAACGGGCCCGTGACCGATCATGAGACCAGCGACTTGTCTGGCGTGCGCATCCTCGGAGAAGAACAACAGGCGTTTTGGCGGGACCGAAAAGGAGCAGGTATCAATGCCATACGGACGTCCTCGTTGATTAGCGGTGCGGACGTTGTGGTCGTGCGCTTTGGTCCGAAATACAAGCAGTGGAATGCCGCTTTCGATGCCGGCTACGCAGCGGCTTTGAACAAGCCGCTAATCATTCTCCACGAGGAGGATCACGACCACGCCCTGAAGGAGCTCGACGCCGCTGCAAACGCGACCGCCCGTACGCCTGAGCAGGTCGTGGAGATCTTGAGTTACGTGATCGCCGGTTGAGCCGCTATTTGTCAACCGCCGCGAATGGCCGGACCGTGCGCGCGGCGGCCGCTAACGAAGAGACTCACGCATGCCGCGAGTAATAAACCGATACTCGACGGTAGCGGCGCTGCCAGCGTCGTTAACGTGATGTCGCCGAGGGCGATATTGCTTTGAGCACTCGTCGTATTATCACCCAGGAATAGAAAATTCTTTAGCGTGTATACGTCGAGGAAACCGAATAATAACGATCCTGAAGCCGAATAATCGCGCAACGTTCCGGATAACAGAGGCGCGTTGCCGCCAGCCGCGAACAGCGAATAACCCGAGCCTAGAATTTCGAGCGAGTAAGTGGTCAAGGAGGCGCCGGTTAAGTAATCGGTTTCCTCGCCGTGGGTAAACCCGACGTTTTGCGCCCATATCTTTTCGGTCCAGAACCCGAGTTCAATCGCCTGCAGATCTTGCGTAATGATGATGACGGCGAACCCTGAACGATTCTCGCTGGCGTGGTTCTCCGAATGCACCTGCAGCTCGAAAGTGAGATTAACACCGGTGTTCCTATCAAGCGGTGTCGTAAATTTCGGATAACCGTACCGTCCCGCTTCGCCGACCATTGGTTCGGGTTGGACGTCTACGTTCATTCCCCCGAACGATACCGCTTCGCTCCCATCAGCCCCCAAGCAAAGAAATCCCCCCGGGCAGAACGTCAGCCCCTGCGCAGTCGGCAGCGTCCCGAGCGATCCGTCAAACAGAGTGACAGTCGCGGCGCGGGCATTCCCGTGTCCAAGGACGAACAAAATGGCAATTACAGCGATCCGCCCGCTCGTTCGACGCATTGGTGCCCTCCACGGCTATTATCGGAGACATCTTACGGGAGCGATGCAATCCTAATCCGGTAACTCGCCACACTATGTTGTCGAGGTTTCGCAATTGCAGGACCTCAACAGATGTTTACATTTGGATAAGGCGTGATACTTCGGCGCGTCGAGCAGGCGGACACCATGCGACCCGGGGAAAAACATTGTGCGCCGGGAAGACGAGGCAAAATAGGGAAACAATACGATGCGTTTACCAGCGACAGCTTTAACTTTTCTGCTGCTCGCGGCACCGCCGATCGCGGCTGAGGATCCAATCGACACGGCAGTCACGATCCGCAACACTGTGCTGCGCGCCGAGCCGACGCAGGCGAGTGATGTAGTCGCGGAAATACCGGCTAATACTTCGGTCGAAGTGTTTCAACGGCAGCGCTTGTGGGTGCGTCTCGCCGCCGCGGACGACGGTGAGGCCGAACAGGGTTGGCTGCGTTTTACCGAACTGCGCTTCGGCGCCGAAACCAACGATGCCGCCCCGTCTCCGGAGCCGGAAACCGGTGCTTTCGCTGGCTTTTCACGCTCTGTAAGCGGGTTCCTCGGCAGCTTTCGCAGGCGCAGTTCGCGCACTACGCAAAAGACTGCGACCATCGGTATCCGCGGCCTGACGGTCGCGGATCTAGAGGCCGCGCACCCGGACGTGAAAGCATTGGCCGCTATCAGTCGTTTTGCGATCTCAAAAGCGGATGCCCAACAGTTCGCGGCGGCCGGCGGGCTGGCGGCGCGCGATGTCCCGCAAGCACAGGGAAACCGATGAACAGGCTCGTGCCCGCGTTGTTTATTGTCGCCGTGTGCTTCCTTAGTCCTTGGCGGCTTGCCCCAGCGTTCGATTTCAGCAGTGTCGCCAAAGCGGTAAAAAAGCTCGACGTCGATAAGATCGCGGACGTCGGCAAACGCATCGTCGCTAGTACGACGGAGATGCCGCGCGATCAGGAGATCGCGCTCGGTGAAGATCTTACCGCCCGGCTGCTCGGCGCAATGCCCCCACTCGACGACCCCGCGTTGCAATCTTATGTCAACCGAGTCGGCCGTTGGTTGACCCTGCAAACCGAACGACCGGATCTGCCCTGGCGTTTTGCGGTCGTCGATACCGATTCTCTAGGTGCGTTTGCCGTTCCCGGCGGCAATGTCGTGATTACGGCGGGACTCGTGCGTCTGATGCGCGACGAAAACGAACTCGCCGGCGTACTGGCGCATGAAATCGCCCATGTCGTTGACAAACATCACCTCAAAGCGATCATGAAGCAGGCCCGCGTCGCGCTCGCTCGCGACGTCGCCGCGGACCTCGCCAGCGATTATGTATCGAAAAACCCGCTCGTCACCGAAGCGTTGCTGAACGCCGGTATGAATATCTATTCGAGCGGTCTTGACCAGTCTGACGAGCTGGCCGCCGACAGCGCCGGTACCGTGATCGCGGCGCGTGGCGGCTACGACCCGCTGGGTTTACTGCTCGTGTTGACGACGCTCGATTCGATCGATGTCGCCGAACCGCGCGGCGCGCTGATGTTTTCGACTCACCCGCCGACCCGTGATCGCATCGATCGGTTGGCTGAACTCGCCGACGATAGCGCTCTGGCCAGGGGCGGTACGCTCATGGATGAAGCGCGGTTTAGCGATGCCCAGGCTCGGCTTTTCGCGCAATAGGTTTGCTAGCCCGCATCACCAGCTGGCGCGTCGATCGGGCGAGAAATGCGGGCTAGCGCCGCATCGGGATCGAACTGGTCCTTGGTTTAGGCGCCGAAAACAGCCAACGGTGGTTCATCCAGAGCCGCAAATTGTTCGCGGAGATCCAGGATGTGCTGTTCCCAGTAGCGAACGGTGTTGAACCAGGTAAACGTCCGCGGAAACGCCGGGTCGTCCCAGCGCGTCGCCAGCCAGGCGTTGTAGTGTAGCAGCCGCAGGGTCCGGAGAGCTTCGACGAGTTGCAGTTCCTTCAGGCTGAATTGGAAAAACTCGCTATAGCCCTCGAGGATTTCGGACAGCTGCGCGCACTGTCGGTCGCGGTCGCCGGAGAGCAGCATCCAGATATCCTGAACGGCGGGCGCCATTCGTGCGTCGTCGAAGTCGACGAAATGTGGAGTGTCGTCGCGCCATAGGATATTACCGCTATGGCAATCACCGTGCACTCGAATGGCGTCGACTTCGCCTACTGTCGCAAAAACCGCATCCAGCTTACGCAGTAGATCGGCGGCCAGCGTGTCATAAGGGATCTTCAACTCGGTCGGGATGAACCGCCCGCCGATCGTCTTTACCGCCTCTACTCCGAAGGTCTGGCAATCGATCGACGGCCGCTGCACGAAAGCGTGCGTCGCTCCGGTGAGATGGATACGGCCCAGCAGGCGACCCAGGATCAGCAGATTGTCCAGGTCGTCGATGTCGGGTGTGCGGCCGCCGCGGCGCGGGTACAAAGCGAAGCGGAAACCTTCGTGCCAAAACAAACTCCGGTCTCGCTCTTCGACCAGCGGCGCGACAACCGGGATCTCGTTCGCGGCGAGCTCGAAACAGAATGCGTGCTCTTCGAGGATTTGGTCGTCGGACCAGCGCGCCGGCCGGTAGAATTTAGCGATTAACGGCTCAGCGCCTTCGATTCCAATCTGATAGACACGGTTTTCGTAGCTATTCAAAGCGAGTAGACGACCGTCACTCAGATACCCGCGCTGTTCAACCGCGTCCAAAATAAAGTCCGGCGTCAATCTGTCGAAAGGGTGAGTCGTGGTCACGTGCACCGTCCGTAGGTCCATTTTAGTCAGTAAACAGGCGATCGATTCTACCCCGCCGTTCGATTCACCGCGCACGGCCCCCCTTGAACCTCAAGGATTCGGTGTTTCTGTCGTTAACGGGCCTACAGGTAAACCGTATGGTAAATGACAAAAACATCGATAGTTCGGCGGCGGACGCCGCACGAAGCGCCAAACAGGCTTCGAAAATCGACGCGCCGCGCGCGCGGCCGTCGCCCGTCGCCCGCTCGTCCGGATGGTCCGACCCGCTCTCGCATGCGACCTCATTCCACGGCGATGACGATAGCTTCGGAGACCATTGGTCCGTACCGTGGTCGGATCTGATGATGGTCATGTTCGTCCTCTTCGCCGCGTTACTCGCCGCGAAGATGCTTCAGCCCGATATCGAGATCCGGTACAAAACGCTGCCGGCGCCTGAAATCAGAGAGATTGAAAAAGAACAGCTGATCAAAGAAGAGATCCCATCGCGAAAACCATCGGTCGAATACGTTGATGCGCATCAACGTATTCGACCGAAGCCAGGAGGCCATTCGCGAGGCGCAATTGCAGAATGTCGACATCGCGTTGCTCGATGACCAATCCGTGAAGGTTAGCGTACAGGGCCCGATGTTTTTCGCCCTCGGCAAGGCCGATCTACTCCCGGAAGTCACAGACTTTCTCGACCGCCTCGCTCTCGTGATCCGGCAAACCCCATATCGGATCCACGTCATCGGCCATACGGACAACAACCCCATCAAGACATCGTTCTTCCCGAGCAATTGGGAGCTTTCACTAATTCGCGCGTCTCGTGTCGCGCGATACTTGATCCGCTCGGCTTCGCTGGAACCGGCACGCTTCACCGTCATGGGCAGGGGCCAGTACGACCCTGCCTTTCCGAATGAGGACGACGCAAAACGCGCGTTGAATCGCCGTGTCGAAATCATTATCACTCGGGAGTTGGTGGACGAGGAGGAATGACATGAGTGTGTACAATTGGATGGGCGTCGTGTTGTCGGTCGGGATCTACGGAGCAATGTTCCTATTCGCCGATAACGGCGCCTTGCTGTTGAACGGTGTCGGTTTGACCATCGTTCTGGCCGGCACGGCTGGCGCGATGTTCTTGAGTTATCCGTTCGACGACATCCGTGCCGCCATAAAAGTCGCACGCAATACCTACTCGGGAAATATGCTGACGCCAGAGCGAATCATCGCGATCCTTCGCGAACTCGCAGTGCGCACCCGCACTAAGGGAGTACTAGCGCTTGAAGATTTTGGCGAGCAGACAACGATCGGATTCCTCAAAAGGGCGCTGAACTTGCTCGTCGACGGATTCAAGGACGAAGAGATTTACGAAATACTGCACACCGAAATGTTCTATTTCAGACAACGTCGCGTCCAGCACGAACGCGTGTTTCGTCATGCCGCCAGGCTA
>CAZFZX010000104.1:0-15974 GCA_964523765.1 uncultured Enterobacteriaceae bacterium
CCCTGATCTCCCTCGATTTGAGGAGGAGGGGACGCAGCTTCAATGTTGGGAGTCTTCTTTTCTCGCGCACCTATTTGGCTGCCCGTACACGTGAACTCATCGTCAGGGGGTGTCGACCATGCGCTGTAGTACTCAGATCATCGTATGCTTAGTTGTGTATTTCGCCGCTTCGGCCGTTTATGCGGACGAACTCCGCGGCCCCGACGGGGAAGCTTTATTCACGGCACGGTGCGCAATGTGTCACGACCTCGGCTTCATCGCGCCAAAGCCGGCGCAACTCGGCCGGCTTGCGGTTGAAGAAATCGAAGCGGCGCTATGGCACGGTACGATGCAGCAACACGCCAACGGTCTCAGCGGTCCCGAACGGCTCGCCATTGCCCGCTGGCTTGCGGCCAAAGGAGATGGTAGCAAAGCGCGCGGCCCCGGGGTCACGGAGTGCGCCGCCGAACATCGGCCACCGGCGCCGACATCCACTTCCTGGCCTGGTTGGTCCGTCGACAATCGCTTCGCCCGTTATGTCGCTGACACCTCGATGACTGTTTCGCGTGCGGCACGGCTCGAACTCGTCTGGGCCCACCCGTTTCCCGTGCACTCGGCCTTTGCCAGCTCCGGTAATTCGGTGGCGGTAAAAGACGGCCGGGTCTTCGTCGGCAATTTGAACGGCTGGGTCTATGCGATCGATGCCGAGCGCGGTTGCGCCCACTGGACGTTTCACGCCGAAGGAAGGGTGCGCTCGAACGTGGCGCTCGAAGGCGATACCTTGGTTTTTGGTGACTTGATGGCGAACGTCTATGCGCTGGACGCGCGTAGTGGGCGCCTTATCTGGCGCACGAGAATTGACTGGGGGCCCGGCTCTCGTATCACCGGCAACCTGACGATTCACCGGGGAACCGTCTACGCGCCGGTTTCGAGCCTGGAAGAAGTCCTGGCGATGAAAATGGATCTGCCGTGTTGTACGTTCCGCGGCGCCGTCGCGGCACTCGATGCCGCCACCGGCGCGATTAAATGGAAGACCTACACGATCGACAGCTATCCGGAATACCTCGGCCATAACGAGATGGGGCAACCTCGGTTTGGGCCAGCGGGCGTCCCGGTTTGGTCCGGGATCGCGGTCGATGACCAACGCGGAGTGGTTTACGTCGGCAATGGCAATCAATTCACTGAGCCAAGAGTCGAAGAATCGGACGCAGTCATGGCTCTCGATATGCGAAGCGGCGCCAAGGTCTGGGTCAAATCGCTCGCGCCTGAGCGGATGGGCGGGCAGGACATTTACCATCTCGCGTGCGGGGCATGGTGGGACCCGGAGCGCAAGAACTGCTCGCCGGAAAACCCGGAAGGACACGGCGATCGCGATATCGGTGCGCCGCCGGCGCTCGTTACCCGTCGCGACGGTAAGGACGTAATAGTCGTCGGCACCAAGGATGGTGTGCTCTATGCGCTGGATCCGGATAGCAAGGGGGCGATGTTGTGGAGTATCCGGGTCGGTGAGGGCGGAGAAATCGGCGGAATCGAATACGGGCTGGCGGCGGACGAAAGCCATGCCTACGCGCCGGTCGTCGACATGAATGCGGACATGAGTTCGAACGGGTCACTCACTGCGGTCGATCTGATCACCGGCAAGGCGGCCTGGCGCGTCGACAACATCGCCGCCGAGTGCGCGGACAAGCCGACCCCACCGTGCGGCAATGCCGTCATCGCGGCGCCGACCGTCGTCGGCGAGGTCGTATTTGCCGGCTTAGTCGACGGCACCCTGCGCGCCTATGACAAGCACACTGGGAAGCAGATCGTCTCCTACGATACGGCTCGCCAATACAACGGCGTCAATGGCCGCAAGGGCAACGGCGGATCGCTCGGCAACGGCGGCCCGGTAATCGTGGACGATCGTCTCTATATCATGAGCGGATTCAACATGCTGAACGTCGGTCTCCCCGGCAACACGTTGCTAGCGTTCAAGATCCCGCGTTAGAAGCCCGTCGGTTCCGGCGGTCTGGGCGGCAGACGCGGGACGTACCGAACGCCGCAAACGGTAAGAACGGTGTCGTCAGTACCTCGAGAAAGCTTCGGCGAGCCCGTCGAATTGTGAAATACTGTTAAGAAATATGATAATAAACAATAAGTTATAGCGGTATTTTGTGACGCGATCAGCGAAAACACGACCGGGAGCGGAAACCGTTCACATCTCTCCGGTTTCGACCTGGCCGCGCCTGGAACGACTGCGCAAAAATGCGCTCAGAAGATCCGCAGGAGGGCGAATGCAAAAAGGTAGCGCCCGGCGGACGAGATGCGATTGTTCAGGCGAGATGGAAAATGAAAATTATAGCGAAGGCAGTACTGATAGCGGGATTGTTTTGCGGCACCGCCCATGCCGATTTTTCAGGTGACTACGCGATCGGATTCTGGATCCTCGCGGAGGATGGCGGGACGATCGATGTCAGCGGCGCACCCGGAACCGTCAGCTTAACCAGCAACAACATTGGCACCCTGAATGCCAATCAGGACTTGACGTTTACCGCATTCGAAAACACCAGCATAAGTTTCGATTGGAGCTATTCGACGGTGGATACCGGCACGCCGAGTAGCCCGGGTGCCCAGTGGGACCCGTTTGGCTATCTCTTGAACGGTGCATTTATTCAGTTGAGCGACAATGCCGGCGCCGCCGACCAGAACGGAGTGGCCAGCTTCGGCGTCGCTATCGGCGATGTCTTCGGGTTTCGCGCCAACACGGTGGACGGGATCTTCGGGGCGGCGACGACCGGCGTTACGAATTTCTCCGCCTCGATGCCATCGCCGGCAACGGTACCACTACCGCCGAGCCTGTGGCTCATGGGCTTCGCCCTCGGCGGCTTCCTGATGGTCCGGCGACAAGGGAGGCAAGACGACGTAGGACCCCTCGCGCTCTGATCCGCAATCGCGCAGAATGCTCGCCGGGCTCCTTTGGGGGCCTTTTTTTTGGTTGGGGCGCAAAACGAGGCGCTATACTCCGAGGATCGTTTTTAAGCTGGGCTTCTCGTGCGACGCGAGCGGGGGCAGGCGTCCGCCGGCGAGGGTAACGCAACGCTCGGTTTGCGCTGCAGTGACGAGCGTGCACAATACGCTGGCGCCATGCGCCGTTCAACGAGGGGGAGATAATGAATTCGAGCCAACTGTCCTGCATCGCGATCGCAATGTGGTTTCTTTGTTTTCTGGAACCGGTGATGGCAGGTTCGCCCGCGGGAATGCGGTTGTACGTTCTCCACTCCGGTTCTTTGTCTATCGGCAAGGGCGCGCTACAGAATTTCGCGCCGATGGATCCCCCGATCCGGATCCCGGTCGCATTCTTTGCGATCAAACACCCGCGAGGCAACATCCTGTTCGATACCGGCAACAACGATCGGATCATCGACGATCCGAGCTATTGGGGTCCGAATTACGATGCACTCAAACCGGTTGTGACGCCGGAGATCTCGATCGAGGCACAACTTGGCCGGATCGGGATGACGCCTGACGATTTCACCTACGTCGTCGTCAGCCACATGCACCTGGACCACGGCGGGAATGTCGGCAAGTTCCCGAATTCGACCTTAATTATCCAGCGCGACGAGATCGAATACGCGATGTTTCCCGACGAACCGTTCGCCGGTGCATTCATTCCGGGCGACGCTGCTGCACTTCGTTCAGCGGTTGGTGCGACGAAGCCGAACGCGTTGCCGATGCTGATCATCGAGGAGGATTTCGATATCTTCGGCGACGGCAGTGTGGTTGTGAAACGTTCACGCGGTCACACGAAGGGCAGCCAGATGCTCCTCGTTCGCCTTCCCAAGACGGGTAGCGTGATTCTCACCGGTGATGCCGCGTACTTCCGTGATAGCGTCGAGAAGAACCTCCCGCCGAATCTCATGCTTGCCTACGACCCCGCCGGCATCATGCGCGGTTACGAGTGGATCCGCTACATGATGGCGACCGAGGGTGCGGACTTCTTTACCTCCCATGATCCGGACGCCTTTAAGACGTATCGAAGGGCGCCGGAATATTACGACTGAAGATTCGATCCGGGCGGCGCCGCCGGGTGGCGCAATGGTAGACCTGTTTGTCGGTCAGGGTGAGAGGTGAGTTGACAGAGATTCCCGTCGCCGTCGCTGACGGTCTGAGCAAACGCTTTGGTCGGCGCCTGGCGGTCGAAGATTTTTCGTTCGCGCTGGCGCCGGGGGAAGTCTTCGGGTTGCTCGGGCCGAACGGTTCGGGAAAGAGCACGATTCTGCGAATGCTGGTCGGCTATCTGCGCCCGAGCGCCGGCAGTGCCACGATTGCGGGGTTCGACGTCGTCGCCGATGGCCGGGCGGCGCGCACACACATCGGCTATGTTCCCGAAGAAGCACCCCTTTATGGCGCGATGCGCGTCGCCGAGTTCTTGCGCGCAATGGCATCGCTCAAAGGTCTCGGCCCGGATTATGCCAGTGCAGAGGTCGACCGCGTTTGCCGAACCCTCGACATCGACGACGTCAGGGGATCGATCATCGGGCAGCTGTCCCGAGGCTATCGCCAGCGGGTCGCGATTGCGCAGGCGCTACTCGGTGCCCCTCCCTTACTCGTACTCGATGAGCCTACTAACGGATTGGATCCGCGCCAAATCATCGAATTCCGGGAGCTGATTCTGGCCCTTGCCGGGCGCCATGCGATCCTGGTGACTTCGCACATCCTCGGGGAGGTCGAGAAAGTAGCGGATCGGGCCGCCATCGTGCTCAATGGTCGCTTGCTCGCTATTGAAAACGTGCGTACAGACGCCGGTCAAAAATGTGATCTCGAAAGCCGCTTTCTGCAGCTGACGGCGGAGCCGGCTTGAACTTGACGGGGCTAGGGCCGCTCTACCGCAAGGAAATGGCGGCTATTTTCTTTTCGCCAATGGCCTACGCGTGGATCGCGGTTTTTGTCCTGTTGTCGGGTTACAGTTTTTGCGCGCACCTTTTTCACGGGCGGAGCGCTAGCCTCGTACCGATGCTTTTTCAGGCGGCACTGCTGCTCATCCTAACCATCCCGCTCCTGACGATGAGGCAATTTGCCGAAGAGCGCCGCAACGGAACGCTCGAATTGTTGCTGAGTACGCCGGTCGGCGATCTTGCCGTCGTGCTGGGAAAATTTTTCGCCAATCTCAGCCTCGTCGCCCTGCTGCTGCTTCTCATGCTCGCCTTGCCGGGCGCGCTGGCAACGGTCGCGGATCCCGACTGGGGGCCCGTCATCAGCGGTTACATCGGCTTGCTCATGCTCGCCGCCGCGTTAATCGCGGTAGGCCTCGCAATGTCGGCCGCGACCTCGAATCAGCTGGTCGCGGCGGTTCTCTCTCTCGGCCTGTTTCTGTTGCTGTGGATGGCCGAGGTGCTCGGGGTGTTGTTGCCGGCCCCACTCGACGGGTTCGCGATCGCGCTCTCCTTGGATACCCGCTTCGCTCCTTTCGCAGCGGGCGCCGTCTATCTATCGGATTTCGGCTTTTTCCTGACGCTGACTATGGTCGGGATCGCGCTTTGCGTCGCCGCTCTGACGCGCCGCTAATGCGCAATGGGTGAATACTGGTGGTTTGCGGGTTGGCTGGTGGCGGTGTCGATACTGTTTGGGGGAGCGTTACATTTGCCCGAGGCCTGCCTGAAACCGCGATCGCCGCTGCTTCGAATGCTCGCCGGCGCGGCGGCGCTCAGCACGGTAGGCGCCGTAACGCTCCTCGCCAATGGCGCGCTGACCCGCCACGACGCGCACTTCGATTTGACGCGGGAACGCGTGTTCACGCCGGATGCCGACGCCATGAGCGTCGTCGAACACCTGGACCGGCCCGTGCAGCTGACCTACTTCTACCGCGAAGACGATCCGGATGGAAAACGCGCTCGCCACATCGTCGAACTTATGTCGCGGCACAGCTCATTTTTGCGAGTGACGACCGTCGATCCGGCGCGAAATCCTAGTCTGGCGCGTACCGCCGGCGTCCGCTTTTCCAACGTAGCGTTACTGGAAGCGGACGGTCGCCGGGTGATCGTTCACAGTACCGATGAAACCGATATCGCGATTGGTATCGAGCGCGTGTTGCGGGAGCGCGTCGTCGAGATTTGTTTCTTAAGCGGCCACGGGGAGTACCCCAGCGATAACTACGAATTTCATACTCACATCGAGGCGCTCGGCGGCGAGGGGGGGCACAGTCATGGAGCGGCGCCGGTCGTCGAGACGACGGGGCATGGGGTTGGTCGCTTCCGCCGTTCCTTAGAAGCCGTTGGCTACGAGATCAGGGAGATCACCCCGGCGCGCGACGGCACGATCGACCGGCGCTGTCGGGTCGTGATCGATGCCGGCCCGCAGACCCCTTATTCGCCGATCGAGAGTAAGGCGCTGGAGACCTACCTACGGAGCGGCGGTGCCGCGTTGCTCTTGTACGACCTAGGCTTTGCGGTGGCCCCCGCCCACGACGCGCTATTGCGCCGCTTAGGCCTCTCTTTGCCGGCGGCGGTCGTTGTCGATTCCGATCGGCATTACGCCTCGGATCCCAAAAGCGTTGCCGTGACGGCCTATGAATCGCATCCGGTGACTCGGCGAATGTCGCTGACGTTCTACCCTGGCGTGCGGCCGCTCGAAGCCGTGGTACCGGCGAACGGCATCACCCGGGAGCCGCTGTTTGCCAGTAGCGACGGAAGCCATCGCCAACCGTTAATGGCCGCCCTGTCTGCGTCCGCAGACGGGGCGCATCACCCGCAAGGCAGTAAACCGCCGCCCGGCCCGCACTTACTGGCTGCCGCGATCCGCGGCAAGCTAGACGCAACGGCAGAGCAGACATTCAGACTCATCGTGGTCGGCGACAGCGATTTTGTGAGCAATTCCTTTTATCCGTACATGTCCAATAATCGCATCGCATTGTCGATGGTGCGATGGCTCGTCGGGGAAACGGAGAGTGCGTCCGTGGCGCCGCGGATCCCGGTGCAGCCGACGGTGGAACTGACGAATTATCAGCGCCGCGCTTTGTTCCTTTCACTGGTCGTCGCGCTGCCGCTGACGATCGCTGGTATCGGCGCTCTTGTCTGGTGGCGGCGTCGGTGAATAATCCGCCGGTTTACCTATTCGCGGGCTCGTTGGCGGCGTTGGTCTACCTTGCTGTCATGTTTGCCTGCGGAATCCCGCCGGCCGATGAAAGCCGCATCCAAGCCCGTCCCGACGGTGTGCTCGAGCAGTTGCCGGAGGCGGTGGTAGCGGTTGAGGTGGCGCGAGACGGTTCGACGTCGCGATTTCGGCGGCGTGGTGCGCGCTGGTGGAATGCAGGAACCGCGGAGTATTGCACGGAGGCGCAAACGACGTCCTTGGAGCAGGCGATGAAAATAATGCATGCTTCGGCGCCAGTCCGGATCCTCCGGCCCGAGGATATCGCGGGATTGAGCGCGCAGGCCTTCGGTTTGGATCCGCCCGCGCTCCGCGTTCGTTTGTCCACCAACGATGGTCTCGTGCTAGCGGCGAACTTTGGCGACCGCGCTAGCGACGGCGTCTTGCAATACCTGCGGGTCGAAGGCCACGGAGAAACCTATCTCATGTCCGGATTCGTCGGCGAGTCCTGGGTTCGATTGTCAGAACGAGAGGCGCCGGTTGCGACAAAAAAATAGCGGCCGGCACCGTCACCGGCGAGGCTCAACGAAAATGCGGCATCACCTCGGTGGCGAATAGCTCGAGGTGTTCGTTCATCTCGGCCGCGGGCATCCCCGGCGGCACCGTCCAGGTGTAGTAACGTTCGATCCCCGTCGCCTCGACATAGGCGGCAATGGCGTCGACCGCGTGCTGCGGTGACAGCACCAGTAGTTGGCCCGACTCGCGGAGTTGTTGCTCGTTAGTAGTCTCCGGAAACGGAGTCTGACCTGCCTCTCGGAGCCACACGTTGTACATCTGCAGTTGATAAATAATGTGTGGTGCCACCCGGGCAAAGGTCTTGTCCGGTTCGTCAGAGACGATGAGCCAGAAATGTCCGCCCGAGAGGCGGCCTGGCGGCTTACCCAGCCGTTCGCACGCGTCGCGGTAGGCCGTTGTCAATGCCTCGATGTCGCCGGTGCCGATGAAACCGTCGCCCAGTCGCGCCGCACGTTTGGCTGCCGCGGGCACAAATCCGCCGACCCATATCGGCGGTCGCGGTCGCTGTACGGGCCGGGGGGCAAGTTTGGCTCCGCTGATCTGGTAGTGCCTGCCGTCGTGATCCACGGTTTCGCCTTGCCAGAGGCGCCGGACGATCTGCAATCCTTCGTCGATGCGCTCGGCCCGTTGGCGACGGTCGATCCCTAGGCCTGAAAATTCCTGAGGCCGATAGCCGATCCCGACGCCGAGTTCGAAACGGCCCTCCGACAGAATATCGATCGTCGCACCGTCCTCGGCGACGCGTACGGGGTGGTGCAGCGGCAGCAACAACACGCCCGTACCGATACGGATTCTCCGAGTGCGTACGGCAACCGCCGCGGCCAGGGGCAGGATCGACGGCGCATGGCCGTCCTCGCAGAAATGGTGTTCGGTCAACCAGACGTCGTCGTAACCGATCGTTTCGGCCCATGCGATCTGTTCGATCGTCTCGGCATAGATTTCAATATCCGGGCGATGCCAGGCGCCGGGATTGCGCAATGAATACCATAATCCGAAACTGAGTCTGGAACTGTTCATCGTATGCCCCTCACTGACCGGCCCGGAATCGCTAGCGGCTGGTCAGGCTAGAGTTTGCCTGCTAGGGCTGTCAAGCGAAGCGAGGTATGGCGCCGGCTTTGGTTTGCGACCAGAAAGTGTGGAAAATTTGATTTCGGTCAGGACGCGCGCCGCCTTTCGATCGCAGTATCATCGGCGTAAAAACGTCGAATTGACGAAACGCGGAACTCACCGTCTGCCCATCATTGACTGCGAGTTCGGCCTCGCGCACGGCACGTTCGACCACCAGATTGCCGACGAGGTCGCGGCACAATTCCAGCGCCTGCAACATCGGCACGCCGGATCGCATCAGCATCGCCATGTTGTGGGTCAGGCGCGACAAACTGATCATGCGCAGGATGTCACCGAATATCGGGACCTTCAGCTTGATCCTATCGGCGGCGAAGGCGACCCGGGCGGAACGCTTGCGCACGATGCGATAGGCAGACACGAGCGCGACCGGCGTACCGACGATCAACCACCAGTACTCCTTGACGAAGTCGCCCGTACTGATTACCAACCGTGTGATCAACGGCAGCGTGAGACCGATCTCCATCAGCAATTCAGCGAATGTCGGCACGACGAAACCAAAAAGCAGCAGCACGAACAGGCTTACCGTAAACAGCACCATAGCGGGGTAAATACTGACCTGCTTGAGGTCCGCAATGAGCTTGTCGACCCATTCTAGATGCATCATCACCTCGCGGAACGAGGTGCCGAGATTGCCGCTGTACTCGCCCGCCTTGACGATATTGGTGACCTGCTCGGTGAAAACCTTAGGGTGGCGTGCCATCGCTTCGGTCAACGTAGCGCCGGCCTGGATGTTGCGCGAGAGGTCTTCCAGTACGCGCCGGAAACCTTCGTTGCCGGTCTCCTTAGCCATTGTGTTCATCGCATCGATTATCGTAATACCGGCGTCGAGCATTGCGCTCATGGCGCTGCACAGTTCGATCATTTCGCGGCGCGAAACCGTCTTCGAGCGAGCCTTCTTGCGGTCGCGCACGAGGATATTAGCGTCGATCAGCCAGTAACCGATCTCCATCAACAACTGGTCGAGATGGACGACGTTCTCCGCGTCCATGGTCCCAGACACGCTGGCCCCGGTGCGGTCGACGGCTCGATATTGGAAGGCGGGCACTAGTCGAGCCTGAGCCAGAGTGAGAGAGCGCGAAGGATCGGCTCCGCGCCGAGCGGTTGATCAACGCACAACGCGCAGTACCTCTTCTACGCTCGTGATGCCGAGGCCGGCCTTACGCAGGCCGTCCATGAACATCGATTGCATGCCCTTGCTGAGCGCGAGTTTTTCGAGTTCTGCCGGGCCCGCGTTATCGACGATCGGATCGTGAAAGTCATCATCGACGATCAGCGCCTCAAAAATCGCTTGACGTCCGGCGTAACCGGCGTGCAGACAGCTATCGCAAGCACCCGCGGCCCACAATTCTTGCGTGGTCGCGAGTTGTTCCGGAAAACGCTGGCGCCATTGGTCGGCATCCCTGTCCTCGATTCGGCAGTTCGGGCACAGTTTGCGCACTAGGCGCTGTCCGACGACAGCGGTCAGGGCCGCCGGCAGCAGGTAACGCTCGACCCCCATGTCGACGACTCTGGGTATCACGCCGACGGCGCTGTTCGTATGCAGCGTCGAAAAGACCAGATGGCCCGTCAACGCGGCCCGCACCGCTAACTGCGCAGTTTCGACATCGCGCATCTCTCCGACCAGGATCACGTCCGGATCCTGGCGCAACAGCGCGCGCAGGCCGGCGGCGAACGTCATACCGATGTCGCTACGCACCTGGGTCTGGCGGACCAGTGGAATGCCGTATTCGATGGGGTCTTCCAGGGTGAAAATACTACGTCTCAGCGCATCGACTTCACTCAGCGCCGTATATAGGGTCGTCGTCTTACCGCTACCGGTCGGGCCAGTAACGAGGACCATGCCGAATGGACGGTCGATGACTTCCTTCAGGTCGGTCAGTACTTTGTCGGCCAATCCCAGTTTGTTGAAGCCCGGGCGCGAGTCAGAAGACTCCAGCACCCGCATAACGATGCTTTCGCCGTGGTTCGTGGGCAGGGTCGAGACACGCAGATCGATGTCGCGACGGCCGTAGAGAAAGCGGATGCGACCGTCCTGCGGCACGCGCTTTTCGGTAACGTTTAATTCGGACATCAACTTGAAACGCGCGGCGAGCCCCGAACGCAAGCGTGTCGGGATCAATAGTTCCTGACGTAACACGCCATCGACCCGCATCCGGATCCTGACGATCCGCTCTTCCGGTTCGATGTGGATATCGGTCGCACGCAGCTTGACCGCGTGCGCGATGATCTGGTCGGCGAGGCGCACCATCGGCGATTCGGCAGCGGCATCCGCATCGATGGGGATCGCACCGTCGCGCATCAGGGCCTCGACGGTGTCTTCGATCGAACTTGTTTCGGCGTAGTGGCGCTCGAGCGCGTCACCGATATCGGATTCCGCCGCGCTCGTGACTTCGAGTTGCAGGCCGCTCAGTTTTTCGACGTTGTCGATCGCAACAACGTCGTACGGATCGGCCATGGCGACGGTGAGTATCCCGGCGTCTTCTGACAGCGGCAGCAAGCGGTGCTTTTTTGCGACGTCATAGGGGACACGCTGCAACACCTGGTCGTCGATGACGGCGTTGAGAACGTCGACGACCTGCGTCCGTGTTTCGACTGCGAGACTCTCGGTGAGAACGTCTTCGGTAATGAAGCCGAGATTGACGAGTACCTCACCGAGGTACCCGCCATTACGGTCCTTCTCGCGCAGCGCCAGATCCAACTGAGCGTCGTTGATGAAGCCGGCCTCGACGAGTCGAACGCCGAGGGGTTTACCCCGCGGTTTGCTCGCTACAGCCGATTCGGCCGGGGCGGCCTCGGCCGCGACCGTTGCCATGCGCGTGCTCTAAGCGACGAGATGCCTAGACATTAGCCAGGCAGACCTCGAGGATCGAAGCGTGTTTACCCTGGTAGCGGCGGACTTTGCCGGCCTTCTTCCAGGATGCAGAGCCCTTCACCACGCCGCCGTCGCCATCGATGATGTTGCTGATCTTCTCGGCAACCTTGTCGCTGATCTTGTCGCTTCGGTAGATCACAAACTGGCCGTCGCGTTTACCGTCGCCGTCGAGGTCGCAGGCCCAGTTCTTGTCGTTGTTGTTTGCCAGGAACAAGTCCTGATAGCCGTCCTTAGTAATGTAGTTGGTCATTTCCTTCTCGAGGTAAGGACCCTGCCACCCCGGAATCGTCTTACTCCCATCGAGGCTGTTGACCATGAGTTGACGGTATTGGTCTTTTGTCTGCGTCGGGATATGCCGCGGCCAAAGACCGGTATCGACCTGATATTTCGCCACAGCAGTCATTAAGGTGTTGATTTGCTGGATATATGCTGAAACCTTGGCGTCTTCTATCGCGGCGAAAATCTTCGGCGCGGCGACTGAACCCAAAACGGCGATCACCGCCAGAACGCCGATCATTTCGACTAAGGTAAACCCGCGGTTTTGTGTGAGCGTTGCCATCTCTATCCTCCTGGGAGTTCTACGGACTATCGAGTTGCTCTCTTCGCCTCGGGGGCGTCTCTGGAGGGTATCGGTCGCGGGGAGGAAATCTTGAATAGGAAGCGCACGAAATTGGGCCGGGGATCGGGGTGCAAAGGCGGCCGGGTGGCTGAATTCTGGCACGGAAGGCGTGCTGGCAGCGTCGATTGCGGCTATTTGCCGGGACCGAGACCAAACGAGACCCAGCCAGGTTCTGCACCGGTGGGGGGGGGAGCCAAGGTGGCCAGATGGCATCCATCAGTCCGGCTTGAGGAGATGCCCGGGGTTCGGGTAATGGGTTGGCCCCGGTGATTGGCTCAGTTCTGTCGGGTTTGTCTTGCCGAAGCGTATCCGCCGCGCCTGATTTGTGTGGCCGTCGCGCCCCGACGGAAGTCAACGACGTTGCCTCGATAGGAGGCGACCTGTCGATACCAGGCACCGAGGTATACTGACCCATTCCGCTACGGGGAGATGCTAACGATGGAAATCCCGAATTGGCGTATCGACGCCGACCTGATGGAGTCGTGTAATTGCGACTACGGTTGTCCGTGCAACTTCAACGGCTACCCGACCGACGGCAAGTGCGACACCGTCACCGGCTTTCATATTCGTGAAGGGTTCTACGGGGACACCTTGCTCGACGGCGTCAAGCTGATCACGGTGGCCGCCTGGCCGGGGGCGATACATCACGGGAACGGGACCGTTCGGTTGCACGTCGACGAATCGACGAACGAGGCGCAGCGCGAAGCGATCATGATGATTTTCTCGGGCCGGGCCCGCGGCAACGGACCATTCGAGCTTTTTGCCGGCACTTTTTCGACGATCGAGCCGCCGGTCTTCGCACCCATCGAAATGCACGTCGACGGGCGCAGTAGCTGGTTTCGCATACCGGATCTCATCGATGTTCAGTTCGAGGGATTCACGAATCCGGTATCGGGCGAATTGCAGGATATCCGCGTAGACATGCCGCAGGGATTCGTATTCAGGACCGCGCTCGCGGCGAAGACCCGGATGATGAAGCTGTTCGGCATGGGCCGATTGAGTTTCGATCACACCGGCAAGAACGCATTTTTCGCCGAGATCAGCTACGCCGGACCTTGAAACGCGGAGAATCGACGGGGAATCGACGGGGTCAGACTCGATCGAAGATCGTCTTTTCGGTTGGGTAATGCGGCGGAATCGTCCACGAGTGTGGGCGCGGGAAAAGGTGTATGGAAATAAACTGGACACCTCTTTTACGGCCGCGAGCAAGGTGCGTCCACGGTTTCGGGGCCGTCGCGATTCTTGTTCCCTGGTGCTCCGCCCTGGGCCCTGGGTGAAGACTGGGATCTCGAATAATTGCTGCGAATGATTAGCGGTTGTCACCGACCCCTTTGCCGTTTTGCTGACCGCGGTTCGTGAATTTGTCGAAGTAAATGTCGCGGCCGCGCACGCCCGCTGTTGCCAGGATTGGCAGAGCCGCGTCGATCATGGCCGGCGGCCCGCACAAGTAGGCCTGACAACCGCGCAGGTCGAAATCGTCCACTTTCCGGATGAAGTCGGCGACATCGCCGCGCGCGCCGACCCAGGCACTGTCTTCCGGTTCCTGCGATAGCACCGGAAGATAGCGGATGGGGCCGGCCCATTTTGCCGTCAGCGTTGCCACGACGGCGTCGTCGTAAAGATCGGCCTGGGTACGCCCGCCATAGAGATAAACCACGGGGCGAGACACTCCTTCAGAACCACCTTGTTCGAGTATGGCCTTGATCGGCGCCATGCCGCTGCCGCCGGCGATACATACGATTGGAACGTCTGCCGGGCGCAGCCGCAAGACGCCATAGGGGCCGTCGACACCGATGACGGCACCAACACGGTCGGCGGCGGCGAACCAGCCCGACACTTCGCCGTCTGGAAGAAGGCGTATATGAAAGGACAGTTCCTCGCTGCCGTCCCTCCCCGGCGCCTCGGCGAAAGAATAAGAGCGGCTCGCATCCACCCCGGGCACGCTCAAATTCGCGTACTGTCCGGCGTAATAGTCCATCGGTTCCGCGAGGCTGACACGTACCTCTAGAATATCGCGGGTCAGGGGGGTAACCGACGTCAAAGCGCCGCTGGTCCGCCGCGATGGAATCGTCTCGAGGCCATCGTCGAGCGCGGTGACGCGGATCTTGAGATTGGACCGGGCCAGTGCCTGGCAGGGCAGAATGTAGCCGTCGCGTATTTCCTCCATATCGAACACGTAAGCGAGATCGGTTAACGCTTTGACCTTGCCTTCAACGAGCAACGCCTTGCAGCACGCGCAGGCGCCGGTCTGGCATTCGAAAGGGTAGGCCAGGCCCGCGTCCAGGGCCGCTTTTAAGATGGTCTCACGGGCACCCACCGTCACGGTCGCGCCGAACGGCTCGACGTCGACCTGATAGGTTTTAGGCGTACGGCTGAATAAGCGCTTTAGCATGGGGCGAGAGCGTCGGGAATCAATCGGGCAGTTCAGTGTTATTGGCAACCAGGCGCCTTTTCCTCCGGCGTGGAGTTTTCGCCGACATCGTCAGGCGGGTGCCTTGCGGCAGAGACCAGGCACGACGGTTTTGCGGTTTCCCGGCCGTAGATCTACGCGTGTGCGGTCTTTCCGGTCGCCATGTAGACGGGAATACCACTCGCAGCATTCTGCTCTGCCGCAATTTGCTTCTCGCGCTCCGTCGCGAACTCCTCGTCCCACTTGAGTATCTGGGGCCCCGTTACACGGCGAAACAAAGGCGGGAAGTAGGCCACGAAGGCATTGGTCACACAGCCGGTTTTGAGTAGCGGCGCCTCTCCCGGCTTGACCTTGGATAATTCGTGGAACGGTCGGTTGGGATGCCTGTGGTGTTCGGAGTGTTTGCTCACGTTGAACAGGACGACCTGCGACATGAGACGGTTGCAGTTCCACGAATGCCGGTCGCCATCGGGTTCGCCCGCGGCGCAGACTTGCCCGTGATGGAACATGTAACCGATCGCCTCGTACATCATCTTGCTCATCCAGAACGCGATCGTGTACATGCCGACCGCGAGCCAGCCGCCGAGCACGAATACGATAGTCCACACGGCGCCGACGCGTAGCGTCGATCGGATCATCTTGTTACCGATCCAGAACACCGAGTGGCCGTGTTTCGCCAGGCGTTTTTTTTCGACACCCCAGGCATAAGTAATCTGCTTGAAGGGGGCGCTCGAATAAAATGTCCAGTAGCTATCGCCGCGTAACGATAGCGACGCGTCGTTGGGTTGGCCTAGCGTATGGTGATGGCCGTAGACATGTTCGACTTCGAACGGGATACCGCCGGACATGGCGAAAAACCAACGCCCGAAGAACATCGCAACCGGGTCCCAAGTTCTATGGATGAGTTCGTGCGCCATGATGGTGTTGATAATCGCGAACATCAAGCCGAGGCCGAGTGCGGCACCAAAGAAATCAATGGTCTCACTGCCGGCCTTCGCGGCCACCGCATCGTAACCGGTGAGCGCTGCGACCGTACTGCCAATGCCAAACAGGTCGCCCGGGGTCATAGTCCAGACGAACACCAATGCGGTCCCGACGATCACCGGGAAGTAACTGTACATGATCAAGTTGAGAATCTGAGGATAGCCGTATTTAGGTGCCTCGCCATGTTCGCCGAACAGGAAATCGCCGCCGACGGCGCCGACGATCGCGAACACGAACCCCAACCACAGCCAATGACCTCCGAGTAGGAAGCCGATCAGCGTGGCGCCGATGAAAAGATCGTTCGTCAAATACTTGATGTATTTCGTCATATCGGCTGCTCC
>CAZFZX010000105.1:0-15908 GCA_964523765.1 uncultured Enterobacteriaceae bacterium
CATGAATCGCGACCGCAGCTCTCAAATCGATGCCTTATTCAGACGTTCCCTAGGCGCGGATCAGAGTTTTCCAGGGAACGAGCGCAACCGATTTGATAACGATACTGCAACGTGGTCCTACCGCTGGCCCGGCCGCGTAGGACAACAGGGGAAAGATCATGGCTGAAGGTAACCAGGCTTCGACGACCACGCTCGAGCGAACGATCGACTGGAAGCAGGGGCTCGCTATCGCCATCGGCGTACCATTATTGATCCTGCCGTCGATCAGCTATTTCGCGACGTACTTATGGTCGTTCGCCATTGTCGTCTGGGGGCTGTCTGTACTGCAGGGTTTCATGCAGAACCTGGCCTATGGTGAACTCGCGACGACGTTCCCCAATGCGTCCGGCCTCCCCGGGTTCGCGCAGAATGTCTTTCAGCGGCGAAACAACAGAAGCAAGTACGACAAGGGAAAGATCATCGGCGGGTTCAGTGCCTGGAGCTATTGGTTCGCCTGGAACCCGGTGCTTGCAATCTACTCAATATTGATCGGCGGGTACCTCAAGGGCCTGGTACCGGCACTCGACGTTATCCCCGAGACTTACCTCTCAATGGCGGTCGGTGTCGTGGTGTTTTCGCTGCTGATCGTGATCAACGTGCGCGGATTGTCGAGCAGTGCGTTTTTTGGCTACGTACTCGCGTTTCTATCTTTCATCCCGCTCATCATTATTACCCTGGCACCGTTTGCCTCTGGGCATTTCGTGGTCGGCAACATCACCGGGGCGTGGTTGCCCCCCGACTGGGCGTGGGATGTCGATCACATTCTCATTCTGCTCGGGATCTTTGCGATGGCGCAGTGGAGCGCCTGCGCCTGGGAGACGGCGGCGATCTATGGGCCGGAATACAAAAATCCGCATTCCGACGTCCCCAAAGCACTGTTCGCGTGCGGTTCGATCTGTCTGTTGACCTACGTGCTGGTACAGGCGGCGGTAACCGGAACGCTCGGCATTGAGGGTGTACTCAATGAACCGATATCGCCGATGCTAGCCCTTGCACGTACAACGCTCGGATCCACTGGCGCTGCGATCAGCATTGTGATGCTCATGGCAGCGATGCTATTGATCGTACAGACCGCATTTCTTGGCTCGGCCCGCACGATGCACTCGCTAGCGGTCGAGGGAAACCTGCCGCGCATTTTCGGACGCCTGAACGAACACGGCACGCCGGTGTTCGCGATGGTCGTTATCGCACTGTTCAATCTCGGACTGATTTTGTTGAAGACACCAACCGCGATCCTCGCGGCGTCGGCAATCGGCTACGTATTTGCTAACGGGATCAGTCTGTTCGCCTACGTCAAGGCAAAGAGGGATCCGCATCTGGCCGCGCTGGAGAGACCGTTCAAGGCGCCTCGCGGATGGAAAAACGTAGCGCTGCTGTTTGGCTTATTCAACCTGCCACTGTGCCTGGTCGGAGTGGTTTATTTGAACAGTGTCGAGATCGGTTGGCGTTCGACCTGGGTAGGGTTCGTCGTGTTGGCGCTGTATATCCCGCTGTGGTTTTACTCCCAGCACGAATCCGCAGACATCACGGATCGAGGTGGTGCGCCCTCCTAACCCGCAGTTTGCATCAGCATCGCGAGAGCCGGCGGAATCGCGATAGAACGACGCCGGATACAATTTGCCGCGGTCCGAACCTCGTGGGAATTCCGGGAACCGGGCCGACTATCAACCCATTAGCAGGCAGGCATTGTTCGGCTGGCGCAAACTGCAGGCTAGAAGTCCCGACCACTGCCCGAGTAGAACCAGTCGTCGGGGTACGGATACCACCACTCCTGGACCGTCGGATCCGCGTCGACGACGCCCATTTTGCTCTGCCGAAATGCGTCGAGCCCGAGACGGCCAAGTTCGCGCCCGAAACCCGACATCTTCCAGCCGCCGAACGGCACGGCCTCATTGTCGATCAGGGGATTATTGATCCACACCATGCCGGCCTGCAGCGCGTCATAGGCGCGCACGGCCTCGTCCATGCGTGTGGTGAACACGCAGGCGCCGAGCCCGAACTCGGATCCGTTTGCCAGCGCAAGGGCTTCTTCGAAGCTCGCGACCTTACACACCGCCGCCACGGGACCGAACGTTTCTTCGCGCATGATATCCATCGCGGCAGTCACGTCGGTCAGGATCGTGGGTTCGTAGAACCACCCCGTATCGAAAGCAGGCGGTACTCGCCCACCACAGACCAATGTCGCACCCGCTTCCAGCGCTTGGGCGACAAGACGCATGACTTTGTCGCGTGCGGCCTCGCTCACGAGCGGTCCGATCTCGCTCCGTTCGAGGCCCGGTCCGATGCGCAGGCGCTGGGCCTGCGCCGCGAAACGTTCGACGAACACGTCGTGAACGGCCTCGTGCACGAACACGCGCTCGGACGACGTGCAGATCTGCCCCGACAGGTGAAACGCCGCCGTCACAGCACCGGGCACCGCAACATCGAGCGGGGCGTGTTCGCTGATGATCATGGCATCACTGCCGCCCGCCTCGATCACGCACGGCTTCATGCGCTCCGCGCAGGCCACGGCAACGCGTTTGCCCGTCTCGACCCCGCCGGTGAACGCAACGACGTGTATGTTCGGCGATTGCGTCAGCGCCTGCCCCGTTGCGCCGCCGCCAGTCACACAATTCACGAGTCCCGGCGGCAACACCTTGAAGTGTTCCATGAATTTCAACGTCGACAGGCTCGTCGCCTCGGCCGGTTTGGCCACGCAGGCATTCCCTGCCGCGAGCGAGGCGGCCACGGTCCAGCACAGGATCAGGATCGGGAAATTGAACGGCATGATGTGCGCGCTCACCCCGTAAGGGAAATACCGCGCGAACTGAAACGAACCGGCCTGAGTCGTACCCGGCATGATCCCGCCCTGATCGCGCGCCATTTCCGCGTAGTAGCGAAATATCGATGCGCAGTTCGCGATTTCCCCGGTGGCCTCGGGATACGGCTTGCCCATCTCTGATACCATCAACCGCGCCACTTCCTCGAAATCGGTCTTCTCGATTGAATCGGCCAGGGCGTGCAACATCGCCGCGCGACTTTTTTCGTCGCACTTCGCCCATTCGACCTGGGAGGCGCGCGCGCACGCTATCACCGCCTCTACTTCGGCACGATCACATTGCGCAATTTCGCCTTCGCGCTCGAGGCTCGCCGGATTGATGATGACGTACGACAGTTCCGAAGACGCGGTGCGGTATTCGTTATCGACGAAGATCAGACGGGCATTCGGATCGAATTGAGCCATGACTCAGCGGACCATATAGACCTTACGCACAGTCCTATGCACGCGACAGACACCATTCCAGCCCGCCGGGAAAAAGGCGACGGTGCCGGGTTCGACCTCGATCACTTCACCGGATTCGTGGGTGTAGGTACAACGACCCTCGAGAAAGTGACAGAACTCGTCGTGCGTCACCTTGCATTCCCAATAACCCGGCGTGCATATCCACACCCCGCACTCCGACTCACCATTCGGCCCCTTGTGCAGCAACACGCCGCTCTGGTGCGATTCACCTTCCAGCATGGTGGGAACCACGCCCCAATCGACAGGGTCATCGAGCGCCAGTGGATCCGACAGATGCGGGGCCGAAGAATCTTTCAACGGAGCCGTTCCTGAAATAGCTGGTCGAGCAGACGTGCCGCTTCGGTCCGCCCATCCGCGCGGCGCATATGCGCAGCCGTGGTCGCGAGCTTCGTCTGCATATCGGGATCCGTCAGGCAGCGTTCGATATGCGCTGCGAGATCCGCATCGTCCCAATCTGCTCGATGCATCTTACACCCGTGCCCCGTCTCCTCCACCCGCATCGCGTTATCGTGGCCATCCCACACGTAGGGCATGATGATTGCCGGCTTACCGAAATACAGACACTCGGTGAAACTGTTGTTGCCGCCGTGATGGATCACGACGTCGCTTTGCGAAATGACGCTCGGCTGCGGAAACCAACTTTCGATGCGCACATTTGCCGGCAGGGCAACCCGATCGTATTCGTCCTTATAATCGCCGATGTTGACGAGCGCACGGTACGGTAGACCGCCGATGACACCGATGATCCGCTTCATAAGCGCGGTGTCTCCGGCGCCGAGGCTGCCGAAACTGACATAGATGAGCGGCGCGTCATTATAAGCACCCATATCCGGCACAGTGTACGGCTCCTCCTCGCGTACACAGCCTTCGAGATAGCGAAAGCGTGCCGGATCGAGCGGGTGGCGGCGCTTGAATTTGACCGGTTCCGGATACAGCAGCAGATTCAGATACGGCGAGATCTCGAAGAATTCGCCGGGCGGATAAGGCGCTTCTCCGCAGCTTGCCAGAAACGCGTTGAAGTCCTCGTGGATCGGTGCGATTACCTCATCGAATTTCGCTTGAAATACCGCGTGACACGCTTTGTCGCTTTCACCGCAGCCGGATAAATGCGGCGGTATGTCCGGATCTGCGACCTCGTTCTCCGAACAGGAAATAATGCGGACCCACGGCACGCCGTACTGCTTCGTCGCCGGGAACAAGGTCACATTATCGATGCAGATCAGATCCGGCTTGATCGCATCCAGGATCCCCGGCAATTCTTTCTGAGCCCACTTCGCGGTATCGACAATCGCCTCCCAGCATTCCTTCACGTAATTGTCGATCTGCTCGAACGGCGATTTCGTGAAGTTCGGGATGTGCCCGTTGATGAATTCGCTCCAGTACTTTGCCATCTCCTGTGGCGGCATTGGTTCCGACATATTGACGTGGTATTCCTCAAAGCCGTAACCGGCGAACACGCCCTTGAAGCCGGGATCGGACAGGAACACGGCGCGGTGGCCGAGATCACGACAGGCCTGGGCGATACCGACGGAGTTGAGCGCCGGTCCGAATGCGGCTTCGGGGAAGAATGCGATGGTCTTTTCGTCGCTCATGGTCTCGCCCTCACAGGCGTGCGAGTTGAAGGCGCAATGATACCCCAGACAGGCAGATTTCGGAGGTTTTTTGCCCTGCCGGAGTCGCGAGCTACGATGCCGCATCGACTCGAGATCGTCTCAACGAGGCGGAACGCCGTCGCGCTATTTTCCCCCGAGTCCGAAGTTGCTGATTCGTTCTGCTACTCGCGACAACCACCCCTTTTTGTTTCCCCGATTTACGGGTGCGGTCCCCACTCGTTTGATTTGCGCTTTCACCAAATCCGCTGCAGAGCCCGTTGCGTCGGTGAGGTCAAACAGCATCGGGACCAGTTTGTTCATGCTCGGCTGGTGCAAGTCCTTGGCAAAGGGTGTTGCCGAGTGATCAAACTGCCCCATGATCAACAGCGCATTGGGACGAATGCCGGTACGAACGATAGCTCTCCCCCGGGTTGCATTCAGTGGTGAGCAGACCTCTACCAAGTCGCCATCTTCGATATCCAGAGCTGCCACCGTATCGGCTGCACAAATCAGCGACGCGAACCATTACGGAGCAACCTTAGGTTTCAATCCTATGTCCGTTTATACTTCTTTTGCGCGAAGATGGTCTTTCAGTCGGCCCAATGAAAAGGTTTCCGACGGTGTAGCTGTCGAGGCGACGATCTAAAACGCGATCGCGCAGCTCACGCCGTGCCGCAGTGCCAAGAGGGCCGTCTCGCGGAGGCGCGGTACCAATCGAACGAGGACGGGGCATTGATAGACACAAGGGGCAAAATGACCATGCACCGGCGCGCCTGCCACCTGTGCGAAGCCATCTGCGGCCTCGTGATCACGGTCGAGGAAAGCGCCATCGTTTCCATCAAGGGCGATCCGGACGACCCCTTGAGCCGCGGTCATATCTGCCCAAAAGCCGTCGCGCTGCAGGACATCCATAATGACCCTGACCGTCTGCGCGGGCCGATGCGGCGCCTGCGCGATAAAGGCGACGGGGATCGGTTCGAAGCGATCGATTGGGAGACGGCGCTCAATACCGTAGCAGAGCGCATCGTCGCGGTCAGGCAGCGGTACGGCGACGACGCGTTCGCGGTCTACATGGGCAATCCCAGCGTCCACAACTACGGCGTGATGACGCATCAGGGCGCACTGTTTTCGCAGCTGCGCACAAAAAACCGCTATTCGGCCACGTCCGTGGACCAGCTACCGCACCACCTCGTGTCCCTGTGGCTGTACGGACACAAGGATCTGCTGCCGGTGCCGGATATCGACAACACGGACTATTTCCTCATGCTCGGCGCGAACCCGATCGCCTCCAACGGCAGCATCTGGACCGTGCCGGACGTGGGCCGACGGATAAGCGATTTGAAACGGCGAGGCGGCAAACTCGTCGTCCTCGACCCGCGGCACACCGAGACCACGGCCGTCGCAAGCGAATATCACGGCATCCGCCCCGGCAGCGACGTCCTCTTTCTCGCCGCGATGCTCAACACCCTATTCACTGAATCACTGACCAAGCCGGACCGGCTCGTCGAGCTCACCGAAGGGCTCGACGAGGTGCGCGACGCGGTGGTGTCGTTCACACCGGAAGCCGTCGCAAGCGCCACCGGCATCGCCGCGCCAGCGATCCGCGCGATCGCGCGGGACTTCGCGACCGCCGAGGCGGCGGTGTGCTACGGCCGCATGGGGGTCTCCGTACAGGCCTTCGGCACGCTGAATCACTGGTTGATACAGATGATCAATATCGTCACCGGCAATCTCGACCGGGTCGGCGGCACCCTGTTCGCGCGACCGGCATTGAATGATTTCGCGAAGACACGGCCGGGGCGTTTCGACCGTTTTCGAAGCCGGGTCTCTAATAAGCCGGAATTCGACGGCGAGTTGCCGGTAACCGTACTGGCCGAGGAGATACTGACGCCCGGAGACAAGCAGGTGAAGGCGCTCTTCACTTGCGCCGGAAACCCGGTGCTGTCGACGCCGAACGGCAGACGGCTCGACGAGGCACTGGCCGAACTCTCGTTCATGGTGTCGCTCGATCCCTATATCAATGAGACCACGCGTCACGCCGATATCATCCTACCGCCGACCTCGCCACTCGAGCACGACCACTACGATCTCGCTTTCCACGCTATGTCCGTCCGCAACACCGTGCGCTTCAACGAAGCGGTCTTTCCAAAACCCGAGGGCGCGCTGCACGACTGGGAGATCTTCACGCAACTCGGACAGCGTGTGGCGACGCTGCTAGGCACTGAAGCGCGACCGCAAAGCCCTCCGGCAGAACTCGTCGACGGACTGCTGCGCGCAGGCAATTACAGCGAAGCGAGCGGCCACCCGGCCGCGCTGACCCTGGATGTCTTGCGCGACCACCCATCCGGGATCGACCTCGGCCCGCTCGAACCGTCGCTGCCGGAACGCTTATTGAGCGAGAACAGAAGAATTCGCTGCGATGTTCCCGAGTGTCTAGCCGATCTCGCCCGCGCGCGCGCAGCAATGGCGCCCGTCGGTGGATTGCTTTTGATCGGCCGCCGCCAGGTGCGCAGCAATAATTCGTGGATGCACAACTATCGGCGTCTCGTCAAAGGCAAGGACCGCTGCACCCTGCTCATACACCCCGAAGACATGGCCGAACGAGGCATTGCGGACGGTGCGACGGTCCGGATCTCTTCACGAGTCGGCTCGGTCGAAGTAGCGGCGACTGCCAGCAATGACATGATGCCGGGAGTCGTATGTCTGCCGCATGGCTATGGCCATCAGCGGGACGGCGTTCGGCTGGCTGTGGCGAGTGCCCTGCCCGGCGCGAGCCTGAACGACTTGACCGACGAGTGCGCCGACGATCCGCTGTCGGGCAATGCCGTGTTGAATGGCGTGCCGGTAGAAGTGACCGCTGTTAACGAACCGACCGGGGCTAGGTCGGCGCCGACGGTGACCCCAGCGGAGACGGTGTAAACAAAGCGCGCCGTGCCGGGGCAAGCCGGCAGCCAGTAGTACTTTGTCCCGCCGCAGGCGGGGCTTCTGCTGACTGGATTCCCGCCCGCACGGGAATGACGGAGAGAGCGTTGGCGCCGGTATCCGCAACCGTCATGCCGGCGTAGGCCGGCATCCAGTAGTACTTTGTCCCGCCAAAGGCGGGGCTTCTGCTGACTAGATTCCCGCCTGCGCGGGAATGACGGAGAGAGCGTTGGCGCCGGCATCGACAACCGTCATGCCGGCGTAGGCCGGCATCCAGTAATGTTTTGTCCCGCCGCAGGCGGGGCTTCTGTTGACTGGACTCCCACTTTCGCGGGAATGACGGAGAGAGTGCTGAGGCAAGTATCCGCAACCGTCATGCCGGCGTAGGCCGGCAGCCAGTAGTACTTTGTCCCGCCGCAGGCGGGGCTTCTAACGACTGGATTCCCGCCTGCGCGGGAATGACGCACTTTCGCAGGAATGACGCAGAAGCGCCACGGCACTTGTATTCTTCACCCGGGATAGTTGGTACCATCCGTTTGTTACTCCCCGGTCTCCGGGGAATTTCCTAAGGGGTGGCCTCCGGGCCTGAGATATTACCTGGTAATGAACCCTGTGAACCTGATCCGGATAATGCCGGCGTAGGGATAGGCCACGACTTCCACCGTAGTTCTCTCTACCACATCCGGGTCTCTTAAAGCTCAAGCTTGTGGAGACTATTCATGTATTCGCGGTTGATCGCAACGTTACTCGCCGCCGGGATCCCTGCGCTCGGCCTTGCCCAGACCGGCACGCCGCCGCTGGAAGAAGTGATCGTACGCGCGGGGTTCTTCGATACCGAGTTGATGAAAAGCGCCGGCAGCATCAGCGTGCTCGACGAAGCCGAGATCGCAGCGCGCTCGGCGCGGCATTTCGATGAAATGATCGGCCTGCTGCCCAACGTCAGTATCACCGCCGGCGCATCGCGCGCGCGTTTCGTGCAGATCCGCGGCGTCGGCGACCTCGAACAGTTTGTCGACCCCAAACATTTTCCGTCGGTCGGCGTCACGATCGATGGTATCGAAGTCGGTACGACCGCGAACGGCGCGCTGTTGATGGACGTGCAGCAGGTCGATGTTCTGCGAGGACCGCAGGGCACCCGTTTTGGTGCGAACGCACTTGCCGGCATGGTCAACATCCGCACCAATGAACCCACCGAAACGCTGTCCGGCTATCTGGATGCCGGTTATGCCAATTTTGATACCTGGCACGTCGGTGCAGCCCTGAGCGGACCGTTGTCCGACAGCATCGGCGGCCGTATCGCCATCCGCCAGAATCAATCGGATGGTTTTATCGACAACGCCTTTCTCGGGCGCGAAGACACCAACGACCGTGACGAATTTTCGACCCGCGGCAAGCTGCATTGGTCTTTTGACGAGCGGGCGGAGGTGCGCCTGGTCGCTGCCTATTCGGACCTCGACAACGGCTATGATGCATTCGCGCTCGACAATTCCCGTAACACCTTGTCGGATCGGCCCGGCATCGACCGGCAGGAGACGATCGCCCTCGGCCTGTCCACGACCTGGGCGATCCGAGACAGCGTCCAACTCGAAGCGCTCGTGAGCTGGAACGATACCGACGAGGACTACGGCTTCGACGAAGACTGGGTCTTCGCCGGGTTCTGCGACGGTGTCCGTTGTAACCCGTTGTTCGAGTTCACGAGTACCGACAACTACACCCGCGAGCGAGATGTCGTCTCGGCCGATATCCGCTTGAAATCCGTCCCCGCACGCCTGAGTTGGGTCATCGGTTTCTATACCCAGCACCGCGACGAGGATCTCGACCGTAAGCATTTCACCGCGTTCTCGAGTCGCTACGAGACCGAACGTACTGCCGGATACGGACAGGCGATATTCGAGATCACCCCGCAATGGGTCGTCACCGGTGGGTTCCGTTACGAGTGGTTCGAGGACGATTATCTCGATACCAACGGCCTCGACACAGACGACAAAGAAGATTACTGGACCGGCGAACTGACAGTCGAACATCTGTTCTCCGACGACGTGCTGTTCTACGGTACCGTTTCGCGCGGCGTTAAACCGGGCGGGGTCAACACCGATACGAGTTCGAACCTGCCTTTCGTCGCAGCACTGTTTCAGCCCTTTCTCACCGAACGGCAACAGTTTTCTTCGGAAACCCTGTTCAACAAAGAAGTCGGCGTGAAAGCGCTGCTGTTCGACGATCGCTTGCGTCTGCGTTTATCCGGATTCCACATGGACCGCTATGACGCGCAACTCGAAGCTTTCGTATGGGACGCGAGCACCTTTATCTTTACCGGGTTCCTCGACGATACCAGCGATGCCGAGAACTACGGTGCGGAACTGGAACTCGATTTCGTGATTCACCGTGCCGCTACCATTTTCGCCAACGTCGGGTATCTCGAGACCAATGTCGACGAACTGACGGTATTTGATCTCGACGTCTCGGCTTTTCGAACGCTATCCGATCGCGACCAGACGAAGTCGCCGAACTGGACCTACAACCTCGGCGTAAACCTGACCTTCCACGAACGCCTGCACGGCCGCTTTGAAGTCGAAGGCAGGGATAGGAGCTTCTTCGGCTACTATCACGATGGAGAAATCGACGCTTACACCCTCGCGCACGCGAGCATGACCTATGCAGCCGGCCCGGTTTCCGTCCAGGCGTGGGTGCGCAATGTGTTTGATAAGGATTACGACGTACACGGATTGTATTTTGCCAACGATCCCCGAGACGTATTCACGGTCAACCGCGCTTATTTCCAGCGCGGGGAACCGCGCGTTTACGGCATCAACGTGAATTACACGTTCTAGCCGCGATCGACGTTATCGGGTTTCCACGTTAACTTCGCCAACCCCCGGAAAAAGAGACAGCATTATGAAGGCCACGGTAGAAATCAGTATGTACCCGATCCAGGATGACTATATCCCGCCGATCGACGCGGTGATCAAGAAACTGAATAGCTTCGACGACCTTCGCGTCACGACCTATCCCACCGCGACCACGCTCATCGGCGACTACGCAGCGGTAATGTCCGCTCTGCAAGAGACGATCGCCTGGAGCCATGAATCGTTTGGCGCGGTGGTTTTCGTAACCAAAATCATTCCGGGGTACGACCCCGATTCCTGATGGAAGGCCTGCTACAGGAGGCGGCGTCGGCGATAGTCGGCGTGCCGCCATGGGAAGCTTGCGCGGTGATCCTGGCGATCGCTTATCTGTTGCTCGCAACGCGGGAGAATATCCTTTGCTGGTATTGCGCGTTGGTCAGTACCGCGATCTATACGGCATTGTTCTGGAACGTGAACCTGCTGATGGAATCGGCATTGAACGTCTATTACATGGCGATGGCCATCTACGGTTGGTACGAATGGCGTTACGGTGGCACCGATCATCATGGGGTCACCATCCGGCGGCTCCACCCAAATCAGCATGTAGCGATCATTGTTGCCATAAGCATCCTCACAGTGGTGTCGGGTTTCCTGCTCAGCAAGAACACCGAAGCCGCATGGCCCTACATAGATTCGTTCACCACCTGGGCTAGCGTCATTACCACCGTTATGGTGGCTTGGAAGATCCTGGAGAACTGGTTGTACTGGCTGGTGATCGACACGATATCCATACCGTTGTATGTCGACCGCGGCTTGTATTTGACGGCGCTGCTGTTCGTCGCCTACCTCGTGATCGCGGCCGGCGGCTACTGGACGTGGCGCCGGCGATATACGGTACAGAAAGCAGTTGCCCTGAATGCCTGATCTCGATGACTGGCCGAATTGGGACGTCCCATTCTCGGGCGCACCACGGCTGCTGCGCGAACTCGGCGGCGGGTATACGAACCGGACCTATCTCATCGAGGTCGACGAAAGTCTCTGGGCGGTGCGCCTCGATACGCCCGACGGCAAGCGTCTCGGTATCGATCGGGAACGCGAAGCCGCCGTTGTTCAGCGCGCCGTCGCTGCCGGGCTCAGCCCGGCCGTCGCTTTTCACTCGCTGGAACATGGGGTCTTAATCACTGCTTACATCGACGGGGGGCCGCTAGATACCGAAACGCTCGCCGAACCGGGAAAGCTGGAGCGCTTTCTGGACTTCGTCAAACGCGTGCACGAGTTAAAGATCGAGACGCCGCGACTCGACTACTATGCGCACGCAGAGCGTTACTGGCGCACGCTGGGCGAGAGCGGGATCGAGTGCCCGGATGCGCTCATTCGGGCGCGCGATGAGGTGCTCGCGGGACGGAGCCGTTACCCGCTCACCCCTTTCGAGGCCCGCCTGTGCCACCACGATCTCACGCCGCAAAACTTCATCGAGAACGGCGACCAGCTGTATCTGCTCGATTGGGAATATGCAGCGTACGGTGCGCCGGTGTTCGATTACGCGGCAATCTGCGTAGAATGGAGCGTACCTATCGGACGCTTACAGGAACACACCGGCGCAGATCTCGAAGAACTGCGCCACGCCGTAGCATTGTATCGGTACACGTGCGGGCTGTGGATGCTGATCAACAGAGCGAGCGGCTTGGGCGCGTAGGCGGCCCCCAGGGGTCCGATCCCAAACACATTGGAGCACTTGCATGATCAGCCACCGCGCCGCGTTGGTCGCCGTCGTTATCGCCTTTCTCGCCGGCATCATCGGCAGCCTTTCGGTCCGGCCACCGGGCGGTTCGACCACGGGCACGACCCAAGTTCAGGGCAGCACATTGCAAGCGATCGACTGGCGGGTGCCCCTTTCTTTTCAAACCACGATGCCGGGACTCGGCGACAACCCGCTTTATGTCGCCGCGATGTTGCGCGAATCCAGCGACGGCGCGCTCAGGCTGCAGTTGTTCGAGCCGGGCGAGATCGTCCCGGCGTTCAGCATCACCGACGCGGTGCGCGACGGTAAGGTCGAAGCAGGTTACACCTGGCTCGGTTATGACCAGGGCAAAACCGCTGCCGCGGCGTTGCTATCGGCGATTCCATTCGGGATGGAACCGGACGAATTCACCGCATGGTGGTTCGAGGGCGGCGGACGTGAACTCGGCGAAGAACTTTACGCAAAATTCGAGGCGCATCCGATTTTGTGCGGGCTCACCGGCCCGGAAACCGCAGGGTGGTTCCGCCAACGCATCGAATCCCTCGAAGATTTGCAGGGTCTCAAGATCCGCTTCGCCGGGATCGGCGGCAAGGTACTGGAAAGGCTCGGCGCCTCGGTGACAATGCTGCCGGGCGGCGAGATCTTTCAAGCGCTGGAGAAAGGCGCGATCGACGCGACGGAATTCTCCCTGCCGATTGTCGACCAATCGCTCGGTTTCAACCGGGTCGCGCCCTATAACTACTACCCCGGCTGGCATCAACCGGCGACTGCCGCGCACTTCATTGTCAATCTCGACGTGTGGCGCGCGTTACCGAACGCGAATCAAAAACTGATTGAGACCGCGTGCACCGCGGGAATCACGCGAAATCTCGCGAAGACCGAGGCCGGTCAAGGCGGCGTCATTGCCGGATTCCCGGAAGTCGGAGTGTCCGCCGAAACCCTGCCCATAGGGTTGCTGCGCGAACTCGAACGCGTGAGCGCCCAGGTCCTCGATGAAGAAGCGCACAAGAGCAAGGAATTTGCCCGGATCCTCGAATCGCAGCGGCGATTTCGCACAGATTACGCGCACTGGAAGAAACGCGCCTATTTGCCGCGTGATTTCTAATGAGATTACCTCAGACACGGCTGTCGCTGATCATCGACCCGTTGCTCTCGCGGCTTGGCGAGTGGAGCTCCTGGTTGTGGCTCTTCCTCATGGCGATCATCGTCCTGAACGTAGTGCTGCGCTACGCCTTCGGCGAAGGTCGGATCGAGTTGGAGGAGGTCCAGTGGCATCTCTACGCCTGCGGATTTCTGCTGGGCCTAAGTTACGCCTACCAGGCCGATGCACACATACGCGTCGACGTCCTGCACGAGCGTTTCGCTCCCCGTACGCAGGCCTGGATCGAACTGTACGGGACGCTGCTGTTCGTGTTGCCCTTTATGACGGTCATTATCGTGTTCAGCCTCCCGTTTGTCGGCGCGGCCTTCGACTTGGGCGAGGTGTCACAAGCACCAGGCGGCCTGCCCTACCGCTGGATCATCAAAGCAATGCTGCCCGCCGGTTTCGCGCTGCTCCTGCTGGCGACACTCTCGCGGTTGTCCCGCGTCTGGTCGTTTCTGTTTTTCACTGACGGAGACCCGCATGGCGCCGAATGAAGTCCTCGCGCTGGCATTGTTCGCGAGCTTCATCGTGCTGGTGTTCACCGGGTTTCCGGTTGCCTGGATCCTTGGCGGGCTGGCGGTTCTATTTACCGCCGTCGCGATCGTGCTGCGTGTCGATTTCGGTATGCCCATCCCCATCGATTGGGCCTATACCTCGTTGACGGTCGACCGCATCTGGAACGTCATGGAAAACTGGGTGATGGTCGCGCTGCCGATGTTTATTCTGATGGGCCTGCTGCTCGACCGATCCGGGATCGCGAAGCAACTGATGACGAGCTTCGCACGCTTGTTTGGGGGGATCCGCGGCGGGCTCGCCGTGACGGTAACGCTGATAGGCCTGCTGCTCGCCGCGAGCACCGGCATCATTGGCGCGTCCGTCGTATTACTCGCGCTGTTGGGACTGCCGGTAATGCTGGCAAACGGTTACGACAAATCGCTGGCATCGGGAACGGTGTGCGCCGTCGGCACGCTCGGGATCCTGATCCCGCCGAGTATCATGCTGGTGCTGATGGCCGATCGCATGTCGATGAGTGTCGGCGATCTGTTTCTCGGCGCGGTGTTCCCCGGCATGTTGCTCGGCGGTCTCTATATCGCCTACCTTTTGGGCTACGCCTGGTTGCGCCCGGATGCGGCCCCGGCGGCCCAGCACGACGACGTTGACTGGGTCGCGGTGCGTGACCTGTTCCTCGCGATCCTGCCGCCAGCCTTTCTCATTCTCGCGGTGCTGGGCAGTATCTTCTTCGGTGTCGCGACGCCAACCGAGGCCGCGGGCGTCGGTGCCTTTGGCGCGCTGTTCCTCGCCGCCGTCAAACGTCGTCTCAGTTTCGACGTCCTGCGCCAGGTCTTATATGAAACGACCCGAACTACCGCATTCATCTTCGCCGTGCTGCTCGGCGCGACCGCGTTTTCCCTCGTGCTCCGCGGTCTCGGCGGCGATGAACTCATCGAGCGCGTACTGCTGAACCTCCCGTTCGGACCAACGGGTATTGTCGTCTGCATCCTGGGTGCTACGTTCCTGCTGGGCTTTTTCCTCGACTGGATCGAGCTCACCCTGATCATTTTGCCGCTGGTGTCGCCGGTGGTCGTCAACCTCGGTTTCGACCCGGTCTGGTTTACGGTTCTATTCGCGGTATGCCTGCAGACGAGTTTCCTCACTCCCCCTGTCGGCTTCGCAATCTTTTATCTAAAGGGCGTCGCGCCGCCCGGAATCGACGTCGCGACGATCTATAAAGGCGTTGCGCCATTCATCGTGTTGCAGATCCTCGGGCTGGTGATCATCTTCAACTGGCAATCGCTGGTGACCTGGCTGCCGGCGCAGGCGTATCGTTGACGAATTAGGGCGGATTGGGACCGAGCAATCTCGCCGTATCGACCCTGGGAGCCAGTTCGTTTCCCCGGCCAACTACCCTGGAACGCGACGTCTTTGTCGCCACTGTGATCGTGGCCCCAAGCGCATCATTAGCGAGCGCCCGCCGATACTGATTCGCCGAACAGCCGCCCCGGCCAATTGATCGAGCGACATCCTTGCGAAAAATGTCCGCTATTTGTACCAATCCGTCGGTTTGGCGTTCTGGATAAACGCGTCTCGCGATTTAGAAGCACGTTTTCTCTGTGATTTCTCTTTCTCGAGTTGTTGTTGGCGGAGTACCGCCGCTTCCTGGGCGCGTATTTCAAAAATCGCTTCGAGTTCTTTCTGCTTCTTTCTTTCTAGCTCAGCGGCGCGGCGTCTCTCTTCTTCCTCTTTTTGTCTTTCCCGCGCCTTTTCTTCCGCTCTTTGCTGTGCTCTGACCTCTAAATAACGGAGCAGAAATACTGAGCAGTTAAATTGAACTCGGGTGGTCCCT
>CAZFZX010000106.1:0-15834 GCA_964523765.1 uncultured Enterobacteriaceae bacterium
CCCTAAGGAACCTCTGATTGATTCCGGGATAGTCGAATTGCCGCCCAAAATTGTTCAGGTCAAGGCGCTGCGCGCACGTAATAGCAGCGGAGTATCGGCAAAAGCCGCAACACAGACCAGGACGATTTTGGGCCCAAGGCGACCTTCCATGAATTGACCAGAGTTGGCTAAGGTCGCTCCGAAAACGAAGCTAGGACGGCTCGTCTTCGCTCAAATGGTTCGCCAGCTCGTCGATCAACGTCTGATCGTGGTGTTTTGCCGCTTCGCGGGCCGCCTGGGCTCGGTCCTTGATCCGTTCGAGATGAGCCTTCTGGTTCGCCAGGATCCGTTGCTGCAATTCACTGCTTTCGTGCGCTTCCTGCTCCTCTAGCCAGCCGGCGATTTCATCCTCGAAGCGGTCGCGGCTCTCCTTCTCCTCATTTTGATTCTGCTCTATGAACTCACGGTTGGCATCCGCCGCCGCCTGCACTTTCCGTTGCGCCAATTCGGCCGCCTCGGCAGTCTGGCGTGCTTCCTTTGCCTCCGCTTCAAGATTCGCGATATCCATCGCCAGCGTCTCGGCTTCGACGCCCGAATTAGTCGCATTGGCCAGCGTTTCGAGTTGATCTTCTGCCTTTTTCTGTAACGCGAACGCTTTTTCCTTTTCGTGGCGCGACTCCTCAAGCGCTATCCGTAATTGCTCGGACTCGGCCTTGAGATGCTGACGCTGAGCGTGCAGCTTTTCTTCTTCACGTTCCCGTAAGAGCTCGTGGGTTTCCTTGTACTCCTGAATGATCCGCTCGGCTTCTTCCGCCGCGGCGACGCGAGCCGCTTCGGCGGCTTCCTTCTCCCGACGCGCGCGCTCTAGTTCTTCGGCGTTCCGCGCGAAGTCCGCTTCAATCTTATGCCGTTCCGAAACGATCTTCCGCTGGACTTCGTCACGCAGTTTTCGTTCCAACTCAACTTGTCGCCGTTGCCGCTCCTCCGCTTCCTTCGAACTATCGATGCGCGTTTGCTCGACTTCGTGCTGAATACGCTTCGCTTCCTGAAGGCGCTTCTTCGCCTCCGAGGCCTCGACCTGCAAACGGTCTCGTTCAGTGCGGAGTTCAGTCTCCGCCTCGTCTTTCATTTGCTGTAAGCGGGTCAGTTCTTCTGCTTGCCACGCGTAACTGTCTGCTAGCTTCTTTTCCTCCTCGCGCATGCGCTGCTCGGCTTCTTCCTGCATCGCTTTGAAGCTCGTTTCCTGCTCTAAACGCCGTCGTTCGGCTTCCGTTTCCGCGAGTTCCTTTTCGCGGGTCACCTCCTCCTTGATGCGTTGGGCCTCATCGAGGACAGCTTTTGCCCGCTGTGCGTCCTTTGCGAGCATTTCTTGCTCGGCCTTGAGACGTTCGGCGGCCTCCGTGTCCATCTGCCGTTTCGCCGCCTCCGCTTCTTCTTTCAGGCGCCGGGCTTCCTCCAACTGCCGGTTTGCTTCCTCGAGTTCCTCTTTCTCCGCCCGGCTGCGCCGTTCGGCTTGCTCCTCGGCTGCGCGCTTCGCCGTCGCGAGTTCCTGCTTGAGCCGCCGAGCTTCTTTAACCTGCCTACTCGCCTCTTCGAGGTCGGCGGCCCGATCCTTTTCGATCTCGGCGGTCCGCTTTTGCGCCTCTTCTTTTGCGCGCGCCAGCTCTTCTTTGAGCTGCTCGGCCTCTTCGAACTGGTGTTTTGCCCTCTTCGCCTCCGCGGCTAACTGCTCGCGTTCCGCCTTCAAGGTCTCGGACGCCGCGCTCGCCAACTGCTCCCGAGCACGTTCGGCTTGCTCTTTATACTTGCGGGCCTCTTCGAGCTTGATATTGGCCTTACCGAGTTCCGCCTTCAGTGCCTGCGCCCTAACCTCGGCGTCGACGACGTCATCGACGTCGCTGGGCTGATGCATGGTGTTGGCGTCCTGCTCGATCTCGCTACGATGGGAGGCTGGAACCAAAGCGGCAACGGTGATCGGCAGGTCGTCCCGAGCGTTGGCTTCGATCGTTAGTTCATCGCCGGTTGTCGGTAGCTTGTTCGAATCTTCGGCAAACCGCTGTTCCACTGCGCTCAAAATGCCGTACTCGAGCAGACCGCCGCGCAGACAATGGACGTCGAACCCTCGCTCGGACAAGAGAAATGCTGCCACCGAACTGCGCGAACCGCTGTCGCAATAGACGATATAGGTTCTATCCTTGTCCAGCCGCTCCGCGTTCATACGCAGAGTGTTCAACGACTGATTGATGCTGCCCTGGATAGCACCGTTTGCATACTCTTCGGGAAATCTGACGTCAACCCATTGCGCCGCCTCTTCAGAGACCGTGCGCTTACCTTCTTCGAGGTCAACGGCACTTAGCAACGGGTTCTTGATGAGCTCGACGAAGTCGTCTTTCGTCAACCGCATGAGTTCACCCTCGCTCAGCATCTTGACGCTGGCGTTGCGGTGGGCACCCGAAACAAGAGCTTCTTCCCCAAAGGAATCGCCGGGCCCGAGCTCGGCCAGTTTGATCGTCTTCTTGCCGGTCGAAGTCTTGCGCGTCACCTCCGAGCGACCCTGTTGAATGATGTAATAGAAATCTCCGGGCGCATCCTGCTCTACGATGACATCGCCGGCTTTTACTGTGATTGATTCGAGCTTAGTAAAAATTCGTTGTATGTTGGCGGCGGGGATGCGAGAAAAAAGCTCGGACTGGAGCATACGTGTCATCCAGTCACTGTCGTCTTCGGCGGCTATTTCGTTGACTCTTACTTCCTGGACGTCGCTAGCGCCATCGATAGCCAGCAGCTTATCCATCAAACTGCGATCGACGCGCAGCACTGTCACACGGCTATGGGCCCGCGCCGATAGCTGTCGCGGTTGGAGTTGCGCCAGCGGATGAACTCCGTCGGAAGAACCGCCCTCGAGACTTTTTACCAGCTGATCTTTGGTCAGTAATTCGAGTCGGCCATCCAACAAAAAGAAAGCGAAGTTGTCACGCTCGCCCTCGCAAAAGACCAACTCACGCGGGCCGAACTCAAGCACTTCCGCTTGTGCCAGTAGCTGTTGTTGACGTTGCGGCGACAGGCCATTGATTGGCACGAGCGCCTGAAAGACGCTTTCAAATCGTTCGTCTAGTGCTGCCATTGCGGCCATTAGGCTAAAACCAACCTCCACGGTCGAGCACGCGCTGACTAAATCGTCTCGACTACATAAAACATTCTAGGCAACGCTAGCGGTCTCGCGTAGGTACTCTTAAGGTCGTTTGTGATAACGGTCACGCAATTTCTGACACGACGTCAGAAAATGTGATCGTAGTCACTGCCGAACCTCGAAGGGGCGGACGAAATAGATGGAGCTGATCAAAAATCCATTCGAAAATTAGTAACTTGCCAGCGCTGCCTTCACTTTACGCGGATCCGTCCTCATTGCTTTAATTATCGTCTGTGGCAAACGGTTTCGGCTGTCACCCGAAGGTGGATCGACGGTGACTCCTGTACCGCTGTTCCACCCCGAAACTCACGCGAACATCGACCAAGAAATCCGATGCCACACTTTTTTACATTTCGGCGTAGAATTCTACATCGATTTTTGGCGCACGGCGAGAATGAAATCTGGTGACAGACCCATCAGACAAATCTATTCAGAGGCGGATCTACGAGTTACAGATTGAGCACCGGGACCTTGACGTCGTCGTCGACAGGTTATCCTCACAACTGGACGTAGACCAGCTAATGATGCGCCGCTTGAAACTGCGCAAACTGCGATTGAAGGATCAAATCGCGAGATTAAAGAGTAAGTTAATTCCGGATCTGGATGCATAACCTCAATATTGAAAAGTTGCACGTGACGTCGCTATGACAGACGAACAAGAGACACTTAACGAACGATTGGCGCTACTCGTACCCATCGACAACCTGACGGCTCAGCAACAGGAGCAAATCGTTCGGCACTCGGAAATCCTCGATGTCCGAAAAAAGGACTACATATTCCGCCAGGGAGACCACGACAACTGGTCGTTCTACGTACTCGAGGGCGAAGTGGAAATGTACGCGGACGACCAATTGATCAAAAGGGTCGTTGGCGGCGAGGGCGCGTCATTTCATGCCTTGGCGCAGCTTCAGCCGCGCCAGATGTCTGCACGGGCGAAAACCAAAGTAAAGGCTTTCCGCGCCGACCGCGCCCTGCTCGACCGCTTATTGAGCGTGGAGACCGCCCCTAGCCCCGCCCAACCCGACATCGAAGTCACCGAAAACGAAACCGATGGATCGGGCGACTGGTTAGCGGACATGCTCCAATCGGAGTTGTTCGCACACGTGCCGCCGTCGAATATCCAGAAATTGCTCGGAGCGCTCGAATCTGTCGAGTTTAAAGCGGGCGATATCGTCATCGAACAGGGTGCGCCCGGAGACTATTACTACGCCGTCCAAACGGGCCGCTGCGAAGTTTTGCGGTCGGCCAAGAACAACAAACCGATAAAACTCGCGGAACTCGGGCCGGGCGCTCGATTTGGTGAAGAAGCGCTGGTATCAAACGCCAAACGCAATGCGACGGTCAAAATGTTGACGGATGGGGAATTGGCGCGTTTGACGAAAGCCGATTTCGTGGAACTCATCAAAACGCCGGTGATGCGGACCCGCACGCTGGAAGAAGCGCGCGACCACGTAGCCGAAGGCGCGAAGTGGCTCGACGTCCGCTTCCCCGAGGAACACGAGACCAACGGTCTGGAAGGGAGCTTGAACATCGCGCTGAGCAATTTGCGCGGCGGCCATACCGTTTTGGATCAAGCCACGCCCTACGTCGTCTATTGCGATACCGGCGGGCGCAGTTCGGCAGCGGCCTTTCTACTCACTCAGGAAGGTTATGACGTATCTTACGTCGAAGGCGGCGCAATCGATGAGGTGCCGCCTGGACGCGTTGACCCAACTCCACAGACTAAAAAGCCGGCAAAGCCCAAGAGTCCGCCGACGCAACCGCCCGCGGCTGCCGAAACGACACCGCAAGATGAGATCGTGGAGGCAGATATTCGCGCCCTGTCGCTGGCGGCCGATCTCGAGAAGGCGAAGCTGCAAATCGAGCAAGCGCAACGTCTCATGGCCGAGGCCGAAGCGGCGAAACAGGAGGCCGATCGCGTCGTCGCGGAAAAACTCCAGGCAGAACGCGTCAAACTTGATGAAGAAGCCGCCGTCGTACAGACCCGCCTGGCAGAAGCGGAGCTCCTAAAAGACCGGATCGAGCAACAGCAGAAAATGGCCGCGGAGGAAGCGGCACAACGCCATCTTGAACAGGAAGAACGGACGGCTGCAATTGAGAGCGACGCTGAAGACCGGTTGCGCGAAGAAGAGAATAAGATCGAAGATCTGTATCGACACCATGCAGAAAAATTGGACCAATTGGACCAAGAACGTCAGAAGTCGCAGGCCGAATTAGACCAGGCTTGGGACGATTTGGAGATGGAGTCGACGCTGTCCAAGGAACGTCTGGAAGCCGCGAAGGAACTGGAAAGCAAATTACTGGCCAAGGAACAACAGCGTGCCAAGGAACTGGAGGAAAGAGAGAACCAGATACGCGCGGCGCTGCAGGTTGAAATGGACGAAGAGCGCCTAAAGCTCGAAGCCGAATTCGCCAAAACGGCGGAAGAAATCGAGCGTGCGCGTCGCGATCAGAAAGCCGCCGGCGCCGCGAAAAAGGCCGCCGCCGAGGAAGCTCAGCGCATAATCGAGGAATACAAGCAAGCGCAGGAAGAACTGCAGGCCGAGCAGCACGCGAAACTACTCGCCGAACGGCAACAACTGGAAGCCGACGCCGAGCGCCTCAAGGTTCAATTAGATGAGGCCGCCAAGGCGCGCGCCGAAGCCGAGGCGATCAAACGTGAAGCCGAATCTAGAATCACCGAAACCCGGCAGCGGCACGAATCGATAGACGCAACGGAAGCGAGCTTGAGAGAGGAAATTGCCGCCATCGAAGAGCGCGCAAAAGCCGCGACCGAACGACTGAGAGACGCCATTACGGTTGAAAGCGACGCCAAAAACGAGCATCGCGAAAGTGAAGAACGGCTGGAACGCACTTATGGTTCTGAAAACGAAATCAACCTGCTCTTACAACAAGAACTCGATGAATGGGTATCGGAGCAAGAACGTCTGCAGGCATCCACTGCCGGGCGGGACGAGTTGCAGAAACAAATGCAACAGACGCAACGGATCAAGACCAAAGCATTACAGGCGCACGAGAACAACGCCGCGCATGACGCTAATCTCCTTGATGAGATCGCCGAGCAACTCAGCGACGGTATGTGACTAGCCGGTGTTCTTGATCCGTTTGGTGCTCCCGATAGCGAGGTAGCGGTCTACCCCGTAGCGCAAGTGGAGGAAGAATCGTCGATATCGAAGTATTCGCGTAGTTGATCGGCAAAAAACTGGTCGATGATGCGCTGCGCTTTAGGGCGCGGATCGAGAAACTGCAAACCGATTACGCACCGGGGTTCTTCGGCGAGCGTGATCGCGTAAGTGAGCCGTGAACAAACCGAAAGCGTCGAAATACCTGTTGCGAGCGGGATCGCGATTGCGGTCTGAACGACCGGGGCGTTGCTCGAGCAAATTTTCCCGCCCCCGGGGTGCAGCATTTGGGCCGTAGCCACATTACAGCGTATTTGTATCCCGTCCGGAGCGATATTCAATAACCTCGCGGCGCAATGCTGGCCGCTACTGTTGCGAAACGCTACGGCCAGGTCGAGATCAATGCGCGGATATCGGCGTTGTTCTTCCAGTTTCTCCACGACTTGCCACGACATGTCGGCTTTTTCTGCTGGATCTTTCGGGGTTGCGGCTGCCATCGATCTGTCATCTCCCTATTATTGATTTCGGCTGCAGAAGGAGCCTAGAACAGCAGATGGGCAAATTACGCGACCGGGTTCACATTCTTCCTCGCCTGGCGAAGGCGCTAACAGTCGTTAACAAAAGCACGTGGCGACGGTGCATACCATTATCGCGGCAACCGTTCAGCGAGCCCGCATTTCTCACTCAGCCGGCAGTTCGCGCCAACCGAACAGCGCCTACCTGGTAACGTGTTGATAGTCGGTGCGATCCCTGAAGTTACCGCGAGGTTCAAACCGTAGCAAACTGTCCCCGGCGTCTTGCTATCAGGATTCCGATGCACGGCCGCCGGCGCTCATTCCGAAACTGATCGATAATTTGGAAGAGATATTTAGTCGACACGTTAGGTGCGCAGTCACCGGTTAGATGAATATGACCGAGCGGGTAGAAGGTTGTCTTTTTCGGGGGGTGGGAAGAAGATTTTCATGCGATTCAAGGGACGACTAAGGGCGCATTGCGCCGGTGAGAAATGAGGGTTAGTTTTTCGGCTCGCAGGAATGCCGCTTCGCGTTGGGTGTCGGTCAATTGGGACAATGTCAGGTCCGCGTTGAGGCTCGCGACACCGATCCCGGACTCGGCCGCGGCACGAAACCACGCGTAGGCTTCGACCGGGTCGTAGGCAATCCCCTCACCGTTCAGGTAAGCCGATCCGAGCGCGTTCTGCGCGGCACCAGATCCGGCCTCGGCCGCACCTCGCCAGACGACCACGGCCCGCTCGATATCGCGACCGACGCCGAGTCCGCGACGATACAGGATCCCGATATTGTAGCCGGCATCGACCTCCCCGGCCGCCTGGGCACGCTTCCACCAGTGCAGGGCTTCGCCATAATCGCGGGCGACGCCATCACCGCGGTAATAGGCTAAACCCAGGCTATGCGCCGATTTCGCGCTGCCCTGGTTAGCAGCCCGTTTGTACCATTCCAGCGCTTGTTGCCTATCCAAGTCGAGGCCATTGCCACCGTGGAGCATCATCGCGAGGTTGTGCTGAGCCTTGGCGTTGCCGCTTTTGGCGGCACGTTCGTACCACGAGGCCGCGATCGCGGCATCTGAGATCACGCCCCATCCCTGCTGATACATCACGCCGAGGTAATATTCGGCTACGGGCTCGCCAGCAGCGGCCAACGGGCGAAATTGCGCCATCGCCGTGCCATAGTCGCCATCCTCGAAGGCCGCGCGCGCCCCTTCGAAATCGGCCGAAACGCTCAGGGAACACCCTATCAGCAACATGGCTGTCGCAGCTGCAATTCGCATCATTTTTTGTCCTTTCGTCTACTGAATGGTTCCACGCCGGCCGCATGCATTACAATGAGCAATCGAACCAAGACTTTGAGAGGATCCATGTCAAACAACCGATTTTCGGGCACGGATACGTACGTTGCCACTGAAGACCTGATGATGGCTGTAAACGCCGCGATAACCCTCGAACGCCCACTGTTGGTGAAAGGAGAGCCGGGAACGGGCAAAACCATGCTGGCGGAGGAGGTCGCGAATTCCTTGGGCGCGCCGCTCATCGAATGGCATGTCAAGTCAACGACCAAGGCCGCCAAGGGCTTATATGAATACGACGCCGTCGCCCGCCTACGGGATTCTCAGCTAGGCGACGACCGGGTGCATAGCATCAAGAATTACATCCTGCAGGGCAAATTGTGGGAAGCCTTCGGTTCCGATCGGCAGCCGGTACTGTTGATCGACGAAATTGACAAGGCCGATATCGAATTTCCCAACGATCTCTTACAGGAACTCGACCGCATGGAGTTCTTCGTCTACGAGACCAAAGAAACGATCCAGGCCATTCACCGCCCGATCATCGTCATTACGAGTAACAACGAAAAGGAACTGCCTGACGCATTCCTGCGTCGTTGCTTTTTTCATTATATTCAATTTCCGGATACAGAAACGATGGAAACCATCGTCAGGGTCCACTTCCCGGATATCAAGAAACGACTGTTGGGAGAAGCGATGGAGTGCTTTTTCGAACTCCGCGAATTGCCCGGATTGAAGAAGAAGCCTTCGACGTCCGAGCTGCTAGACTGGATCAAACTGCTGCTCGCGGAAGATATTCCGCCGGAAGCCCTGCGCGAGAAAGATTCGCGAAAAGCGATCCCGAAACTCTATGGTGCTTTACTCAAGAACGAACAGGACATGCATCTGTTCGAGCGCCTCGTGTTCATGTCGCGGCATACCGGCGCTCCAACATCCTAAGGAACCACTGATCAATTCATGGAACGTCGCCTTGCGCCCAAAATCGTCCAGGTCTGTGTTGCGGCGCTTGCCAATAGTCCCCGCTATTACCTGCGCGTCGCGCCTTGACCTGTACAATTTTGGACGGCAACTCGACTGTCCCAGAATGAATCAGAGGTTCCCTAATATTGGCTTATTGGAACGCAAGTGCTAACTGAACTCTTCTACAATCTGCGCAAAGCGCAGATCCCGGTTTCAATTACGGAATATTTGACGCTGCTGCGGGGGCTCGAAAAACACCTCGCCGGTTACAGTATCGATGCGTTCTATTATCTCGCTCGGTCGACGCTGGTAAAGGATGAGCGTTTTTTCGATCGCTTCGATCAGGTTTTCAGCGACTACGTTCGCGGGAAAGAAACCGTCTTCGACGAGATCATCGGAGAAATCCCGCTTGAATGGCTGATAAAGCAGAAGGAACTCAATCTCAGCGACGAAGAGAAGGCGATGATCGAGAGCCTCGGCGGCTGGGACAAATTGATGGAAACGCTGCGCAAACGCCTCGAAGAACAGAAGAAAGAACATCACGGCGGAAACAAGATGATCGGGACCGGCGGCACATCGCCGTTCGGCGCATACGGCTACAACCCGGAAGGCGTGCGGATAGGCCAAGCGGAATCACGCCAGGGCCGAGCGGTCAAAGTATGGGATCAGCGCAATTTCCAGAATTTGGATGATAGCGTCGAACTCGGCACCCGCAACATCAAGATTGCTTTGCGCCAACTGCGCCGCTTTGCGCGCGAGGGCGCGGAAGAGGAGCTCGACCTCGATGACACGATCGCGTCGACGGCGCGCAACGCCGGTTATCTGGAGATCAAAATGGTCCCGGAGCGGCACAATACGATCAAGGTCCTGTTGTTTTTGGATGTCGGAGGGTCCATGGACCCTCACGTAAAGATCTGTGAGGAGTTGTTTTCTGCCGCTCGGTCCGAATTCAAACACCTCGAGCACTATTACTTCCATAACTTTATCTATGAATCCGTTTGGCGCGACAATCAACTGCGCTCGAACGTCCGGATACCGACGACCCAGGTCATGAACACCTACAGCGCCGATCACAAAATCGTTTTCGTCGGCGATGCTACGATGAGCCCTTATGAGATCATGGCGGTCGGCGGCAGTGTGGAGCATTGGAACGAAGAGCCGGGTGCAACGTGGATGGCTCGAATGATGGCGCTGTATCCCTACGCGATATGGTTGAATCCTCAACCGGAAGATTATTGGGGGCACATACCATCTATCACAATGGCCCAGGAACTTCTGTCTGATCGCATGTTTCCGCTCACGGTTGACGGCCTTGAGCGGGCGATGAAAGCGCTGAAGAAATCCCACTGACCGATATGCCCCGTTGGCGGCAATCGCGGCGGTTTCGAACGCCGCTGCTGTGTGTTGTTGCTATGTCGGCTTCGGTTGCGGCAAATGCCGCGTTCGAGGCAGATCAACTCGCCGTGGTGATCAACGACCGCGATCCTGTCAGCGTAGAGATCGGTAGGTACTACGCCGAGCGAAGGAAGATCCCAGCCGGGAATGTTATCCATGTCGACCTACCTCCCGACAAATCGGTGATCGGTTCGGGCGTCTTCAATATCGTTTTCGATGAGGTTAAAAAGCGGACGCCGGCGTCGGTCCAGGGCTACGCGCTGACCTGGATTTCGCCGTATCGCGTCGACTGCATGTCGATCACCTCCGCATTTGCCATGGGCTACGCACCTCGCTACTGCGCGAAAGGATGCCGAGCGACCGCTCCCAATCCTTACTACAATAGCCGGAGCCGGCGACCGTTTGACGATTTCGGGATGCGCCCGACGATAGTGATTGCGGCGCGCACAATCAACGACGCTACTGCCCTGATCGACCGGGGCTTGCGGGCCGACTATTCAAAACCGACCGCGAGCGCCTACCTCGTCACGACGTCAGACAAAGCGCGAAACTCGCGCGCGCCGTCGTTTGCGTCGGTCAAGCGCCGTTTGTCAGAGGGCATTCGGGTTACGCTTGTGCGCAGCAACGGGATCCGGGACAAATCTGACATCATGTTTTATTTCATCGGCGCCAAGCACGTACCACACCTCGATTCGATAGGCTTTTTGCCCGGCGCTATAGCGGATCATCTGACCTCCGCCGGGGGCCGTCTACTCGGGGGCAAACAGATGAGCGCTTTGCGCTGGTTGGAGGCTGGGGCAACGGGAAGCTACGGCACCGTCGTCGAACCTTGCAACTTTCCACAGAAATTTCCTAATCCGGAGATCGCGATGGAACACTATCTCGCCGGCGACACGCTCATCGAAGCGTACTGGAAAAGCGTCGTCTGGCCGGGCCAAGGGATCTTTATCGGCGAACCGCTTGCAAGACCCTACGCCGACCGCGGTTCGGTGATCAGACCTGTCGATAACGGCAATGAATGAAGAACCGACGCCAGTACGAGGGGCGACGCGCCTGTGGCCGGCGATCGTTTATGTGGGCCTTCTCGCGATCGGTATACCTTGGTATTGGCCGAGCGACAACCACGCCGTAATTCTTGGAATGCCAGGCTGGGTAATCATCGCGATTGTCGTTTCGTTGGGGACTTCGATATTTACCGCGTGGTTACTCTGGCGAATGTGGCCGGAGGAACACAGTGACGGTCGCGGAGAACCCGTAGGAGGCGAAACGGACTAGAACGTGGATGCGCTGCTACCCTTCGGCGTCGGCGCCTGGATATTCATTAGCCTGTATCTGATTTCGCTGATTGGCGTCGGCATTCTCGGCAAACGCGCGCGCCGCGAGAACTCGCTGAGCGATTTCTACCTGGCGGGATCCGGATTCGGATTCACAGTGCTATTTCTCACGCTGTTTGCCACCCAGTACAGCGGCAACACGTTTTTCGCCTTCACCGGTGCGACCTACCGGATCGGTTATGCCTGGATCCTAAGCCTCCACTTTATGACGGCCGTTGTCGTTTGCTATTTGATCTATGCGCGCAAACTCTACGCCATCGCGCGAACGAAGGGTTATATAACGCCGAGCGATTACGTCGACGACCGCTATAAAAGCGATGTCCTTACCATCGCCGTTACGGTGACACTGATTGTCGTGCTCTGCAATTTCCTGGTCGCCCAGCTAATGGCTATGGGAAGGGCTATGCAGGGCCTCGCCCAAATCAACCAGGATACGGCATACATCGGTGGGGTAGTCGTGCTTGCACTGATCATGGTGATCTACGGGACGCTCGGCGGGCTGCGAGCCGTCGCCTGGACGGACGCGATTCAAGGGGTGATCCTGGCGCTCGGATTCGGCATTCTGCTGGTCCTGCTGTTCGAACGATATGGTTCGCTGGACGAAGCGACACGGACGCTCATGGAAAGAGACGTCGCGGCGTCGACGCGGATGGCGCTACCGCCGACAGCATCGCGCTACCGAGAATGGCTGAGCTATATTCTCACGGCCGGATTCGCCGTTTCTCTGTATCCGCAGGCGATCCAGCGTATCTACTCGGCGCGCTCGGAAATGGCCCTCAGGAGGAGCTTAGCGTTGATGGCGTTCATGCCGCTACCGACTATGATCATCGCTGTAATTGCCGGGATCATGGCGGCCGCATATATACCCGGACTCGAAGGAGCAGCCTCGGACCAGGTCTTCGGGCGCGTGTTACGCGACATCCAGGAACACTCTGTTCTCGGTTACGGCCTCGTCGTAGTACTGCTATCTGCGGTGCTCGCGGCGATGATGTCAACCGCTGACTCCGCGTTGCTGTCGATCTCATCGATGTTTACAAAGGATATCTATTCACGATTCATCAGGCCGAATTCCAGCCAGGCACACCTTACGCGTGTAGCGAAAGCCTGTTCGTGGATTACGATTGCCGCCCTCGTTTTGCTCGCGGTCGCGCTGAGAAATCATGCCTCTCTGGTCGCGCTGATGGATCGCAAACTCGATTTGCTGATCCAGATGGTACCGATATTCATGCTCGGGCTGCGTTGGCCGGGACTCTCTGCAGGACCGGCTCTCGCGGGACTCGGCACCGGGATCTTCCTGGCGCTAGCACTGGCATTCGGCGGATTCGAGTTTGTCCAGAACGGGAAAGTCGCCGGCTTTCATCCAGGGCTGGTCGCGCTCTTGCCTAACCTCACGATCGCGATCGTCGGTTCGAATTGGTTGCGCGGGAGGCCGCAGCCGGTGACGTAGCGCGTCACTTTGACGTTTTATTTGTCACCCGCAGGCGACGGCGACCAAAACCACCCCTTTTACCGGCCGTCTCCGAAACGCCAACCCGGTCACACTCCCCGCGCGACAATTTGATCCCCATCTCATTTCCATGAGGCGAACTAAGCGTCGCGCCCGGGTGGAACGCTAATTGCCTGTAAAGGGGTTACAAAAACTGGAAATCTACTGCCCCGGAGACACCGACATGAATGTGATGTACCAAGTCAACCCAGAAGTCGCTCAGTTTGACGGCTACGTCGACCTCAATGGGCAATTCATTCCGTTCTCGATGGCCGACGAGGTGTTTACCCGTGCAAGAGCCATAGGCGCTCGCGTCCTATTGCGTCTGGAACTCAACGAGGAGCAGGAACTTACGGGCATTTTCTATACCAACGACAACAGCTTGTGCGCATGAGCGCCGGCCGCAAAAAGACGGTTCCCGCCACATCGGTGCACGGCCGGGTACGCGCTGCCAAGATATTCACGGTACGCTCTATTCTCTTTCGGGCCAGCCTTTACTGAACGGTATCATGGCGCGGCTGGGTGCTACCATGCCGACCTATGGTCCCGGACAAACTTGTTTTGGCCGTCACGGCTGTACTATTGCGCGGCGCGCTCGTTGTCGGACTGGCTGCATGCACCGATAATCGTGCCGAATTCTACCCGTTGGAACCGGGGCGATGGTGGTACTTCCGAACCCAAACCACGATCCTCGACGAACACTCCGAGCAACGATTCATCGTCTCGAATCTCGGTCAGGGAGAACGCGACGGCAAACCGATTTTCATCCAACGACAATCGACCGGCCGCGACGTCTACATCAGTCGCGACCCGGAAGGTGCCAAGCGTGTTGGGGTCGGCCGCGGAGCCGGTCGGAAAATCGAAACCGACGAACCAATACTGATTCTCCCGGCCAATCCGGCTTTGGGCGATACCTGGTCGACCGATACCCGTCTCACCTTGATCGAGAGCCGAACCTTTGCCCGACAGGACAAATTGCGCGGCCGCACTCTGCCGTTGCGGTTGTCGATGTCCATCGCGGCGACAAACGACACCGTTCGTGTACCAGCGGGACAATTCGACGGTTGCCTCCGCGTGGAAGGGACGGGAACACGCCAGGTGCGTACGGATCGCGGGAATGCCTCGGCCCAAGTCGAAGTTACTCACCTCGAGTGGTACGCGCCGGGGATCGGGCTGGTCAAATCCGTCCGCTCGGAAACATCCGAGAGTCCGTTCCTGAAGGCGGGCGAATACAAGCAGGTATTACTACAATTCGAACGGTGATCCGCGATCGAGACACGCCACGTTCTCGGTGCACGATCCAACCGGGAAACGGGATCGAGGAAAATGGCAGGGACGCGGTTGACCGATTCGAGCTTGCGAGTCGCTTAAGCGTACTATAGGCTCGCGTCCGCCGGCTTCGCCACACGACGGATCGCGACAACGAAAATGACTCTGAATGAACTATCGCGGTACGCGGAAGAAGGGTACAACCGGGTAGCGGTAACCCGTCGCGTGCTGGCCGATCTCGATACACCGCTCAGCGCCTACTTGAAATTGGCCGCGCAACCCTATTCGTATCTACTCGAATCGGTCGAGGGCGGAGAGAAATGGGGGCGTTACTCGATTATCGGGCTACCGGCGAAAACCGTCCTCAGCGCCGTCGGAAACGAAATTACCGTCTCCTGTAACGGAGACGTGGTCGAACGTTCGTCAACCCGGGATCCCTTCGCGTTTGTGCGCGAGTACCTGGCGCGATTCAAAGTCCCCGTTGACGATACGATGTCGCGATTCGCCGGCGGCCTAGTGGGTTACTTCGGGTACGACACCGTCCGGTACGTGGAACCGAAGCTCGTCGATACTGCACCTGAAGACGCGCTCGGCACACCCGACATTCTGCTCATGTTGTCGGACGAATTCGTCGTATTCGACAACCTCAAAGGCGAGATTCACTTCGTCTGCTATGTGGATCCGACGATGCACGACGCCTTGGAGGATGCGGATCAGAAGCTGGCATTACTGACGCGGCGGCTGGAACAACCAATTCCGCCGGCTTCACATCGCCCCGCGGAAACACCCTTGCGCGAGCCACGGTTTTCATCGGAATACGGACACGATGGTTTCCTGGAAAGCGTTGACAGAATCAAACAGTACATTCTCGACGGAGACGTAATGCAGGTCGTGCTCGCTCAGCGGCTGTCAACGGCGCTTACGGCACCGGCGATCGACGTCTATCGCGCACTCCGGCACCTGAATCCTTCGCCTTACCTTTACTTTATGGGTCTTGGCGATTTTCAGATCGTCGGCTCGTCGCCGGAAATCCTGGTCCGGCTGGAGCACGACACCGTCACGACACGGCCACTGGCGGTAACTCGGCGGCGCGGTCATACGCCGCAAGAGGACCTCCAACTCGAGCAGGAACTCCTTTCCGATCCCAAGGAGCTCGCTGAACATTTGATGCTGATCGACCTCGGCCGCAACGATGTCGGGAAAGTGGCCGAAATCGGTAGCGTAAAAGTGACGGACAAAATGGTAGTCGAACGTTACTCTAACGTCATGCACATCTCATCGAACATCGAAGGCCGGCTA
>CAZFZX010000107.1:0-15773 GCA_964523765.1 uncultured Enterobacteriaceae bacterium
TTCCGGGTAGGCATTTTGATACGACTCCCAATACCACACGCCATCACTTGTACTCATTATGCGGCGTAGCTGAGTCTCCCGTGATTCCCAAGTATCCGGCGAAAAGTTCGTTTGCAACGTTTGAGTATGCGTATTCCGGTATGCAGCAAAAACATTGTCGATCTAATCGCATTGCGCGGCTATCGCTGTCCCTTCCATCCATTCCAATGCACAACGTCGCTCATAGGTAAACGATTTGCGAGTTTAAACTCGTCGCCGGTGTAGTATCCCACCGGCAACAATGCGGTTTGAGTGACGCCGTCTGGCAAATCTAGCAGTTCGGCAGACGCTTGCGCGTCCATTAGGTGAACGGTTGTCCAACAACAACCGAGGCCGCGCGCTCGGGCCGCCAGCATAAACGACCAAGCCGCTGGAATTATCGAGCCGTAAGCGGAAGCTTGCTCAAACAATGGTAGGTCGACTAAATCGCCACTGCTGCAAAACAAAACGTGTACCGGAACGTGTTGCATGTTGGCAGTAAGGTAATTCGCGGATTCTATCATTCGCAACGTCGCGCGATCGGGGTTTTCGAAAGCTTCCGGTGCGGCGGCGATCGATGCCTCCCAATAAGTCTCGAACGAGCGTCTGTAAATCTCGGCCAAGCCCGCACGTTTTTCCGCGTCCGTCACCACCACGAAATGCCATTGCTGCGTGTTCGTTTGCGATGGTGCTTGCAACGCGACTTCGATGCACTGCTCAACAAGCTCATCTTCTACGGGTCGCTCTAAATCAAAACGTAGACGCACGGAGCGTGTGGTGGTTAATAATTTATCGCAAGCGGCTAAGTCTAGATTGCTGGTCATTGATGGTCCTTTAAATTTTTTCTTGACGTTTTACTGTTGGCTACGCCGATCATCTCTACTTACGCCGTGCCGCCGCCAGTACTATATTTGTACATGTCCTTCCAATAATGGTCGAGGACCTTGTCATCCGCGCAGCTCGTGCACTCGAGGTGCGGATCGCTCACTTCCAAAAGTCCTTTTTTAATCAACGTTTCGGCGTATGGTCCGCGATCGATTAATTTCGTCGGTCCGCGTTGTTCGGCAAGATCTCGGCGTCGCTTTTCAGTTGCACTTACGTCAACCTCGAACGTCTGGTCGTCCATTACCACACCGTACTCGCGCTCGGCGCTACCGTGCGACACGAGTCGACGCACAACATCCATGCGAACCAGCTCGATGTCGCGCTCTAACGGATCTCCCCATCCGCCGCCACCTGGGGTGACGAGGCGAATGAGATCGTTCGCAACCACCGGAACCGCATCGCGAGCGTAAAATACATGTTCTTCCGTCGCCGTGTCGGGGTTTTTGACTGAACCACCCGGCGCGCCCCAACGTCCGCCCTTAATACCCACGCAGGCAAAAGCCGTGCGTTCGGTAACGGTGGTGTAGTGCCCGTCGACTAATGTGCGAAGCTCTTTGACGTAGCCGAGGCCGCCGCGATACTTTCCAGGCCCGCCGGAATCGATAGCGAGTCCCACCCGCTCAACGGCAACCGGAAAGCGTTGCTCGATAAATTCTGCAGGTAAATTTTTGGAGTACGGGACTAGATCTACCGCATCGGTTCCGTCGGCGTAAGGACGGGCGCCGGATCCGGCGCCGAAGATTTCTCGCATGAGAAATAGTTTCCCTTCCAGATCTTCCCCATACAAACCGTAGAGCTGAATATTCTGCATGTCGGCAACAACCTCACCGTCGAAGGCCTTAGCCAACGCAACCGTGTAGGCGCTGATCATGCGCAGCATGCAAGTCATGCGCGATACCACCGGGGCCGGAAACTCGGAACTTAAAATCGTGCGTTTGGGGATCCGACAGCGAAATGCATCGGTAACCCCTTCGTTAATTATTATGCCGGGGATCTGCGCTTTGAAAAATGCACCGAGCCATTTTGAATAATGACGGCCGTCTAGCGGCCAATTGATCGGTCCCTTTGCTTGACCAGCCGTTCCATCAAAATCGAGAATCATTTTCTCTGCATACTTACGCAGCGTGATCTTCATTTTTACCGGCTCATCTAAGATAATGCCGTCGTTTTCAATAAAGTCCTCACCGACGAATTCACCTTCCGGAAAAAATGGCAGGCCCTTCTCGCGAACCACATCGGCACAGCGCTCGATGATTTCGTAAAACGCGGCTTCGACTTTATCTCTACTAAAACGTTCGCAGAGCTCTACGACCCGGCGCCGAACTATCTCATTAGCGCCGACAAACGCGTCCACGTCACCGCGCAAATCTTCCGGAAATCTCGAGTTACGTAAAATGATGTCGTACAAGGCTTCGTTCAGCACACCGCGTTCATACATTTTTACCGGTGGGCACATCGTGCCTTCTTCAAAAATGCTCTGCGACGTATTCGGCCAAGATCCAGCCATGCGACCACCGACGTCACTGACGTGACCGAAAATTTGCGCAAAACCAATCACCTCATCGTCGAAAAATATTGGCGTTACAACACAGTAATCGGGCAAGTGCCCAATCGTACCGGCGGATTCGTAAACGTCGTTGTAAATAAATACGTCGCCCGGGTAGATTTTCTCGAGCGGAAATTTCATACGGATCGGATCCGCCGTCGCCGCCCACGAAACGCGCGAAACAGAGAGACAGTCGAGCGTGTTCAGGGACGCGCGGTAGTCATGTTGTTCTCGAATGATTGTCGAGCGCGCCGTTCGTTCTACTGCGGCTTCGGCTTCCATTACCGCAGCCTCGATGCCGCCATCGACAATATCGACCAAGATCGGGTCGAGATCGATTCGAGCGGCGCGAATGCGCTCGTCATAAACCGGATCAGGATCGACTTTGCCGTAACGAAACGGCGCGTAGTCAGCGAACGCCGATTCCTCGTCTTCCTTGTCGTAGTAGGTTTTTGAAAATTCGTTTGCGCCCGTCATAGTATTTTTCCGTTAGCGGTGGTTGGCGATCATTTTTCTCAAAATTATTGGCGCGCTGGATTACGCTTTGATTAAAACCAGGCTGCCCCACTCGTCCAAGCGTGCGTGCCATCCAGGATTTATTACCGTGGTGGAATCATACTGCTCGACAATGGCGGGTCCTTCGATCGTATTTCCTGTTCTCAATTTACCGCGCTCATAAACAGGGCATGCGACCTTGCCTTGCGTCTGCGGGAAGTACACGTTGCTAGTGGTACGCAGCGCAGCCTCGGCCGACGCATCGCCGCTTTCGGCTACAGGGATTTGTGGGCGCTTTAGCAATCCCAACCCTGTGACTCCTACATTCACTAGTTCGACGGGTTCGCGACCCTCGTAGGAATAGCCGTAGAGATCCTGATGAGCAACATGAAATGTCGTGATTGCGCTCGCCAAGCCTTCGCTCAATTGCGCCGAACCGCCACTTAACGGGATACGAATTTCATAGGCCTGGCCACCGTAGCGCATGTCGATAAAATGCGTGAGATCGATTTTGTCCGACGCAAAACCTTCTCCTGCCATGCGTTCGACGACGCGCGATTCAAGCTCTTGAAATTGCGCCGCCACCCGGGCGGCGTCTAGTTGATCTTCGCGCTGCACGTCAGTGTGCACGAGATCAATCCGTACGTCAGTCAGCAGTAAGCCGTATGCAGAGGTGACCCCCGGACTCGGCGGTATGACCACTTGTGTCATGCCCAACCAATCCGCTAGGTAACACGCATGCAAAGGACCGGCGCCGCCGAACGCTACCAAAGCGTAGTCGCGTGGGTCGCGACCGCGTTTGACCGAAACCGTACGGATCCCGGCCGCCATATTTTCAATGGCGATCCGCAAAATACCATCTGCCGCCGCATCGAGATCCAAATCGAGTGCACTCGCGATTGTGCCAACTACCGCTGCGGCGCGCTCTTGATCTAGCGCCACCCCGCCACCAGCCAGCGCGGAGGTCAGGCGCCCTAGAACTAAGTTGGCATCGGTGACTGTCGGTAGCTCGCCGCCACGTCCATAGCACGCCGGCCCTGGGTCAGCGCCGGCACTATCCGGCCCAACTTTGAGGCTAACGCCACCGGCCAGCCACGCAATGGAACCACCTCCTGCGCCAACCGTATGAATATCGATCATCGGTGTTTTAACGTCGTATATGTCGACCCGACCTTCGGTCAGCATGCGCGGTGCGCCGTCTTCAACTAGGCAAATGTCTGCAGACGTGCCGCCAACGTCAAAACAAATAATGTTCTCGAAACCGCTTAATTTTCCAAAATGGCATGCGGCAATCACCCCGGCAGCGGGCCCTGAAAGCGCGGCGGCGATCGGCAAACGAGAAATTTCTTCGGCCTGGGCAAGCCCTCCACTTGAGCGCATAATATAAAAAGGGGCAGTAATATTTTGATCGCGCAGATGACGATCCAATTTTTCGTGATAATTGGAAAGCAGCGGCATCAGCGCGGTATTAAGGCAAGTGGTATTCGTGCGTTCGTACTCACGATATTCGCGCAAGATGTCCGATGAAATAGAGATAAAGCATTCCGGATACACTTCGCGGATGAGTTCTCGGACCTGTTGCTCATGTTGCGGGTTGCGATAGGAATGCAACAACGACACGGCAATCGCGGTAACCCCTAATGCCTTAAACTCGGCTGCCGTCGCCCGCACTTCGTCCGGATCGACCGCATCGATCTCTGATCCTTCAACGTCGAGCCGACCACAGGTTTCTCTGACCAATTCCAAAGGCACGACACGCTCGGGTTTTATCCACCAAGTAATATCGCCGAACTCGCCCGGAACCGTTTGGCGGGCCACTTCTAAAGCCTCTCGATATCCGTGTGTAATGACCAAACCTAGCGGTGAATATTTACGTTGTAGGATTGCGTTCGTCGCGACGGTTGTGCCGTGGAATACAGCAGCAACGTCGGCGGGAGCAATCTGACTCTCTTCGGTGATGTGTTCAATGCCGTTAATGAATCCATTCGCCGGGTCATCAGGGGTGCTGGGCACTTTGGCAAGATGTAGCTCGCCCGACGCTTCTTCGAGCGCAACGATATCTGTAAACGTGCCGCCAATGTCTACTGCCAGGCGCCAAGCCATAAATTTTCTCCCGTTTTAACTACGCCATAAGAGCAGCGCATAAGGTTCTTGTCGTGATGTCGATCGCGCAGAGTAGACTTTTGTCACAATTGTTGGTGAAACTACTTTCGCCGCGTCGCGCGAAATGATTATCGGTGTTCGATCAGTCGTCAGGTTCACCTTGCGCCTTTCGTTGAAGCACTAAGTTGCCGATTTTATCTACCGCCGCCTGCCAACCCGGTGGCACGATAGTCGTCGCCTCATATTGTTCTATTACCGCGGGCCCCGAGATCACCATATCGCCGTGTAGCGAGTCTCGCGTATAAACGGCAGCGACGACTAGTTCTTCGATCCCTAGAAAACCGACCTCGCGGCTTTCAACCGGCGACGGCTGTTGATTCACACGTTCCGGAGCCGTCGGTAATCGTTGTTTGCGCCGTTCAATAACAATACTGATCCGCAAATTCACGATTTCAACGGATTCTCTATCGCGCCACGAACGTCCGGTTAATCGTTCGAAATGTTCGTGAAAACTCGCCACGGCAGTTGAGATCCGATGAGACAAATCACCATCCGCGGGACACTCGATCGTTGTTTCGTGCGTCATTCCACTGTAACGCATGTCGAGTTTGAGTACGAATTCTCGACGCAGATTCTGAGCTGCTTGAGATCGTGCCCACTCGTGCGCACGTTGCATGAGTTCGTCGAACGTCTTTGTGAGTGCGGCAATATCGAGGTTTGTTTCGTTCGCAGCTACGCCTTGTACGAAATCCTGGGTGATGTCGGCGACCAGCAAGCCCCACGCGGCCGCAAGACCCGGTTGCGGGGGTACAACAACGGTCGGCATGGACAGTAGTTCGGCCAACTCTGCGGCATGGGATGGGCCCGCTCCGCCCATTGCCAGCAATGCGCAGTCACTGGGATCATGGCCGCGCAGTACGGACACGCGGCGGATAGCACCGGCCATGTTGTGACTCGCAATTTCGAGAATTCCCCGTGCTGTACGCGTGACATCGAAATCGCGTGCAGCGCCAAAGGTTTCTAACGCGGCTCGAGATCGCGACACATCTAAAGGCACGCTGCCACCCAGCAACGCATTCGGTAGGCGGCCAAGAACAAGCTGCGCATCGGTTAATGTCGGATCTTGCGCGCCACGCCCATAGCATGCTGGTCCGGGTTCTGCGCCAGCGCTTTCCGGTCCAACGTGCCAGCGACGATCCGCCGCTTGGCGCGCAATTGAACCGCCGCCCGCGCCAATCGACAAAACGTCCAGCATTGGCGTTTTAACGGGGAAGCCAGCGACTTCACCGCTTGTGGTTAACGCATATCGCCCATCCTTAATCAGCGCGACATCGGTTGATGTACCGCCGACGTCTAAAGTGATGATGTCGTTGTAGCCACTTACCTCTCCCAACCAACGCATGCCGACGACGGCAGCGCCGGGGCCGGAAAGTGCCGTCGCCAACGGTCGATGCGCCACGCTTACCGCGTTCGCGAGTCCACCGTCGGACTGCATTAGCCACACGCCAGGGGCATTACCATTAGCGTCGCTTTGCAAGCCATCTAAATGCTGGTCCAAAACCGGGATCAAACACGCGTTTAAAGCGGTCGCTAAAGTGCGCTCGTATTCTCTTAACTCGGGTAGTACGGCGCTTGAAAGAACGACGGTGATGTTAGGGGCGGCCTCACTGAATATACTTGCCACCTCGAGTTCGTGCGCTGCGTTCAAATAACTATGCAGCAATGCCACGGCCACAACGCTGACACCGGCCGCATCATACTCGCGGGCGATCGCGCGCACCTGATCGACGTCAACGGCGATACGTTGCTTGCCATCCGCTTCGAGCCGCGCATCAATTTCGCTAACCCACTCGAGCGTTACGAGCCGCCGGGGTAACTGATTTGCGGACGCGCTTTGTGAAGAAGATGGAAGTCGCGCGGTTTCTAAAATGTCGCGAAAACCTGATGTCACAATTAACCCAACATCCGGTAGTTCGCCACCCAGCAAACTGTTCAGTGTTGCGGTAGTGCTGTACAACAATTCGTCGGCGGATGTCGTATTGCCTAGCGTACGCGCTAACAAGTTCGACATTGTTTGTGGGATCGCGCTCGGTAACTTGTAGCTATTCAATTCGCCGTTTTCATCAACGTACAAAGCGTCGGTAAACGTACCGCCGACGTCGACGCTGATGATGCGAGTATCAGGCATTACCAATTGCGGTTTCTAATCGCTCGCCGCACGCGCGATCACGGATTCCACATGCGACTTAAATTCTTCATCATAGACAAATCCACAGTATTCCCACATTTGCGCTAGCGCCGGTGTGTGATGGACAAAAGTTCATACCCGTGTTCTACCAACTGCCACTTTTCTCTGTCGACCAACGACAATTTGTTGTTCGTAAACGCGACATTCCACTGCGTAAAGTGATTGTAGAAAACCATTTGCAGCCGGAGTAATTCCGCGTTGCTAAGCGAAGCAAAATCGGTGTTCGCTCGGTCGACTAATTCCGTTACACCCGGTTCGTCGGACAAACCACGGTTCACGCTGACTTGTGTATCGACCCATTGTTGGTAGTTTGACGCTCGCGAAGCGATTGTGTTTTGGCGGATCTGAACCCCGACGTAAATGAGCGAGACGATAACCCCAAAAGCGCCCACCGTTTCGGCGATTCCGCTGATCGCTTCCCAACTCATTTAGTGTTGCGAGGATCTCGAACGCGGTACAGAAGCAATAGCGGCGCCGGCACTTATTACTCAGCCCAAGTCTGGCCAGCGATGCGCCCATGGGCGGGCAACTTCTAGCTGGGCGGCAACACGCAGCAACGTTGCTTCATCCGCGTAGCGACCCATCAATTGGATGCCGATCGGCAGGCCTTCATCGTTCCAGCATAACGGTAGTGAAATCGCCGGTTGGCCGGTGACGTTCGCGAGTGAGGTAAAGCGCGGATATTGTTCCATTCGCTGGGTCGATTGGTGGCGATTTTCGGGATCAAAATCGAACCATCCCAATGGCGGTGGTGGGCGAGTTAACGTCGGCGTTAGCCACACGTCATATTGCTCAAAGAACGGCGCAATTTCGCGCGAAAATACCTGCATGTCGTGCACCGCGAGCAGAAAATCGGACGGCCGATTTTTCTGGTCAATCGAGTACATCTTCCAGGTGTGTTTCTCGAACATCTCCGGTTCCGGCTTGACCCCCGTGCGGCGTTCCCAATCGCGAATCATCCAACCCACCATGCCCATCCAAATGGTGGTGAAGTTTCTGTGAAAATTCTCGGCATTGGCGATTGGTTTGGCTTCTTCAACGTGGTGGCCAAGGTCTTCGCAAACCTTCGCGATATCTCTAACGGCCGCAACGCAATCGGGATGCACGTCGGTTGCAATGACAGGTTGATCGCTAAACGCGATACGCAAACGGCCTGGATCCGCGCCAACTTCTTCGGCGAATGGGCGAACTGGTGGTGGCGGATAAAACGGCGCGCCAAGATCTGCACCTTCAGTCACATCCAACATTAAAGCGTTGTCGAGCACCGTGCGCGTCACAACATGCTCGGACAGCAAACCGGCAGCGCCAATGTCGCCGTAGTCTGGTCCGAGCGGGTTGCGAGCGCGCGTGCCTTTCAAACCAACCAGGCCGCACGCCGCGGCGGGAACTCGAGTCGAGCCGCCGCCGTCGTTAGCATGGGCGACGGAGACCATACCGGCTGCAACGGCCGCGCCGGCCCCGCCTGACGATCCGCCAGGCGAACGAGTGAGATCCCATGGATTTTTCGTCGCGCCGTATAACTCCGGTTCCGTCGTCGGTTTGGATGCAAATTCTGGCGAGTTGGTTTTGCCGCAAACAATGAACCCGGCGCGGCGCATCCGCGCAACGAGTTCTGAATCTCGCGGCGAGATATAGCCTTGTAGATATCGCGATCCTTCAGTCATTGGCGATCCCGCGTATTCCGCAACGACATCTTTGAGCAACAATGGTACGCCACTGAACGCTTCGTCGCCTTTTAGATCGTTGACCGCGGCGCGAGCAATGTCGAACATAGGGATGACCACGGCGTTAATTTTTGGATTCAACGCTTCAATGGACGTGATCGCCGCTTCAACAAGATCTTTCGCCGAGACTTCTCCGCTTTTAACCAGTGCAGCTTGCTCGGCCATCGTTTTTCGCATTAATTCATGCATGACGTGTTCCTTTCAAATACGCTTCGATGCGCGAGATCCTTAACGATTGCGGGACACCAAAACGCCGGCATTCTCGAGTTCACTGATCCGCTCGGCGCTATACCCCAAAGTGCCACCAAGTACCTCACTATTGTGCTGACCCAGAGTTGGGGCGATGAGGTCTAAGCGTTCAGGTTGCTCAGAAAAACGTAGCGGGAATCCTGGGATCGCGAATTCGCCCATTACTGGGTCATTTATTTCATTGATCATGCCCCGTTCGCGAAAATACGGATGATTGATCGCATCGGACGGATCCATGACCGGCGCCGCAGGCACGCGGAATTTTTCTAGATGCTCCAACACCGCGTCGTTGTCCGGAAACGACGTCATCCATTTTTCTATTATTTCGATGAGTTCGCCTTGATTCTCACCGCGCGATGGTCCATCGGCATAACGCGGATTGTGCTCTAGATCGGGTTGGCCGAGGGCTTCACAAATATTTTTCCACTGAGGTTGTAGAGACAAAATGCAGATGTAACCGCTCGGACCTTTAAATACGCCAAAAGGTGCGATGAGTTCGTGATGATTACCTTGGCGGAACGGTTTGAACTTGCCTTTGGTCAATGTGAATCCTTGCAAGGACACATCGTGCATGTGAAACATCGAGTCGACCATACTAATGTCGAGCCATTGGCCTACCCCAGTGCGTGAGCGATGGAACAACGCGTAACCGATCGCTGAAAATGCGTGGACTCCGCTGCTCACATCTGCGATGCCGATCCCAACAGGTAATGGTGGTCCATCTCGATCGCCAGTCATGTGCATGATCCCGGAGAAAGCTTGAGCGACCCAGTCATAACCGGTTTTATGCGACAGGGGACTTTCGCGCCCATAAGCAGAAATAGAAGCCATGATCACTTCGGGATTGATCGCTTTAATATCGTCCTAGGCGAGTCCTTTTTTCTCCATGACTCCGGGTCCAAAGTTCTCAACGACGACGTCAACTTCTTTGATCAATTCACGCAAGATCGTGTCGGCTTCGGGTTTTTTAAGATCCATTGCAAGACTCTTCTTGCCACGGTTTTGTTGGATGAAGTATCCGCTGCGTCCGTCGTCCGCGAACGGTAACCCGCGCGCCGGATCGCCGCCGGGAGCAATTTCAATTTTGATAATCTCCGCGCCCATCTCGGCCATCAACCGTCCAACCGTGGGCCCGGCTAAGTATTGTGTGAGGTCGAGAACGCGAATTCCTTCGAGTTGCAACATGTGGGCTTACTCCATCGATTTTTATTTTCGCAAGCACACCGAAATGTAACATTGATCTGGCTTTGCGTTTAGGTCGCGATCCGTTCAACCCGTCGTCCCTTCATTGTGCAGGGCAGCATTCAATTCCCAATTGGCACGAGGCACGCCATGCACAAATAGGCCGCGATGCTGTGTCTGGACAGTTCTATTGCGCTGAGCTCGAAGCTATCGCATTGCCACGGCTAAGCAAGACGGTTACATATCTCTTTTGAATCTTTTCTGTAAAGTGTCGTTGGCGGATTGGGGCAGGGCGAAAACTACTATTGGGTAACGGTCGGTAAGACTCTTCAGGAAAACTACGAGACGGCGCTCAGCCACGGTGTCTGGGGCGTTGATTCGAAGTACAGAGCACGGATTGAACCCGTGAAGGAAGGAGATTTCATTGTCTTTTATGGGCGGGAGATCGGGTTCTCAGAATGCCAGATCTTGGGTCCCTGTTACGAGGATCGCAAGAGAGTTTGGGCAGACGAGGTGTACCCGTACCGGGTCAAGATTGGACCACCACTGCGGCATAGTCGGCGTACGTCACTCAACGACGTCTATCGATCTTTACTCGATCCTGAGGGGCGCCCTTACAACAATGTCAACGCGGCGGGCCGCGCGATTGGCGGTGCCGCGGGCGTGTTCAGGCCATTGTCGCCGAGAGAGCGCGGGCAACTATTCACGCTGCTCGGTTGGCCCGTCAATGGTGACGGAGGTGAATAAAATGAAGAAACGACTCAATGTTTTAATTGTGCTTGATCGATCCGGATCAATGCGAGGCTCCGAGGTAGTCACTGTTAGCGCGATCAACGAGTACCTGCAATCCCTTAGGTGTCATGAAGACTGTGCTGCTTATGTGACGCTTAAAACCTTTGACTCCGAGAGCATCGATACCCTATTCCACAGTGCGCCGGCGGCACAAGCCAGATTTTGCGAAACGCAATTTGTTCCGCGGGCGATGACCCCACTACTTGACGCCGTGGGTGACGGCATAGAAACACTCGATGAAGCGATTGCCGATGGAGAATTGGCGGCTCTCATTGTGATGACCGATGGATTGGAGAACTGTTCGAGCAAGTTCGGCAAACCGCGGATCGAAAAGCTGCTCCGGGAGCGCCAGGAGAAACGGGGCTGGATGGTGCTTTTTTTGGGCGCCGATATCGATGCGTGGGCCGGTGCTCGGGACCTAGGGATCTCTGCTGATCGAACGTTGAGCTATTCCAAATCCAGATCGGCGGAGATGTCGGCCGCGTTGCAGTGCGTGACGGCCCGTTATGTGGAACACGAAGAGCCTAGCGCAGCGATTTTCGACGACGAAGTGAGGCAGCGAGTTCGTCGCTAGACGGTGCACAAGCGCATGGCCTGTTTTTGACCTCCAAAGGGCGGTGTGTAGTGGTCATGGATTGCTTCAAGGCGGGACGCTTAGGACACCTTTCCGTCTTTTGCATCGCAACATGGCCCGGCCGTTGGTCCCTCAAAAACGGACGTAGAGCCCTGTGATAACTTTAGACGCTATCGGCCACTTTCGGACATCGCACCCTCTCGCGTCGTTGAGATTTCGCGACGATGGACGCTCGGGTCGCTTCGGTTTTCCATATCGCCGCGAACGCCTCAAACGGGCAGATCTTTCGCGACATTCTTGATTCGCTCGCGCAACCACTTGTGCGCTGGGTCCTGCTGGTTTCTGAGATGCCAAACCATGTACATCGTCAGCGGTTTCTCCTTGAATGGCACCGGTGCGAAGTCCAAGGCGCCCATGATTGACGGGTAGGCGTGCGAGAGTTCTGTGGCGACGATGTCGGTGCCCTTAACGAAACTCGGTATCGAACTGAAGTTCGGCACCGTGACGACGATCTTGCGATTCAGGGTTGAAAGATAGGATGGCGCGGCCTGAGTGCTCGTGTGATCATCGAATACCACCGTCACGTGTCTCGCTGCGAGATATTCTTCCATCGAGCGCGGCGGTTCACGCACCGATCCGTCGAAAAAGCACCGGTAGGTGGTCTCGAATAATTTCGACCGGATGATGTCGGCGCCGATTGGCGGCATCGGCGTGACCAGGAGATCGGAATGCCCTTCCTGCAAAATGTTCGCCTTCGGGACCCCGGAAGATGTGATCGACAGATTCAAATCGATGTCTTCCGCGCTGGCATTTCGGAGGACCACAGGGAAGAGCAGGTTGGCTTGCAGGTCGTTCGCCGCAATGTTGAACCGCATCGTCTCGCTTCTCGGGTCGAAATCCCGCCCGTATGACAGTTCCCTGAGTTTGACGATTGCCGCTGTGGCTGGGGCCTGCAGCGCCAACGCCCGGGGCGTCGGCGCGATGCCCCTGCCGTCGCGCACGAACAGCGGGTCGCCTAGCGCATCGCGCAGCTTATTGATCGTGTGGCTGACAGTCGATTGATTGACCCCGAGACGCTCCGCCGCCCGGGAAAAAGAGTTCTCTTCCAATACGAGCAGAAACGTGCTGAGGCTACGGCCATCAATCTGCAAATGATTGAAATCTTGCATAGGTAACATCGACGAAAGCTTGTTTATCCGAATAATACACTGCTCTAGGATTTTGCAAACTGTCGACCGGAGTCGACCGACCCCGGAACACGGCACGCGGGCAAACATGAGTCGCGGGCCGCTCGGAGACGGAGGTGAAACGATGCCGATATACCGACCCACGGATCCCGCAATCAGCACGATGAAGGGTATCCACGTGTACCAATACTTCATGTCGAACTGCGCGCAGCGGGTTTGTCTGGCACTCGAGGAAAAAGGCCTGGACTGGACGCCGCACGCGGTCAATCTGTTCAAGCAGGAAAATACCAGCGACGAGTATTTCAAAATCAACCCCAAAGGGCTGGTGCCAGCGATGGTGCATGACGGCACCGTAATCACCGAGTCGATCGACATCCTTCGCTACCTCGAAGAACGCGTTCCCGAGCCGGCGTTATATCCGCCGGATCCGGCGCAGCGCAAAGAGGTCGACGACTGGATGGATCTCGCAACCGAGAGGCATATCGGCGCGATCAAAACTTACATGTATTCGCTGGCGCTCGGCAGCAGCAAGAAGCCCGAGGGCATGGCAGCCTACCGAGAGAAGCAGCCGGATCCGGAACTTATCGCGTTCCACGAGGAAACCATGAAGGGCTTCTCTCAAGAGAAAATCCTGGCCGCCGAACGCGAAGTCTTCGCTTTTTACGACGATCTCGAAGAACAACTCGGTCAGCATCACTGGCTGGTCGGCGATGAGTTCTCCTATGCCGACATCACCTGGTTCGTCCAGTATTTTCTGATGTCACGCACGGGAATCGTCGACTTCGCAAACTATCCCAACATCTGTCGCTGGGCCGGGGAGATCATGCGGCGGCCGTCTTTCGAGAACGGCGTTGCGCGTCTTCAACCGTGGTATGCGCCGCTCGTATGTCGCGCCCTACGCTTGAAATCGCGGATACGCCGTGGTGGACCGCCGCCCAGGCAGCCGCGGCTGGCGGCGGCCTGAATGGGAAAGCCCATCCTTGATCCACAGGTTCAGAATGGAGAACGAAAATGAGTAGAGCCGAACGCCCGGTACTACTCGTCGGCGCCATGCCGTGGGACAGCGCCGAGGAGACGTTTCGTAACGCGGGGCCCATTGTCGGTGATCTCGCTATCGGTCTGACCGATGGCGAATTCGGTCTGCGGCGCTTCTGGATCTTCTACGTCTGCGTCAACACGTGGTTCGAACATCCGGATCTCGATGTCGTGCGCATGCCGAAAGGCATCCCGGACATGCCCGAATGGGTGCCAACTGGCTACGACGACATGCCATGGGTGCAACTCAAGGCAGGCACCGACACCTTGAGGCCGATCGCAACGCTCGGATATCCGCAAGAATCGTCCGCGTCCTATGCGCTGTTTTGCAAAATGCGCGAAGAAGGGGTGATACCCGCCGGCGTGCGTTTCCAGCAATCGCTGCCGTTTCCGGACGATGCGGCGCGGCTGTTCACCAACGATCCCGCCACATTCGACGCCATGACCGCCGCCTATGCAGAGGTTCTCGAACGCGATATCAAAACTCTGTGCGATTCGATCCCGCACGAGGATCTCGTGATTCAATGGGACATCAACTGGGAGACCATTGCGCTCGAACATGGCGATCACATGCCGGACGTCGCCCCGATGCAGTTTGCACCAACGCGGCCGGCGTTGGATCGATACACGGACTACGTGCGGCGCCTGAGCACGGTGGTACCGGCCGCGGTACCGCTCGGCCTGCATCTCTGCTACGGCGACCTCCATCATCAGCACTTTCGCGACCCGAACAACGTCGCGACCAGCGTCGCGATGGCGAATGCCGCCGCCGACGTCAGTGCGCGACCGCTGAACTTCGTGCAGATGTCCGTGCCCCGCCACCGCAACGACGATGCCTTTTTCGAACCGCTGGCCGATCTGCGCTTTGGTGACGGGACGGTATACGCAGGTCTCGTCCACTACACCGATGGCGTCGAAGGATCAGTCGATCGTCTCGCGGCGTTCAAACGTCATTACGACGGACCAACGGGGGTGTCGACCGAGTGCGGGCTGGGTCGGCGACCGCACGATCAGGACATTGCAAAATTACTTCAGATGCACTGCGACATTGCGGCGGGTATCTGACGGCAGGGATTATCGAGTCATGGCTATTATCGAACCGCTGAAACGTAACGAAGCACCGGAACTGGAAGATTTCTTCAATGTCTGGGACGAACGCATGGGGTATCTGCCGAACGCCTTGATGACCATGGCGCGCAAGCCGAGCATGGTGAAGGCATTGGCGCAGTTGTCCGAAGCCGTTCACAACGATTGTAGTTTGCCACCCGACATACGGGGTCTCGTCGGACAGATGGCAAGCAAGGTACACGGCTGCCAGTATTGCCTGGCGCACACTGCCGCAAATTCCGAGCGTTACGGCGTATCGGAAGAGAAAATCGCAAAAATGTGGGAGTTCGAATCGAGCCCCCTGTTCAGCGACGCGGAGCGCGCAGCATTGCGCTTCGCTGCGGCTGCAGCCACCGTGCCGAATGGTGTCGACGAACAAATAGCCGCCGATCTGAAGCAGCATTTCAATGATACGGAAATCGTCGAAATCATGGGCATCATCGCCTACTACGGTTGGTGGAACCGCTGGAATGCGTCTCTCCAGACAACGCTTGAAGCGCTGCCGAGAGAGTTCGCCGAGAAGCATCTCGACGCGACGAAGTGGAACATCGGTCAACATGCGGACTAACTATCCGTAGCTTGAACTTCAGCTTTCCCGAGGTCGGACGAATGTCCGTTTCGGGCACTA
>CAZFZX010000108.1:0-14684 GCA_964523765.1 uncultured Enterobacteriaceae bacterium
AGGCGCTGAATTGGCTGCCTCATTGAAATGACAAAGATCCGATCAAGAGACAGGGTCAGGCCGGGGTGACCGGCGCGGGTATCGGCACGAAAGTGAAGCGTCTTTTGGAACGTATATTTAGCGCCACTGCTGCGCTACGAGAGATGAAGGGTTTTGGGAGCGATGAAAAGAACCGTTCGCTGGCTGATCAATAACGGGGTCGGCGATCGACGAGGATCGTTTGTCACCGATCCCGCTATTCTCAGGCAGATACTTTCCCCGCCCGCCTAAGCGTCGACCCTTACGCTGCGGCGTTGAGCTTGTCCTTGACGGTGGGCATGACCTCCTTGGCAAATAGTTCCATGGAGCGTCGCGCCTGGGCGTGAGTGATGCCACCGAATTTCATCTCCGCCATCCAGTGGCTGACCCCGCCGCGTCCGATGTAGGCCATGATCCGGTCGACCACTTGGTCGGGGGTGCCGAAAGCGCTGCCCCATTCAGATAGATCCTCGGCAGTGACTTGGGCGTGAGCTTGTCGGATGGTGTCGTATATTTCGTAGCTCTGCTGTACCTTCTGGCCGGGTGCGCCGGGCAGCACTTTCTGGAACAGCTCGTGATACCAACCGGCGGCGGGTTCGGCCACTCTTCGTGCTTCTTCGGCGCTCTCGGCGACATAGGTCTGCATCAGCATCGGCTGGTCGAGAGCAGCCGGGTCCCGACCGTTCTTCGCCATTCGCTCGCAGTAGGCTTGCCACTGTTCCTCGACCACGCCGATGCTGGTGAATCGCGGTGCCCTAAGTATCGACAGGCCGAGGTCCGCGGCGATCTCGTAGGATGGCGGTGACACCGCGGCCATATAAAGCGGCGGGTGCGGCCGTTGTACCGGTTTGGGGAAAAGGGTGACGTCTTGGCAAGACCAGAACTTGCCCTGGTGGTCGTAGTGATCGGTGGAAAAGGTGCTGAGCAGCATGTCCAGGGCCTCGGCGAAGCGGTCGCGCGATTCCGTCGGGTCCATGCCGAAACCCTCGAATTCCTTCGGCTGGTATCCCCGGCCGAGCCCAAGGAGCAAGCGACCATTGGACAGGACGTCGACGAGGGCCACCTGTTCTGCCACGCGAACGGGGTGCAACAGCGGCAGAAGCACAACCGCAGTGCCAATCTTGATGCGGCTGGTACGCTGTGCCACGGCCGCGGCCAAGGTCAGGGTGTCACCCAACATCCCATAGACCGAGAAATGGTGTTCCGGAAGCCAAACGGCGTCGAATCCGAGTTCCTCAGCGTAGGCGACTTCGTCGAGGAACTCATCGAACACCTGCGATTGCGGTTTATCGCCAAATTCGCTGAACAGATACATCAGTCCGAATTGCATGGTATTTCTCCGTTCGTGAATCGTGCCTGCCGTCCGGCGCCGCGCGTAGTGTTTGCCTTTGGGCTCGTTCATTTTCCGGCGACCTTACCGGACCATTTCAGAATACGCGCTTGCGCTCGATGTTGCGTTTGATCCCGATCGGAACTCTAACATACCCGCTAAATCCGGCATGGTTTGTTGAGCCGACGCCGTTTCGGACAACCCACCGGAGGTTTGCAAGGGCGAATTGTCAAGAATCTTTACAAAGAAGGCGCCCGAAACCTTCGTATATTCTTAGAAACTTTACACTAAGAATAAAGGTACACGAGGGTAGTGGTCGGTAACCTGTTGAATAGAATGCGTATTCGCAATATGGGCCGATATGGCGCGATTTGTGCCTTAATTCGTCCAGTTGCTACTAATCATCAGGACCGTGATCGCAATGGCCAGGAAACTTCTCGTCGCCTTGTTGGTAACCTTCGGACTCGCGGGGAGTGCTGTCGCCGATTTTTCCGCACCCTACGCACCCGGTGCCTGGAGCGTAACCGACCCCGGACCGATGGTGCCCGATGTAGACGTCGAGGGATCCTTTTCTTTCGGTGGCATCGACGATGCCGAGATCCTATTTATCGAAAGTCCGGATTGCAATGATGGCGGCGAAGAAGGATGCCCCGGCCCGGACTACGATATGAAGATCGAAACAACGGCGACGGCCGACGGGTTCATCACTTTCGACTGGACGTGGGACACGACCGACGAATGGCCTTACGACCGGTTGGGAGTATGGCGCAACGGCGCGTTCTTAGAGCTTATCGTCGCCGCTGACGGCAACAACCAGTTAGGCAGCGCGGGCTTCGGTGTTCTCCTCGGCGATACATTCGGGTTCGGACTGACTTCGGACGACTCGTGTTGCAATCCTTCGAGCTCGACGGTTTTCGGTTTTATCGCCGGGGCACCGGGCGGCGACGATTTCGGGTTTACTACGTTCGTTCCCTTGCCGGGTGCCCTCTGGTTGATGGGTTTTGCCACTGCCGGTTTGATGGGCGCCGCACGACGAAGGTAGGTCTCGACGCCGCGTAGCCGTTATTGAGTTTCATGGGACACCACGGATAGCGAGGTGTCGCAAGAGATGATCAAGTCAATCAATCAACAGTCTTAGAAGCAGCTAGCTTCTCACGCACACAATCTCGGGAATCTTTCCCGTCCTTCAGTCCAACCGTATGAACAACGCGCCGCGCGTGGTTCGAATATCCTCGCGGCTCAAACCTTTAGCGCCGATCGCTGATTTGACCGCACGTCGCGCGCAAATCTTGCTCCCCGCCACCAACGACCTTTATAAAACGAACCGGAACGGTTGCTTCTAACCTCGTCCATTCGTGGACTTGTACCTCTAAGAAGAACGCTTGCAACCGCATCGCGACATGGTGTGAAAGTGCGCTGACAAATCGCGAATAGTAAACAACGAACGCAGGGAGCGGGGATGGATACCTATCAGCAAGGGGATGCGAGCGATACAGGACTGATCTGCCTGACGATCCTCGTTCGCTTGCATCATCTGCCTGCATTTTCGCGCGCTACGCTACACGCTTACATGATGCTCTCGGCGTGGAGCATTTCTCTCTCCTCGCGGTCACCGCGGTGGCATGCCTGACGGCCGCGAATGCCTTTGGGCTGCAGGCCGGTACGACAATGCAAAAATTGCTGACCGCGGCCAAAGTATTGGGGCTCCTCGGACTTGTGGCGTTAGGCTTTCTTTCCCCAGTCGCTTTGGAAATGAGCGCGCCAGTGTCCGAAACTCCAGCGCCGTCGAATCTGCAACTCGCGTTTATCCTCGTACTGTATACCTACGGGGGTTGGAACGTTATCGTGTTGGTCAGCGGCGAGATCAAGGATCCGCACCGCAATCTGGTGCGCGCGTTGATCCTCGGTGTCGCGCTCATCACTTCGATCTATTTACTGACCGTGTTTGCCTTCGAATATGCTCTCGGGCACGCTCTCCTGGGTTCGTCGCAGTCTGCTGCATCCGATATCGCCGCCGCGGTCGTTGGCGAATTCGGTGCTATCTTCATCAGCATATTGATCTGCGTGACATGCTTGGCAAATATCAACGCGACGATCCTCACCAACTCGCGCATTTTCTATGCCTTCGGCCAGCGCTGGCCGAGTTACCGATGGTTGGGGCGGTGGCACGAACGAACCCGGTCACCGGTTAATGCGTTGTTAGCGCAGGGGGTCATCGCCTGTGTTTTGATCGTTGCCCTGGCCGCCGGCGAGCAGTCCTTTCAGCGTCTCGTCGTCTTCAGCGCACCAGTGTTCTGGTTGTTTTTTCTACTCGCTTCGATCGCTCTATTCATCCTGCGTTACCGCCGGTATTCGGCCGCGAATGAATTCAGGGTACCTTTCTATCCGGTCTTGCCGCTCATGTTCTCCGCAATTTGCGCGTTCATGCTCTATGCTAGCATTGACTACGCGCTCGCCACGCTCAGAATAGAAGCCGTGGTAGTGGCGGCCGTGCTGATTGCCGGTTGCATAGCGGCGTTTTTCTCGCGCGCGAGATACGGCCGCGAATGATGTCGAGACCGCTTCTATTCTGTGGCGAGCAGGCTTTCGAGTTCGGCCAGATCAGTTATGGGTGCCAGGCACTGGTGTCCGCGACACAAATGAGCCGCGACGTTATCGTTTACCGCATGCTGAGATAACAATCCGGGTAAGATCTCTTCTGTAGCGGGGATGGCGAAGCACATGCGGGCCGGGGAATAGGTTTCGTCCAGCGTAGCTTTCCATTTCGCTATAGCGGCGCGCTCCCCGCGCAGGATCACCGAAGTCGGAGGAACCAGATGTTCTTCGAGCGCTAGTAGTAGCGCATTGTGCGCGCCGGGCGCTTGGTTGACTGAGCCCCAGGCCGTGTGGAGCGTCGACTCGACGACATCCAGGTAGCGCGTTTCGCCGAGCAGATGTCCGAGTCGCGCCATACTCCAGGCCGCAATACCGTTGCCGGCCGGTAGGGCGTCGTCGGTCAGTGGTTTCGTGCGTTGAATCAGAGTTTCGTGGTCATGGGAAGTAAAGAAAAAGCCTCCGCCGTCGTCGTCGTGAAAATTATCAAGAAGGCAGTCGGCGAGTTCGATTGCGAAGTGCAAGTCTTCGGTGCGCCACCGCGCTTCGAGCAGGTGCAGTAGCGCATCGATCAGAAACGCGTGGTCGTCGAGGTAGGCGTTGAGGTGCGCCCTGTCGTCCTTGTAAGTGGCGAGCAGGCGGTTGTCGCGCCACAGCCGCGAGCGAATGAAATCTACGGCGGTCTGCGCTGCTTCAATGTATTCGTTGTGCTCGAAGACTTTTCCGGCGATCGCCAATCCTTTGATCATGAGCGCGTTCCAGGAGGTGAGTATTTTGTCGTCGCGCCCGGGGTGTACTCTTGCTCCACGAAGACCGAATAGGCGTTCGCGGGCATCGTCTACGCGTCGCTCCAAGACCTCGGGGTCGCCCCCGATGACGTTGGCGATCTCCTCGTACTCGGCGCAGATCCGTAGATGCCACCGGCCTTCGAAATTGGCACCGCGATTCAAACCAAAGCGCCTCGCGAAAGGTTCGTAGTCATCCCCGAGGAACTGCTCGACCTCGTCTTTATCCCACACGTAGAACTTACCTTCCTCGCCTTCGGAATCGGCGTCGATACTCGAATAAAAACCGCCCTCCGGTGACGTCATTTCACGGCTCACCCAGGCCGCGGTCTCGTGCGCGACCCGTTCGAATAGAGGATCACGCACCAGCTGCCAGGCCTGCGCGTAAAGCCCGAGCAGGGGCCCGTTGTCGTATAGCATCTTTTCGAAGTGCGGGATCATCCATTGATTGTCGACCGAGTACCGATAGAATCCGCCACCCAGGTGGTCGTAAATTCCGCCGCAGGCCATTCGCTTCAGTGTGAATACGGCCATATGCCTCGCGTGTTCGTCTTCGCCCCGGCTCCGACTGTGATCGCGCAGTCGGCGCTCCAGATTGCTTGGATGGGGAAACTTAGGCGCCCGGCCGAAGCCGCCGAGACGGTGATCGAAGGCGCGTGCCGCTTGGGCGCCGGCCATCTGTAGTGGCGCCTCGAGGAGTTCGCCGGTCGCCGCCGCGGGTGGTTGCTGCATGCGGTTGAGCGCGTCGATGACCTGTGCGTTCTGAGCGCGGATCTCGGATCCGCGGTCGCGGTAGGCAGCAGCGACCCGCACCAGGATGTCCTTGAAAGCTGGCAGGCCGTGTCGCGCTTCGATCGGAAAGTAGGTGCCGCCTGAGAATGGTACACGGTCGTCGGGTGTCAGGAACATTGTCAGCGGCCAGCCGCCCTGGTTCTGTGTCAGGAGATGTTGTGCCGCCTGATAGATCTTGTCGATGTCGGGGCGCTCCTCACGGTCTACCTTAATGTTAACGAACTGTTCGTTCATTAATCTGGCGGTCTCGGGATCTTCGAAGGATTCATGCGCCATCACATGGCACCAATGGCAGGCGGAATAGCCGATTGATAAAAGGATGGGTTTATCCTCCGTCGCGGCTTTGTCCAGCGCATCTTGCCCCCACGGGTACCAATTCACCGGATTATTGGCGTGCTGCAACAGGTAAGGGCTGGTTTCGCCTTCGAGTGCGTTCATAAGTGTCTCTGGATCAATAGGGGCCGCAGCGGCGAGTACACGAAAAACGAGAATCCGCCGGTAGCTGGTATTTTATCCTTGGACGATCGAGATGGCGATGTCGGCTCGGGTATTCATGCAGCCGTCCGGGTCAAATTTCTCCCGGATCCCGTTCCCTTCATGAAAGTTGCGGGCTAAAGTGGGCACCATGATCCCGTTCCCAGCCATCGATCCGGTAGCGTTCAAACTGGGGCCCGTAGCCGTCCACTGGTATGGGATAGCCTACATCGTCGGTATCGGTCTCGGTTGGTGGGTGTTGCAGCGTCGAGCCGCCGGGGACGGTTCCCAATGGGGGCGTGAGGATGTCGCCGACGTGGTATTTTTTGCGGCCGTTGGCGGCGTGCTCGGCGGGCGGATCGGCTACGCTTTGTTCTACAATTTCGCCGACTACATCGACAGCCCGCTCAGCATATTCGCGGTCTGGCGGGGGGGCATGGCGTTTCATGGCGGTGCGATCGGCTTCGTGCTGGCACTCGCGTTTTTTGCCCGCCGGCGCGGACGGCGTTTTCTCTCCGTCTCCGATTTCGTCGTCCCCGTCGTCCCTATAGGACTTTTTTTTGGGCGCATCGCGAATTTCGTCAATCAGGAGTTGTGGGGCGCACCGACTTCCCTGCCTTGGGGTGTGGTCTTCACGCATCCGGCATCGGGCGGGATCGCGCGCCACCCCTCGCAGTTATACGAAGCTCTGCTCGAAGGCGTCGTGCTCTTCCTCTTACTGCGTTTCGTCGCATCCAGGAATTGGGCTGTCGGCGCCGTCTCGGCCGCGTTTCTGATAGCCTATGGCATGATGCGCGTTGGCATCGAGTTCGTGCGCCAACCGGACCAGCACATCGGTTACCTGGCATGGGGTTGGGTGACGATGGGGCAGGTTTTGTCGTTGCCAATGGTACTCTTTGGACTCATGATTTTGGTATTCGCGCGCGAGCGCCAGAACTGAACGGAAGGGAGGCGACCAATGCAGGTGTATCTCGATCTTCTGCGGCACATCCGCGACAACGGCGTGGAAAAGGGCGATCGAACCGGAACCGGTACGCTCAGCACTTTCGGCTACCAGATGAGATTCGATCTGTCCTGCAGCTTCCCGTTGTTAACTACGAAGAAATTGCATTTGAAATCAATTATCGTCGAACTATTGTGGTTTCTCCGCGGCGAATCGAACGTCCGTTACCTGCAACAGCGCGGCGTGACGATTTGGGACGAATGGGCGGACGAGGCCGGCGAGCTCGGTCCGGTCTACGGCGTCCAGTGGCGCTCTTGGCGTACCGCCGACGGCCGCGTCCTCGACCAGATCGCCCAAGTCGTAGAAGCCCTCAAGAGCGATCCCGATTCCAGACGACATATCGTCAGCGCGTGGAACGTCGGCGAGATCGACAACATGGCACTCGCGCCCTGTCATACGATGTTCCAGTTTTATGTCGCTGGCGGGCGGCTATCGTGCCAGATGTATCAACGCAGCGCTGACGTTTTCCTCGGCGTACCATTCAATATTGCGTCTTACGCGCTGCTCACCTTGATGGTCGCCCAGGTCTGCGGCTATCACCCCGGGGAGTTCGTCCATACGCTCGGCGATGCACATCTTTATCTGAATCATTTGGAACAAGCAGACGAGCAACTAACGCGGGATCCACTTTCACCTCCGACGATGCGCTTGAATTCAGCCGTTGATTCCATCTTCGATTTTGAGTTCGAGGATTTCGAGCTGACCGACTACCAAGCGTTACCCAGCATCGCGGCGCCGATCGCGGTTTAGCGCGATTGCCTTTCGACCAACCGGCGAGCGTACGAAGCCGACAGACGATGCGGATCAATATTGTCGTGGCAATGTCGCGTAATGCCATCATCGGCCGTGACGGCGGGCTCCCTTGGCGGCTGCCCGCCGACCTCAGGCACTTTAAATCGGTGACGATGGGCAATCCAATCATCATGGGCCGTAAGACCCACGAATCGATCGGACGGGAGTTGCCGGGACGATTGAATATCGTCGTGTCGAAACAGGCGGACTTCCGGGCGCCGGGATGCCGCGTCGCGCATTCTCTCAATGCCGCGCTGGAGGCGGCCGGCGCTGCGGGCGAAGTTATGATCGTCGGCGGCGCGGCGTTGTACGCCGAAGCCTTGGCGCGTACCGAACGTATTTATTTGACCGAAGTGCATGCGGCGCTAGACGGCGACACCGAATTCCCGCCGATCGACTGGACGGAATGGAGTGAGACCGATCGTCAAAGTTACACGGCGGACGATAAAAACAAACACGACTACAGCTTTGTCGTTTTGGACAGAATAGAGCCGCCGCGACCTGACGGGGCGCGGGCTTTGCCGTAGGTATCCTACGTAGCAATCAAATCTTCGCTCACCTGCCAGAGTTTTTCCGCCAGCGCCGAGTCGTTGGGCAATTTTGAACCCGGTTTCACGTGCTGAAACTCGTCGAAGTATGCGCCATCATACTTTTCGATGTCCGTTTCCGCTGCCAGATAAGTGCTAGTCTTTGCGCCTCGTGCCGGACTCAGAAAGCCGCCTAACATTTTGTAGAGCGTTCTGCGAAAGTAGCTGCGTCCAAAGATGTTTGTGCCGACGCCGCCGGGATGCAGACAGTAAGCGGTGATGTCGTCGTCGGTATGGCGCTTGGCGAATTCGCGTGTAAACAGCACATTTGCCAGTTTGGACTGGCAGTAAGCGCGTATCGGCCGATAGGATGTCTCGCCCCTGAAACTGTCAAAATCGATTTTTCCTAAGTGATGCATCATGGAAGCAACGTTAATTACGCGCGCGTTACCTGCCGCGTTCAGTTGAGGCAAAAGCAACTTGGTTAACAAGAAGTGACCCAAGTGGTTCACGCCAAATTGCATTTCGAAGCCGTCCACAGTGATTTGTTTCTTGAAAGGAACCAGGCCAGCGTTGTTCAGCAATACATCGATGTGTGCGAATTTGTTTTGGAAATCCGTAGCGAACTGGCGAATGGAAGCAAAAGAAGCCAAATCGAGCGGCATGACTTCGACGGATTTACTGCCAGAAGTCGCGACAATGTCATCGAGCGCTTCGGTTGCGCGCCCCTCATCGCGGCATGCCATGATAACGGTCGCGTCTTTAGCCGCCAGCGCCCTTGCCGTCTCCCGTCCGATGCCGCTGTTGGCGCCGGTGATAATGACGATTTTGTTTTTCATGGCGATCTCCAGAGGTGCGGCAGTGCATCATGTTTTAGGACGACGATGGATGCAACTCCGCCGTGCATCGGCGTAACCTTGCGGAAAGGCTAGGGGCAACTGGGAAGGCGGCATTCGGATCCGTCTCCAAGCCGGTCGCGGTTGAGATACGCGGTGAAGCGCGGGCCACGCCGCCGATCAATCGCCGATCGGTAATGCCACACTCGACGGTACGCTGAAAAACTCGCCGTCTTCCAGCCGCATCGCCGTTAACTTACCGCCCCAAACCGCTCCTGTATCGAGCGCGTAGATCCGCTTTTCGCGCATTTCTCGTGCCGACAGGTGTAGCGCCGACCAGTGGCCGAATACGATGGACTCCACCGGGTCGTGTGAGACGTAAAGCTCGTACCAGGGAATGAGATGTTCCGGTTGTGAATCAACGGGCCCTTTGTATTTGAAATCGATGCGGCCGTCCGCAGAGCAGTAGCGCAACCGCGTAAAGTAATTCGTGATAAGCCGGATCCGTTTCCAGCCCGACAGTTCGCGGTCCCATCGATCCGGCGAATTTCCATACATCCGGGTAAGAAATTCCGCAAAGCCTTCGCCGCGCAGGACGGTTTCTACTTCGGCGGCATATTGAACGGCGTCCTCGGGCGTCCATTGCGGCGGGATCCCGGCATGGACCATCGTATAGCCGAGCGCGGGATCTCGGTGGATCAATGGTTGGTGTCGGAACCATGTCAACAGTACGTCGCGGTCGGGCGAATCGAGCACGTCCTGAAACGTGTCCTTGCGTTTGGGCGAAAAGTCTTCGACGTAGCCGCACGCCAGTAGATGCAAGTCGTGATTACCCAGGACGACGATCGCCGCATCACCGAGTGCGCGTACGAATTCGACCACCGAGAGGGATTGAGGACCGCGGTTGACGAGGTCGCCGGTGAACCAGAGGCAGTCTCGGCGGGAATCGAAATCGATCCGATCCAGGAGGGTGACGAGTTCGTCGAAACACCCTTGTATGTCGCCGATCGCATAAGTTGCCATAGCACGAGCGCCGAGTTCTATTTGCTCATTTTCCCAACCGGTGGCCGGAGCGCTGCAATTGACGCGTCGAAACCATCGTTGTTCTCGGCCACGGCCCGAAGGCAGCCCGGCGTCGTCGTAACTGTCGTTTCGATCGAAAATGTACTCACGGCGCAGTTACTGTAAGGGAATCGAAGACTTCGGGCAAAGTCCCGAGTAGCTCTTAGCCGTTCGCGAGTCACGCGCACCAACAGCATCCAGGTAGCGGAAATTGGAAGCTTCAGACAGGTGCGCCGACCCGACAACCGTTGTCCCGAAGGTCGGCGATGGAGCGCCGAGTTGATGATGTTATAGCGGGTGCGGGCACCCAAGTAAGGCATTCGCCGAACCGGCGATTTATTGGCGCAGGCGACCGGCGCAACAAAGTCGAATCGGCTCGGTAGGTAGCTACGCTGTCCGCGACGGCGCGGTACCGGCTAAAGTCTCGAAGATCCCCGTCGATAACCATACCGTGCGTAAGTCATTGCGCTTCGGCGTGAATCGTTTGACCGTGATTCGACCGCCCCAATCTTCGGCGGTCGGGTCCTAAGCCCCCGATTATCAAGGCCTGAAGTCGACCGCCGGACCCCGGTCCGACGGCGTCGACGCGAACATGAATGCCCATTCATATTCCAGCTTTTTAATCTTTCGGGCCCTTATTCCTCACTGAGTAACGTTATGAGCGAAGAAAATAAACGGGCCGCGAGGCTAGTACCAGAACCAATCGGCGCCGAGCGGAGTGCACCACTCGACTCAAGCCGCCTGTCGCGACTCCTGAACCTCACCCCTTCGGTGATCTATGCGACGGATATTCTGAAGGGCAATGCCTGCACCTTCGTTAGTGAAAACGTCAAGGAACTGATGGGCTATCGGCCGGACCAAATGGTTATCGAGTCTAACTTTTGGTACGGGCATATCCATAGCGACGACAGGGACCAAGTGTTGTCGGATTGCGAAACCGCCATACGCCAGGGCAGCGGCTGCCTGGAATATCGATTCAAGCGCCACGATGGTACTTACCGGTGGATTGAAGACCGGTTTCGCGTCTTGTATGACGACTCCGGCCGGGCGGTCGAAGTCGTCGGCCACTGGAGCGACATTTCCGATCGCAAGCGGATAGAACTCGCCTTGCGTGCGTCGCACGCGACAGTCGAGAGGCATGGCAGGCAGATCGGCATACTGGCGGAAATGAACGACCATTTGCATGTTTGCGACACGATCCACGAAACGAAAGGTGTTCTCTCATATTTTCTGCACAAGCTTTTCCCGCACGACTCAGGCGCCATATTCATCTTCAATCAATCACGTTCCATGCTCGAACTCATCGCAGCATGGGGAAACCTGGATGGTACGCTCGATGTGTTCTCGCAGGACGACTGTTGGGCATTGAGACAAGGAAAACCGCATTTCGTGAATGGGAACGCTCATCCGTTGACCTGTGCGCACATCGAAAATTCGGGTAAAGGGCTGTCGCTTTGTGTTCCCATGATCGCCCAGTCAGATGTCATGGGATTACTGCTGTTGCGCGGTGGGGCGATCACCCGCAAGACGATCAGGGATAGCGGAGACACGAAAAACGATTGGCAAGGTCTGGCGGTCAATGCGTCAAAACAATTGGCGCTGTCGTTGATGAATCTTCGGTTGCGCGACACCTTGAAGCTCCAGACGCTCAAGGATCCGTTGACCCAGCTCTACAATAGAAGGTTTCTGACGGAATACCTGGATAAAGAGCTGATCAAATGCCGACGCAATGGCACGATTCTAGGCGTATTCATGATCGACGTCGATCATTTCAAGCAGTATAACGACCTTTACGGGCATGATGCCGGTGACGCGGTGCTGCAGAAGATGGGCGAATATATGAAAAAAAGTGTGCGTGCCAGCGATGTCGCGTGTCGGTATGGGGGAGAGGAATTCGTCATCCTGTTGCCGGAGGTGACACATGAGTTGCTGCAAGAGAGGGCAGAAACGTTTCGCCTAGGGGTGAAGTCATTGCACGTTACGCACCGCGAAGAGCAGCTCGGTACGATAACGGTTTCCGTCGGCGTAGCCGTTTACCCGAACCATAGCGACTCCCCCGCGTCCTTCATCGCCGCCGCCGACAAGGCGCTGTATCGGGCAAAAAAAGAAGGTCGCGACCGGGTAGTATTCGCCGACGGCGATTCTACGATTTGAAACCGTCTGAAGGTAGGGGCGCGATATGCGATATCACGGCCGCAAACGGGAAGCGCACGGTCGTCACGAACCTAACGAGGGGGCGGCCGCGCGTTTAGTTGAAGGTCCCCGCAGCGGCGAGTCTATCTGCCTCGGTTGGGTAGGGGGGCTCCGTGAGAACTAGTGCAGACCCTTTCTTACTCCCTCGTCGAGGAGCGCTATCCGGCGTTTTCCGAGGCCGCGGGGGTACAAGCTATGGTCGTGCCGCGCTCCGTTCAGTGGGAGTTCCAGAACTATCTGAAGTGTGGGCAGCGGCTAGAGCGCGGCTCCTGAGGTGTGCGCTGCGCTCTGCTACATTCCGCTGGTCAAGCCCGTTTGTGATCAATGCCGGACATCCGGGATCAACGAGGGGTCTGTGAGTGAAAAGCAGTAATGCGAGCGCTGGTTGCGATCGTGGACCCGCATCGCAGGAAATTGAAAGACCTCAGTCGCTGATCGGACGCCAACCGATATTCGATCGGGACGGCCATATACAAGCTTACGAACTGCTGTTCCGATCGGTTGCTCCCGCTGCGGGCCGCCCGTTTGACGGCAACCACGCGACCGCCAACGTGATCGTGAATGCCTTGACGGAATTCGGGCTCGACAATCTGGTCGGTCCCCACAGAGCCTTCATCAACTTTACGGCGGACATGCTACGCGACGATACGGTGCGGCTGCTTCCAAGAGAGCGCGTCGTCATCGAAATTCTGGAAGATATAGCCATCGACGACAAACTCGTGGAGTCGGTGGCCGCAATGGCGCGCGATGGGTACGAGTTAGCTCTGGACGACTTCGTGTTCCGCCCCGAGTGGAAGCCGCTCATCCGCTTGGCGAGCACGATCAAGATCGACGTCCTCGCTTTGGACGCCGAACGGGTTGCTACCTATGCTGAGCAGTTTAAAGCTGCCGGGTTGACGATTTTGGCCGAAAAAGTCGAAACGCATGATCAGCACCAGCAGATGCTCGATCTCGGATTTGACCTGTTCCAGGGCTACCACTACGCGAAGCCCAAAGTCCTTGCGCGCGATCGCATCCCGGACGACCATATGGCGACCCTGCGTCTGCTCGCCGCCGTGAACGATCCCTCGGTTTCGATGGACGACTTGGAGGCATTGGTCGTCCAGTTATGGAATGAAGGATAGTGGGTGTCCTGAAAACGGCACTTATAAGTCTGCGAACTCCGGCATAATTTCATTTTGCAATGCGGTCATACCGTCGCGCCAACCTTCCATATCATCCAAATGGTCATAGGTAATCGACAGTAACGTACCGAAACCACCGGAAGAATCGACCATCTCATGGAGTTTGTCTTTCACCGTTGAAGGACTGCCAATGATCCAGCAGTGCTGTGCCAGATATTCCACCGTGACATCGGAATCCGGAACGTCAGGCGATTGCTTGACAGCATCGAGCATGCCCAATTCTTTAAACAACGGGAGGAAATATTCGCGGTAGTGATCGCCCATGAATCCATTCACCGTTTTATCCCGCGCTTCCTCATCGGTATCGGCAACATAAATGTCGCGGCCTACCCGCCATGTACTTTTGTCGGGAGTAAGGTTGCTCATTGCGGCGCCCTTGAGCACGGAGTCCCAATGGCTCTGAAGATAGAGATTCCCCAAGCAGAGACTCAAGGGTATATAACCATTCTTGCCCGCCTGCACTAAGGTCGGTGAATTTGGACTCAAACCGGCGATGGCAATCGGCGGATAAGGTTTTTGTAGAGGCTTCATCCAAAAATCGAAGTGGCCGTTGATCTGAGGACCCGGACGATTTACTGTCCAATGATCGCCCTCGTATGTAAAAGGCTCTTCGCTCTCCCATAAGCGGGTCATAATTTCCACGGACTCCGCCACCATATCCCTATTCTCGCCTTTGGCGCCATCGACGTTAAACATTTCCAAATCGGTCGAAACACCGCTGGAACCAACGCCTACAATTAAACGGCCATTGGAGATGTGATCCAAATATGCAATCCGATGTGCCAGTTCCGCGGGGTGGTGATAGGGCAGAATAAACGCACCGGGGCAAAGCTTAATGTTTTCCGTTTGCAGGATCGCCTGCGCGATCATTAAATCCGGAGATGGGCAAGGCTCTCGTGGCACCGTATAGTGCTCGCCGATCCAGACTTCGGAAAGACCCAATTTGTCGATGAACGATATGTAGTCGAGATTGTGATAGTGCCCAGCTGCAATGCCCCGGTCGGGGGGATTATTCGGCATCAAAAACGCACCTAGTTTCATACTCTTTTCTCCTCATCGTATGCGAATGTTCTAACTGCTTCGTTTATTCGCTCGA
>CAZFZX010000108.1:14694-15491 GCA_964523765.1 uncultured Enterobacteriaceae bacterium
ACGGCGCGATTCTGCGAGCTAGCGTCCGTTGCGACTGCTTGCTTCGTGCGGAGAATAAAGGACACCCACGAATCAGAAAGGAGGATTCGGTCGAATTCCAATGACTTATGGAATGAAGGATTGTGGGTGTCCTGAAAAAGGCACCGAGGATAATCGTCGGCCACACGACGTGCTCCATTGCCGCCGGGTCAGTCAAGTAGCCGACCTTCTTTCGGAAGCATTTATGCCAGCTTCGGGACTATAAGCAACACATTTAGCGTTATTAACAAACCTGTCAGCTGCAGCGAGTATTTTCCTTTTGACTTTTTAGGTGAAATCATCAAAAGACTCAAAACGATATATATCATCGCTAGGTAGGTTGTAGGAACGTTGATCAATAACGCTAGGTAAATCAAGTGAGCGGCAAGCGAGGCTTGCAGGCCGACGACAACACCTCGCGGGCTTTTTTCTACATTGAATCGTGCCAGCCTGTAAATGCCAGCAAATACAAAGATGAACGCCGAAACCAATAAGAATTTATTTCCCGAATGGAAACTAATAAGGAATGGAGGAATAAGAAAAGCAATTACATCGACTAAAGAATCCAAGTCAGCTCCGAGCGGGGAGAACATATTGAATCTTTTCGCGATATATCCGTCTAGGGTGTCAAATATGTCGCAAATCGTCCAAAGCAATAAAGCGCCCAATAAAAAATGACTACTCAGCAGTAAATAGATACCGCTTAGTGCAAATGCCAGAGTGAAACCGGTAACAAGATTCGGAGGCGTCAAATTCTCGAATCGATGAACGACCAACTT
>CAZFZX010000109.1:0-15487 GCA_964523765.1 uncultured Enterobacteriaceae bacterium
GATGCACAAATGCCGCGATGGCAGGATGCCAGAGAGCGGCCCTGTAGGTCACAAGTCCGGGGTGACGGGGATTGGTGCAGCTAAAAAAGTGATGCATCTTTTGGAAAGCTCATTTAGCCTGCTTTTTCCTTAATTACCCAGGGGGAATTGATTCTCGGGCCGGTAGACATCGTTTTCGATCGGCGTAATGCTCATCAAATACACATAGATCGCCTTGAGATCGACGTCGGTCATGTATTTATAAGCGTACCACGGCATATAGTTCATGAGGATCGGTTGGCCGTTGTTCTTGATCCCTTCGCGCATCAGGCGAATAAACGCTTCCTCGGTGTAGTCGGCGATCCCGGTTTCTACCGCCGGCGTTATATTGGGCGTGGACGATACGCCCCAGGGTGCGGTGATCTTGACCCCGCCGGCGAGATAGCGCTCTTCGATGAGTTGACCGTTCTCGCTCGGAGAATGGCAGGTGAGACAGTTGCCTATGGTCATTAAATACTTACCCTGCGACACCGGATCTTCGGCGGGCGGAGGCACCGGACCTTCCAGCGGCGGCAACGGCGGGATATCGGAACGCTTGATGTATAGCTGTGTCTCTCCCGGGATGGGCGGGCGCCGCGCCGGAAGCCGCTGCAAATAGAAAACGGAATCGTCCAAATCGCTCTCCGACATCGCGCGATAGAAATGCGATGGCATGAGCGGGAACAGACGCTGACCGTCGCGCCGAACGCCATTGCGAATGGCGTCTTTGATCTCCTCGGCCGACCAATTGCCCAAGCCGGTCTCCTTATCCGGGGTTAGATTCGGCGTGATGAATTCGCCCGGCAGCAGGAATTCCTTACCGAATTCCTCACCACCCGCCAGTTCCCCCCCGACGATGATAGCGAAATCGGGCGGAAGGCGGCGGGTGTGGCAGGCCTGACAGTCGGCGACGGCTTCGACGATGTAGCGCCCGCGTTCGTAGCGTTCCTCGTCCGTCCGTTCGCCTTCGGTGGAAGACGATGCGCACGCCGCGGAACCGAGCACAAACCCCAGCAGCAAGCCGAAATCGACGACATTTCGCAAATGCGCCAGCGGTGACTGTTTCAAGGTAGTAGAGACTCCCGCGTTACTTCCCTGCCATTTGACGACGGAGTTCGAGTTTGGCGATCTGGTTGCGGTGTACCTCGTCCGGGCCGTCGGCGAGCCGCAGCGTCCGGGTGCGGGCCCAGGCACGGGCGAGGCCGAAGTCCGTTGTCACCCCGCCGCCGCCGTGGGCTTGGATGGCATCATCGATGATCTTGAGCGCAACATTGGGCGCGGCCACCTTGATCATCGCGATCTCCATGCGCCCTTCCTTGTTGCCGACCGTATCCATCATGTAGGCGGCCTTCAGGGTTAACAAGCGCGTCATTTCGATATTGATGCGCGCATCGGCGATCCGTTCGCGCCACACGCCCTGCTCCGAGACGAGCTTACCGAAAGCTTGCCGGGAGGACAGCCGGTCGCACATCTTTTCTAGCGCGCGCTCGGCAGCGCCGATCAAACGCATGCAGTGGTGGATGCGGCCCGGCCCCAGGCGGCTCTGCGCTATCTCGAATCCGCGGCCCTCGCCGAGCAGAACGTTCGACACCGGCACTCGGACATTCTCGAACAGCACCTGGGCGTGGCCATGCGGCGCGTCGTCGAAACCGAACACCGGCAAGTTACGCTCAACGGTGATCCCCGGCGTATCGGGATCCACTAATACCATCGACTGCTGCTTGTGCCGCTCTGCCTCCGGGTCGGTCTTGCCCATGAAAATGATGATGTTGCAGCGTTTGTCGTGCAGGCCGGAGCTCCACCACTTACGGCCGTTGATCACGTAATCGTCGCCGTCCCGCTCTATTCGGCTCTCGATGTTGGTGGCGTCCGACGACGCGACCGCCGGCTCGGTCATGCAAAAGACGGACCTCGTCTTGCCCTCGAGGAGCGGATAAAGCCATTGGTCCTTGTGGTCCTGGGTCCCGAAGTCCGCGATCACCTCCATATTACCCGTATCCGGCGCTGAACAATTGAATGCCTCCGAGCCGATATTCGAGCGGCCCATCACCTCCGCAAGGGGCGCATATTCGAGATTGCTGAGTCCGGGACCGTACTCCGAATCCCGCATGAACAGGTTCCACAACCCAGCCTCCTTGGCTTTGGCTTTCAATTCGTCCATGACCGGAGGCGTATCCCACGGCGACGCGTTCGCCCTCACTTGCTCCTCGTATACCTCTTCGTTCCGATATACGTGCTCGTCCATAAAGGCAGAGACCCTGGCGATCAGTTCTCTAACTTTGTCGCTGTGATCAAAATTCATAACATCTCCGTTTCCGTTGTCGTATTGTGATTGCTGCTGCACCTAGTGGGAGACCGACCCCGTAACCAGGCTCGCCGGTACTCGTTGGCACGGCGCCCGACTAGCGGACTTTCGGGGGAACCCGCTACGGCGGTTCGGAACCCCAATGTGTGAGCCACTATACCTTGCGTGGCACGACTTTGGCCCCCATCGGCGTGTACAGCTTAACTTGAATAGTATTCAAATAGTGCATAGGATCCCGATCAGTGTCAAGCCTCGATACGACCGCGCCTAACCAAGCGTAGGAGATCTTTTATGTCTGTCCAAAACGACCTGTTCTCTGCGATTCAAATCGGACCATACGAGTTATCGAATAGGATTTTTATGGCGCCTATGACGCGGTGCCGGGCCACCGATGGCAACGTGCCCTCCGAGCTCGCCGTTACTTATTACACGCAGCGCGCTTCTGCCGGTCTCATCATCACCGAAGGTTCCCAGATATCCCGGCAAGGGATGGGCTACCCGGCAACACCGGGGATCCATAGCGACGAGCAGACAGCTGGTTGGCGGATCCTTACCGATGCCGTCCACGGGAAAGGTGGGCATATCTTCCTCCAGTTGTGGCATGTTGGACGCATATCGCACCCGAGTTATCTGGGGGGTGAGTTGCCGGTCGCGCCGTCGGCGATCGCACCGCCGGGAGAGCACGGGACATACGAGGGCATGCAGCCTTTTGTCACACCGCGCGCGCTCGAAACGGATGAGGTCCCCGCGGTCGTCGAGCAGTTCCGGCTTGCTGCCGAAAACGCTTTGGCCGCTGGTTTCGACGGTGTCGAAATCCATGGCGCGAACGGCTATTTGCTCGATCAATTTCTACGTGACGGTAGCAACCGGCGAACCGATCGATACGGTGGCTCGGTGGTAAACCGTGCCCGGTTTCTGCTCGATGTTACCGAACAGGTCGCGGGTGTTTGGGGTGCCGATCGGGTTGGGGTGCGCCTGTCACCGAGTGGTACGTTCAATGCCATGTCCGATTCCGATCCCCAAACCACTTTTGTTTACGCCGCCGAACGACTGAGCAAGTACGGACTCGCCTATCTGCATGTCGTCGACGCCCTGGAGGCCGATATCAGTCACGGGGCGCGGGTCGTCGACAGTGCTCGACTACGGGAGGCCTACGATGGCGCTCTGATCATCAACGGTGGTTACGATCTCGAAAAAGCCAACGCGGGCATAGCGGATGGTCTCGCCGACGCGGTGTCGTTTGGGCAGTTGTATTTGGCTAATCCCGATCTGCCCGCGCGGCTTGCTTCTGGTGCTGCTTTGAATGCGCCCGATTACGATACGTTCTACATGGGTGGCGAGAAAGGATATATCGACTACCCGGCACTCGCTTGAGTGACGGCCGCCCATCCCATTTCGGACATCGGCCGAACCCGCGCCGCCATCGTGGCCGCGTCCTTGCTGGACGCGGTACCCTCTTTGGCCCGCCCGACCACACCCTGGATGATGGCGGCCAACCGAAACAAGTTGTAAGCCACGTAGAAATCCCAATTCTCGATCTCGCCGCGTCCGGTGCGTTTGCAGTAAGCCGCGACGTATTCTTCTTCGGTCGGGATCCCGAGCGATTTGCGGTCGACCCCCTGCATCCCGGCCATTAGTTTGGTATGGGGCAGCCGCCATTGCGCGCACTGGTAGGTGAGATCGCCGAGCGGGTGACCGAGGGTCGAGAGTTCCCAGTCGAGGATGGCCAGGATCCGCGGCTCGCTCGGATGGATGATCATGTTCTCTATCCGGTAATCGCCGTGAACGATGGACGTCTCGTCGCCCGCCGGTATGTGTTCGGGCAACCAGTCGATTAGCTTGTCCATCTCGGCAATGGTCTCGACCTCGGAGGACCGGTACTGCTTCGTCCAGCGCGATATCTGGCGGGCGAAGTAATTGCCCGGCCTGCCGAAGTCTCCCAGGCCGAGAGCTTCATAGTCCAACGTGTGGAGCGCGGCCAGCACTTCGTTCATCTGGTCGTAGATGGCGGCGCGGTGCTCCGTGTCGAGCCCCGGCACCAGATGGTCCCAGATCACGCGGCCGTCGACGTATTCCATGATGTAAAACCAGCTGCCGATCACCGATTCATCCGTGCACAGCGCATAGGTTCTGGCCACCGGGACCGCAGTGTCTCGCAGTGCCGTGAGAACCTTGTATTCACGGTCGACCGCATGCGCCGACTTGAGCAGGGCCGCGGGCGGTTTCCGGCGCAGGACGTAACGCGTCCCGCCGCCTGTAAGGCGATACGTCGGGTTGGACTGACCGCCCTTGAATTGCTCGACTTCGAGCGGGCCTTGGAAGCCCTCGACGCGCTCTTCCATGAAGCGCGCGAGTGCCTTTTCGTCGAAGCGGTGCTGTTCTCGAACCTCCTGAGTCCCGGTGAAGAGTTCGGCACGACTTTTCATCGCCGGATCCGCCTTCAGAGCAGCTCCCCGGCCAACGTTTCGACTTCGGCCAACACGCCGTCGGTATGCGGCGCCAGCATCCACAAGATCACCCGAGTGGCGCCGGCCGCCTCCAGTGCGGCCAGTTCGTCGGCCGTACGCCACTGCTCGGGGCCGCCGAGGACGGTAATGTCGATGGTCGAAAAATCACGCCCCTTCTGATCACAGACCTGCTTAAGTTGTTCGACATTCGCGGCGAGGTCCTCGGGTGTATACACCAACGGCAACCAGCCGTCGCCAAATTCAGCGATCCGCTTGAAAATCCGGTCGGACGGAAAGGCGCCTAACAGGATCGGCGGGTGCGGCTGCTGCTTCGGTTTCGGAAAACACTTAACGGCCGGGAAATCGTAATAGCGACCATGGTGCTCCGATTGGTCCTTGGTCCACAGATCTTTCATGATCCCGATCTGCTCGCGGATCTGCGTCCAACGGTGATCGAAATCGCCCCCCAGGATTTCGCACTCTTCGCGACTCCAGCCGGCGCCGATACCGAACACGAAGCGGCCGCCGCTCAGTGCGTCGAGCGTCGCTATCTCGTTGGCCAGCACGAGCGGGTTGCGTTGGGCCACCAGACAGATGCTGGTGCCGAATTTGATCGACGTCGTCGCCGCCGAGGCGCGTGCCAGCGTGATAAATGGATCGGGGATCCGGTCGACAAATTCGGGCGGCGGCGTCCCGTGCTCCATGCCAGGATAGGGCAATGTGTTCACCACCGGGAAAACGGGATGATCCCCAACCCAGAACGATTCGAACCCGAGCTCCTCAGCCCGTTTTGCGATGACCGCCAGATCGCAGGTGCCGTCGGGCACAATATTAAAAATTCCAATGTCCATGTCTTTCCTCTCAGTTAGATAGATAAGTGTTCCAAAATCATGTCGGGTTAGGTGCGATAGCACCGTAACCCGACATCGAAATCTATATCCGCGGTCCGGTCCCTGCCCACTTATATCCCCACCGACGGCTCGCCGTGGGCGGCGTTGGCGGCGATGTAGCCATAGGTAAGCGACAGCGCGAGCGGGCACCCGCCGCCCCAATACGCTTCGGCGGACGGGCTGGCGATACAATTCCCGGCACCGTAGAGACCCGGGATCGGTCCGTCGTTGGTGTCGAGGACTCGCGCGCTGGCATCGATGGCCGGTCCACCGCAGGTATCGAGCATCCCGGCCGCCAGCAGTATGGCGTAGAACGGACCCTCGTCGCGCATGGGGTGCAAAGTGATATTGGGCCCCTCGTTCGGCGGCCAATCCGTATCCGTCCGCATGGGCATCCAGGCACGCTTCCATTCGGTGTCGTACAGGGACGCGCCACGGTTGAAATCTTCGTCCCGGCCGGCACGCGCAAAGCCGTTGAAGCGCTCCCGGGTGGCGCGCAGGTTTTCGGTGAACGCCGGGTCGAGCTCGAGACCGCCGGTTTCGGGCGCGATCTTTGCCAGGCGTTCCCGGATGCGCCCGGTCAACTCGTCCAGATCGCGACCCTGGATCACGTAAGGCGAATCGTTGGGTTTCTCCGGCAGGGGATGGAGCCCGGCGAACCCTTCCGCCGTTCGCTGGTCGTAGATCCAGAACATGATCTGGTTCGGAAACTCGACCTTGGCCGAATCAAACGCGGCATGCACCTCTGCGCGGTCGTCGTAATTCGCGGCTTCGTCGACCGCCCGTCGTCCGTACTTGTTCACCTGGAACGAGGAATCACCCGGCGGCAGGAATACGCCGACTCCGAGGATGGAAGTGCGCACGGCTTCCTCGACCATCACCTGCATACGCCATGCCCCGGACATATTCCCCATACGGGCACCGGCGGCGCCGGCGATATTAATAAAATCTCCGTTGGACGAGGGCAGAGCACAGGCACCATAAGAACGCGCGCGTTGGTGCTTCGAAACAAAATCCGCGTTGTGTGCGTAACCGCCGGTCGCAAAAATGACGGCCTTGCGCGCGCCGATGGTAACGCGCTTGCCGTCCTGCTCGGCGGCCACGCCGACCACCCGTCCGCTATCGTTCCTCAGCACACTCCCCGCTCGGTGACCGAGCAGCACGGGTATGTCCCGGCTCCTTACTGCACGCTCCATTTGCTTCATCATGTGGACGCCAATACCGAGGCTGCCGTCCTCCTTGACGACGCCGAGAGCGCGTCCCTGCGGAACCTTATTTTCCGGTACGGCATCCAAATAATCGGTAGCAGGTTGGTCGAGTCCGAACATGCGCCACTCGGCGATATCGAGCGCGCGGTGCCGGCGCAGAAAATCGATCGCCGGCGAGGCATTATCATAGAATGCTTCCAACAAAGCGTACGCGCTCGGACTGACCCCTAAGGTCGCATCCGTCGGATCGAAATACTGCGGATAGGAAAAGCGTGCCATGTATTCCAGGCAGTCCGCTTTGCGGTCGTCGATCCCTCTTTCCTTGAGTACATAATTGTTGGGGATCCAGAACACGGCGGCGGTCTTGGCCGAGGTACCGCCATAGACGGTCGCCTTATCCAGCATGAGGACCGAGTCGCCGTTCTCGTGCGCCGCGACTGCCGCCGTCGAAGCCCCGATACCGGTACCGGCAATGACGATGTCGGCGGTGTGCGCCCAGCCCTCAGCCGCGCGAGCGTCGCCCGTCCCCAACGCCGTCGTGCCGGCCGCCACGGTCGCGGCGCCCGCACCGACGATTGCCTGTCGCCGCGTTATCCCGTTTCGTCGTTCGCCCATCGCGTTCTTCTCCCCGTTTCTCGATGCACCGCTAGCGCTGTAACGCGACGCCCGCTGCTTCTCTGTCCCAGCAGTCCGCGGTCACGCCCTCGGTTTTGAGTTTATATTTCTCGACCCGTTCGCTCGGGGTCTTGGGAAGTTCTTTACGGAACGCGATATAACGCGGTATGGCGAAATAGGCCATGCGCGGCTCGCACCAACGGATCAATTCCTCCTCCGTCAGCGTTTGTCCTTCCAGTAGAACGACGACCGCTTTCACGTCGTCTTCTCCGACGTCCGATGGTACGCCAACCACACAGGATTCGAGTACCGCCGGATTGGCGCTGATCACGGCCTCAACTTCAAACGACGAAATGTTCTCGCCGCGCCGGCGCAGAGCCTGCTTTTTTCGATCGACAAAATAAAAGTAGCCGTCCTCGTCCCGACGGCCGAGGTCTCCGGTATGCATCCACAGGTTCTTGAACAAGTCCAGTGTGGCCTCGGGTTGTTTGTAATAACCGGTAGTGCCGACAAACATGCGTTGCGGACGAGCGACGAATTCTCCGATCGTTCCCGCCGGCACCTCGGCGTCGTCGTCGTCGACGAGTTTCACGTCCCATCCGGTGATGGGCTTTCCGCAGGAACCCGCGCGCCGCTCTTCGTAGGGGTTGGCAAGGCAGCAATAACACTCCGTCATGCCGTACAGTTCGAGTAACACCGTGTTGAAGCGACTCTCAAATTCGTCCCAGACCTCTATCGGCGCCGCCGCGCCCACCATCAACCGCAAGGGGTTGTCGCCGTCGTTTTCCTGCATCTGCTGTTTGAGCAGGATCGGAATAATGCCGCCGATGTAGTTCGCTTCCGTACAGTTCCAGCGCCGACAGTCGTCCAACAGACGGCTGGCGGAGAAGCGCTCGACGATCACGGCCTTCGCATCGGCAAGTATCGCCGGCCCGATGGTCATACCCTGGGCGTTGCCGTGAAAGAACGGCAGGCCGGTGTAGAGCACATCGTCTTCGGTATAGCGGGCGTACTTTACTGCCTCGGCCCAGATTTCATACCAGTAGTGATGACTCAACATCACGCCCTTAGACACGCCAGTAGTTCCCGACGTGTACAAAATGGACGCTAGATCGTTGTATTGCACGTCGGCCTCCGGCGCGACCGACGGATGCGCCAGCAACTCGGCGAACGGCTGCGCCTTGAATCCCTGCCACTCGGCGCCGGTCTCGCCGTCGCCCGCACGATCCAGGAACACGACACTGCGGACCGACGTCAGATCCGCCGCTACGTCATCGAGACGGTCCCGGTATTCGGTGTCCGCGACTAGCACCACCGAATCCGACTGGACGATCTGATAGGTGAGTCCGGTACCCTTGAGGGCGACGTTGATGGGCACCTCCACGGCGCCGATCTTGTTAAGGCCGAACCAGGTGTAGAGAAACTCGGGGCAGTTCGGCAGCATGATCGCCACCATGTCGCCCTTGGTGACGCCAAGGGCCAGAAACCCGTTGGCGGCCCGGTTGATCCGCTCGTTGAGTTCACCGAACGTCAGCGGATCGTCGCCGAACTGGAACACGACATGGTCAGGATATTGCCGTGCCTTATCGGCGACGATGTCGGTCAATACCCGTTCGTTGCGGGCATACTCCTGCATCCGCCAAGATTCCCATTTCTTCGCGGCCCGTTCGAATTTATCGTCCCACTGACCCATTGCGTCATACCCCCGACGCTGGACGCTGGACTACTGCGCGCAAAAGACCCGTCACTTGAGGTCCGCCTGAAGGTCCTCGACCATCGAATAGGCCTCGTTGAACCACACGCCGCGGTCGTAAGCCTGAACCATCTTGCCGAAGTCCCAGGAAATCGTCTTTTTCGGGTGTACGATGATGATCGCGCGGCGCGGCGTATGCACGGCTTCGAACGCGACCTGCCGGATTTTCTCGTCTTTGAGTGAGCGCCAGTACTTATTGATGACCTGCCAGTGGACCTTCTTTTTGATTTCCTCGCCATAGACCACCTCGGCGTTGCCAACGACGAGAATGGCCTTCTGGTGCCTGAGCTCGGCACCGTCATTGTGGATACTCACCGAAATCCTCGGGTCGTTCTCCAGATGGTGCACCTTGGCGCGGTGCCGCTGGATGCTCGTCATATGGATCAAACCGTCGATGACCACGTAAAACATCGGCGTGACGATCGGAAAACCGCTCTTGTTGGCGTGGGCCATATCACAGTAGCAGTTGTGTTCGAACATCAGGTCGAATTCGTCCTGCTCCATCGGATAGTCTTTGCTGACATCCACTTCTTCGAGTTTGATCGGATCAAATATCGGGCTGTCTTGATCGACGTTTACCTCATCGGTCATTGTGCATCCTCCTCAGTCTCCTGCCGGGTCGTTGCAGGTGGGTATCAAATGGTGCCGGCCGGCACGTTTATCGTGTCGCATCGAACTTGAATATTATTCAAATACTGCGCACAATGCGGTTGGTTGTCAAGTCCCTGAAAACAGGCCCGGCACCAATATTCGCAGTGATCGGCGACGGCTAAAATCAATCCCGGACGCGAACGTCCGGACTTCAAGGCGGGAACAAAATGCCTGACATTGAAATCGAGCACAAGGGTGAGGTCGCATGGATCCGGCTGAACCGCGAGGATCGCATGAACGCTTTCGACGCCGAGATGAACCGAGCGATCATCGAAGCGGTCAGGGACGCAGCGGAAAGTGGGGTCATCGTCCTCACCGGGACCGGACGGGCCTTTTGTGCGGGCGGCTACCTGGCGAAATTGACGAGCGCCGATCCCGCCGATCTGAGACGTATGTTTTACGCCTCCCTGGATCTATTCGATACGATCAGAAACAGTCCGCGGCCGGTCATCGCGGCCGTGAACGGCGTCGCGGTTGGCGGCGGTAATGAACTGGTCGTTGCATGCGACCTCGCAATAGCCGTCGAAAGCGCGAGCTTCGGTCAGGCCGGGGTGCGGATCGGTAGCGCGCCCGTGCTCGGCGGAACGAATTTTCTGTCGATGAGCATCGGCGAGAAGCGGACCAAGGAAGTCGCCTTTATGTGCCGGCGCTATTCGGCCAAAGAGGCCCTGGAGATGGGCTGGATCAACACGGTGGTGCCCGATGCGCAACTCGGTGAAGAGGTGGCAAAATGGGCCGATGAGCTACTCGCCATGAGTCCGCGCTATCTTGAGATCGCCAAGATCAGTTCAAACCTCTGGTGGAACCAGTCGCGGGACAATTACCTCAGCGGCCTCGCTATGCTGGTCCAGGCGATCGGATCCGAGGACATGGTCGAAGGCGCGACCGCTTTCATGGAAAAACGCAAGCCTCAGTTCCCCGGGCGCGCGAAGAAGACGGCGGAGTGAACGGCGCCTCGCGCGATGGTTTAGGCCGGTTTACGAAGCGCAGATCGCGATCACCGAACCCGGTCGCTAGGGAGAGCCAGGAAGAAGAATGAACACGAAGTCGAAAACCAAACCGGCGACGGCGGCACCCACCGTTCGCGGCGAGAAGCGGCGTAATGCGATCCTCAGTGCGCTCCGCGACTGCGTGGCCAAAAAAGGTTACGCGAAAACGACGCTTGCAGACGTGGCACGCGCCGCCGAGATGTCTCCCAGCCATCTCCTTTACTACTATCGCGGCAAGGACGCCATCCTGGAGCACTACTTCGAATCCGTCTACGAGAGATTCCTGGAGCGTATGGACACGTTCCGCGGCGAACCGGTGGAATGCCAGATCGATCTGCTGACCCACTTAGCTTTCGCCGGGCATGAGCTGACGAGATCCAACATGGGCTTTATGTTGGAATGCTTCGGCCTGGCCGTAAACGACGCCGTGTTGCGCAGGGCGAAGGCGGATATGGACAAGCGCGCCAAGCAGTACCTGACAGAACTCTTTGAACGGACACCGCGGGGCGCCGTGGTCGACCCGAAGGAATCCGCCGAGATCGCCTATGCATTGCTGGTCGGACTGCGCACGGCTGTCTATTTCGACGAACATCCCTCGTTATCAGAGGCCTTCCATCTGTTTCAATCGTCCATGCTGGACCTCGCCGGTTACGATCAACAAGACCCGGTCTCCTCCCGCGTCGCACACCACACACCAGCCGGCACGCACGTGCCGAAACGAGGTTAATATGTCCACTCACAACGTAGCAGAACGCCGCGCACCCGTTGTCTGGCCGCGGCAGTTTTCGGAAACACCATGAGCCACAACGTCATCGACATGAACGGCAAGGTCGTACTGATCACCGGTGGCAGCCGCGGCCTCGGCCGCGCTATGGCATTGGGCTTCGCCGAGGCCGGCGCCTCGGTCGCCGTCGCCAGCCGCCGCATCGAATCGTGCGAGGCCGTGGTTAAGGAAATCGAAGCGCTCGGGCGCGAAGCCTTAGCGCAGGCCTGTCACGTCGGCTACTGGGAGCAGGTCGACGCGCTCGCCGACGCCGTCTACGCCCGCTTCGGCAGAATCGACGTATTGATCAACAACGCCGGCCTGTCGCCGGTATACGACAGGCCCGTCGAAATCACCGAGGCGTTGTACGACAAGGTTTTCGAGGTAAACCTGAAAGGGGCGTTTCGCCTATGCGCCAACGTCGGCCAACGTATGGTCGACGACGGCAGCGGCGCAATAATCAACATCAGCAGCACGGGCGCGATCCGTCCGCGCAAAGACATTATTCCGTACGCTGCCGCGAAGGCCGCGCTCAACGCGCTGACCGAGGGGTTCGCCGACGCCTACGGCCCAGAGGTGCGGGTCAACGCGATCATGCCCGGGCCATTCCTGACCGATATTTCCAACGCCTGGGACATGGAAGCTTTCAAGGAGCGCGCCGAGACGTCGATGGCGCTGCGGCGCGGCGGCGCCCCCGAAGAAATCGTCGGTGCGGCGCTCTATCTAGCCTCGGACCACGCCAGCTTTACCACGGGCGCGATCCTCAAGGTCGACGGCGGAGCGAGCTAGGAGCCGAGCCTGTCGGACTTAGGTACCGAAGGTTGCGGTGACGTGCTCGGTATCCATGTATTCACGGATCGCCGCGACCTTGCCGTCGCGGATCACGAACATGAAGTGATAGATGTTTTCGTAGGTCTTGCCGTTCGTGATCTCCCCATAGGACTCGGCCTCGACCGATACGCGATCGTCTTCGGCGGTCATGAGGGTGGGCGTGACCCGAATGCCGTCCGGCGCCTGCGGCGTGACCTGTTTCAGCAACTCGGCAAACTGCGGTTTCGTGTACGTTCCCGAGAGCAGCGTCTTACCCTGCACCAGCCACGTGGCGTCGTCCGCTAACATATCGATCACCTCGTCGTAACGCGATGCCGAAAAGGCTTCCCAGAACTTCTGGACGATCGCCTTGTTTTCCTCGATACCCATTTTGATTCTCCCGTTTTCCGGCTGTGTCTTCACAGTCTACAGTTTCGTCTTCGACCCTATCAAGCAAACGGATTTCGAGACGGCTGTTCGGCGACAGGCAAATGGAACATCAGGGCGCGATGGAGCGCGCGTTTGTGAGTGAAGGGCAACAGGTGGTTCGCGCCCGGGATGATTTTGTGAGAACTGCCAGGCATCAGTTGATGTAAGGAATCAACGAGCTCGCACATCGGTTGCGGACTCTCGTCGCCTCGTATGAGCATTGTTCGCGGCCCGAGAGCCGCCAAGCTCGCCTTGTCGGGAACGGCGTCGAACGATGCCTGCCAATCCAAAATGATTTTGTTGGCCCGTTCTTGCATGTACTCGCGTATTGCCGGCGGGGACGATGCCCACGTCCCCTCTCCGGTCCAGAAGTCAATGAATCCGCTCATCGCCGCTTCCGTATCGCCGCCTGATAGCCGCGACATGAAGGTATCGCGGATATCGCGAAATTGGTCATAGGCTCGCCGGTTTCCCTTATAGCGCAAAGCTGCGAAGAACACCGGTTCGATGAGCGTCAGCGTCTGCACGAGGGCGGGGTTGGAAAGTGCCAGAAACAATCCCAGCACACCACCGTAAGAGTAACCCACGACGTGTATTTTTTCGCCGCAACACGGCAGCAGCGGCTTTATTGCGTGGAGCTCGGAATCGAGGTTGAAAGGTTTGTCCGGCGGCCATGGCATCGAGGTGCCGTAGCCAATCAGATCAGGTGCCGAACAGCGATATCGGGAACCGAATTCATCGCAGGTGTGGGTCCACATCTCGGCACTACCGGCCGAGCCATGTAGCAGTCGGACTCGCTCCCGGATATCGCCACCGACCGGTCGCGGCGCAGGACCGGCGTCTACGCAACTTGCGGCGACGCAACTCATTTCGCCACACCGCTGCTTGCGGTCAAAGGTGGCCTGCGGTTAGTGCGTCTGGTTTTTGGTCCTGCTCCGGTGCAGCAATTCTGCGCCAAGAAGTCGACGAGTCCGTTCATCGACTTATAGCGGGCCTTGTAGATCATGAGACGACCGTTACGTCGCACCGAAATAAGATCGGCCGCTCTCAGCCTGTCCAGATGAAAGGTGAGATTATTTGGCGCGAGGCCTAATTCATCCGCAATCTGCCCTGCAGGCAGACCGCTCGGTCCCGCGCTGACCAGCAATCTGAAAATCTCGAGGCGATTTTCCTGCGCCAGCGCACCCAGCGCGGCAACTGCATCGACAGTTTTCATATTTCAAAGAGTACTGAAATATGAAATGCAAGTAAATGACTATTTCAATATATATTGAAATATTTTTGTAATCTGCCGGACCGCTCCACACCCGTCCCTTATCGCGGATCGATTCTCCCGCGACTTGGCCCCGGATCGCGAATTCCAATTCGCGTCGCCAAAAGAAATGCTCGACGACACAAAAAGTAGCAATCTCTCTTGCACTTTTCTCTACTTGCCTTGTATTCGTCTTCTAATCGACGCTATCCTGCAAAATGGCGTAGGCCTTGCTCCCGGGTATAAGCCTCCGATAGTGGAATTCAAGACAATATCGGACAAAGGCCGGGGTATCCGGCGCGGGTCCTACTCACTAGCGCAACAGGTGTAGATACGATGATGAACGAACAATCAGCAACCGTCAGACCCGAAAACGTAAAGGTTCAATTCCGCCGGATGAAGTTCGACTTCGAGGACGGGTTCCCTCGTTACTGGCACGCCGACAGCCCCTTCATCACGCTTTTCTGGAACGCGCTTTCGCATTCATTTCCGTCGGGCGAAAAGCTATTCATCGATTCGGTTCGCGCCGTTCGAGATCAGATCACTGATCCCGACTTGCTCGAAGAGATCGACCATTTCATAGCGCAGGAGGCCCACCACACGGCACAACACCAGAAGTTCAACAAGATGGTAAGCGGGCAAGGCTTTGACATGGAACGGATCGAGGCCCGTTATGTGCGGCTTACCCAGATCACGCGTGACGAATTCGCCGATAAACCGCACGCAATGCTAGCGGTCACGATGGCCCTCGAGCACTTCACCGCCGGGTTCGCCAGGCAATACCTCACCAACCCGGCCGTCTCCGAGGGTGCACACGAGCGGGTTGCCGCTTTATGGGCCTGGCACGCCGCGGAAGAGGCGGAGCACAAATCGACGGCGTTCGACGTATTCAACAAAATCGGAGGCTCCTACCGGACGCGCGTCTTGCAACTGGCGCCCGCCTGGTTTCTCATCATCAGCGTGACGCTCCGGAGCACTTTCGAACTACTCAAGCAGGAAGGCAAACTCGGCGACTTTCGCGATATCGCGAGGGGTCTTTGGTATCTGTTCGGCCGCCGCGGGCTCGTCAGCAATATGCTACCGGCAATGCTGCAATACTACCGGGGCGCCTTTCACCCCTGGCAGAAAGACGATTCGGGCCTGATCGAAAAGTGGGCGGCCAACTACGGTCACTTCATCGAACAACTCGGATTCGACGGTAACCGAGCAAAGGCTGGCGAACAAACCGCTCCCGCCTCGAACTGAAGCGCCGACCTCATTCGCCGCAGGATCGGCTCGGCTTCGCTGAGGATCGGTTGGGGGCTGTAAAGCGGCATTAAAAAATGACCCACCAGAAAAGGGCAAAAAAGTCAGTTTC
>CAZFZX010000110.1:0-15395 GCA_964523765.1 uncultured Enterobacteriaceae bacterium
TAGGGACTACCCGAGTTCAATTTAACTGCTCAGTATTTCTGCTCCGTTATTTAGCTGAAGACGGAATCAAACAGGGGGTAGCGCCGTGTCTCTCATCGTGTTCATCCACATCCTGGCCGCCGGTTTCTGGCTCGGTTGTGTCGCTGTCGAAGTGGTCCTCGAACGGTCACGGGGCGGGCGTGACGTCGCCAAGAAAAGGCTCGTTGCGGACTACCACGTGACGGTGGATCAATGGATCGAAATTCCGACGTTCATGGTACTGCTCGTGACCGGCGTGATCATGCTGGACATGGATCGTCTCGCCGGCTGGTACCTCGTGAAGGTGGTCTGTGGTACCACGGTCGTCGCTCTCAACGCATGGTGCGCCGTACTGGTCAGGCAACGGCCCCACATCGCGGACGATGAGCACTTCTTCGCGGCGTATAGTCAGATCAGCCGGCGTATCGATCTGACCGCTTACCTCGGCGCTCCGTTCGCCATCGCGGCCGTCTGGCTCGGTTTCTCGCTTTGATCGATCCCTTTACCCTTTTAGGAGCCAAACGCGTGGTCGGCCCCATCTTGGGTTGATTCGCAACGGCGGTTTCGACGTCGCGGCGCGTGACGATGCGACGTTCCTCTTTTTTTATTCGGCCAAGGTCTAAACGTGTTTGACTGCGTTCGTGAGCATCGCGACGATTAGTAAGGAACGGCAGGCTACGCTGTTTGCCCTAGCCGCCGTCCTATGCTGGTCGACCGTTGCCACCGCCTTTAAGCTCGGCTTGGAGGTTCTGACGCCATCCCAACTTCTGCTGCAAGGCGTCGTGTTCTCGACGCTCGTGTTCGTGACCGCGAATTCGGTCGCGGGCAGTTGGCGTCTCTCCCGGCGCTTAGTGTTGCAGGCCGCTGGGTTAGGGCTGCTCAATCCCTTCGCCTATTATCAAGTTCTGTTTGCGGCGTACGACCGGTTGCCGGCGCAACTCGCGCAATCGGTGAATTATACCTGGGCGATTATGCTCGCGGTCATGGCCGTGCCGTTGCTCGGGCAGCGCCTCGGCGTCCGCGGTCTCGCCGGGATCGCGGTCAGCTATGGCGGCGTCCTCATCATCGTTTTGGGTGTCGAGGCGCATGGCGAACTCGAGTGGGCGTGGAGCGGGCTCGCGCTTGCCCTCGGCAGTACCGTCGTGTGGGCGCTCTACTGGATCATCAATGCCCGCAGCGACGCCGAGCCCCTGCCCCTGATGACCTGGAGTTTCGTATTCGCGACGCCGGCCGTCGCTGCGGTGTGTGCGGCAACCGATGGTTTGCCCGAGTGGACGGGCGCGACCGTGCCCTTCGGCCTCTGGGTCGGTGTAGTGGAAATGGGGGTCACGTTTCTGTTGTGGTCTGCTGCATTGCGGCGTACGGTGCACGCCGCCCGTATCGGTCAGCTGATTTTTCTCGCACCGTTTTTGTCGCTGTTGTTGATCGAACGAGTGCTCGGAGAGCCGGTGCCGCCGAGTTCATGGATCGGCCTCGGCGTGATCGTCTCAGGATTGTTGATTACCGGCCAAGGCAGCAAACGCTTATCTCCGGTGCGTCGTGTGGGATCGCCGTAACTTACATTCCGAACCCGGAGACCTGCCGGATGCCCGGGGCCGACACTCTTCGCCCGTGTTTGGCGGTACAATCATGGCTTGAGCCGGCCGCACTTTTATGGTTTGACGCAACCGATAAGGAGAAAATGAATGAGCGTATTACGAACCAGCGTGGCCGTTTTGCTTTTCGTCACGGTTGCGGCGGATGCCGGTGACACTGTGGTCCCCGACGACACCAATTGGCTGAGCTATAACCACAACATCAACGGCCAGCGCTACGTCCCGCTCGACCAGATCGACCGGGACAACGCCGATCAACTCGGTGAGGTCTGTCGGCTCAAGGTCGAGGATATCGGGGCTTTTCATACCTCGGTGCTGCACGTCGACGGTCTACTCTATTTCACGACCGCAACCGACACCCTGGCCGTCGATTCTGCGAACTGTGAAGTGCGCTGGCGACACCACCACGTCGAAGAAGAACTTGAGATGACGGCGCTCCGGGTCAACCGCGGCGTGGCCTATGCCAACGGGCGCCTCTTTCGCGGTACCGTCGATAGCCGGTTGCTCGCCATCGACGCCGCCGCGGGTCAAACCATTTGGCGGCACCAGGTCGGCGATCCGCAACTGGGTGAATTCTTCAGCGCCGCGCCGCAGGTCTATCAGGGTCTGTTGATCATGGGAGCGGCCGGCGGCGACTGGGGTATTCGCGGCCGCGTAATGGCCTTCGATCAAGAGACCGGTCGGGAAGTATGGCGCTTCTACACCATCCCGCGCGGCGACGAGGCTGGCGCCGACACCTGGGTGATCGCCGATAGCGCCCGCATCGGCGGTGGCGGTACCTGGACCACCTACACCTTGGATATTTCCGCCGGTGAGGTGTTCGTTCCCGTCGGCAATCCGGCCCCGGATCTACAGCCGGATAAACGCCCCGGTGAGAATCTCTATACCGACAGCCTGGTGGTGCTCGACGCGCACACCGGGAAACTCAAGTGGTATCACCAACTACTGTCGAATGACGGCCAGGATCTCGATCTCGGCGCCGCGCCGGTCCTTTACTATAATGAGAAAGGCGAGCGCATGGTGGCGTTCGGCAGCAAGGACGGCTACGTCTACGCGATCAACCGCGAAACACTCCAACGCGTGTTCAAGACGCAGGTGACGACGATCAAAAACGCGGGCGTTGCGCCGACCGCGGAGGGAATCGAGGTCTGCCCCGGGCCGCTCGGCGGCGTGGAGTGGAACGGTCCGGCCCTGGACAAGCAAAACGGGACCCTCGTCGTCGGCAGCGTCGACTGGTGCGCAACGCTGGCCACGCCCGAAGAGTTCCGCTATCAACCCGGGCAGTTCGCCCTCGCCGGGACCTTCGAATTCCATGACTCCTCAACGGGTTGGCTCCACGCCTTGGATGCCAGTACCGGCGAAGTCCGCTGGAAGCGCCAGACGGCCGGCCCGCAGGTTGCCGGTATCACCCCGACTGCCGGCGGCGTGATTTTTAGCGGGGACATGGCGGGAAATTTTTTCGCCCTCGACAGCGAGACCGGTAAGACGCTCTATGAGACCAAAGTTACCGGCGGACTTGCAGGCGGGGTCATCACCTATATGCGCGACGCCAAACAATACGTAGCCTTTGTCTCCGGTAACGTGTCACGGCTCACTTTCGGCGACGCCGGCAGCCCGACGCTCAACATTTATACGCTGGGCGGCGGCGGCGCTTCGGCGGTCGCAAAAACTGCGGCCGCGCCGGCTAGTGCTATCGGGGCAGCGGATGCGAACGCCGGGAAAATCACCTACGCGCGTGTCTGTGCCATGTGCCACGGTATGCGCGGCGAGGGGGCGACCGGGCCGGCGCTGAAGGGTATCAAGGCGCGCATGGATGAGCAGCGCATCGTCGAGTGGATCAAAAACCCCTCGTCAAAAATGCCGAAGCTCTACCCAACGCTGCTGAACGAGCAAAAGGTACTCGACGTGGCCGCTTATCTGCAGGGCTTGTAAAGCAGGCGGCTCGACGCCATCACGGCGCCGTTCGGCCCATCGTATAAAACTCGTCGTTGGGCCGCATCGATAGAAAGTTCGCCATTCGGTTGCTAAGCCCGAAGAATGACGTGATCCCCGCGATATCCCAGATATCGTCGTCGCTGAAGCCGTGGCTATGTAAGGTCTCGAAATCCTCGTCGTCGACGGCGCGTGCGTCCGTACAGATCTTCATCGCGAAATCGAGCATCGACCGTTGCCGCGGTGTGAGATCGGCCTTGCGGTAATTGGTCGCGAGTTGGTCCGCGATCAACGGATTCTTCGAACGTACCCGCAGGATCGCGCCGTGCGCCACCACGCAGTAGAGGCAATCGTTTTCGCCCGAGGTGGCGACGACGATCATCTCGCGCTCGGCCTTCGAAAGCCCGCTGTCCTTTTCCATCAGCGCATCGTGCATGGCAAAAAACGCTCGCAACTCCTCGGGACGATACGCAAGCGCGAGGAACACATTAGGAATGAAGCCGGCCTTTTCCTGCACGGCGAGGATCATCTCTTTGATGTCGTCCGGCAGTTCGTTGAGCTTCGGTACTGGATAGCGGCTGATTCGGGGTTCGGTCATACTTTGTTTCCTCGTTGATTATGCCGCACGTGAGATCGGACCCCGGCGACAGGCCAGCATGGGCGGTCGAAATTCATCGATGCGACCGCATCTAGGTGGATTATCGCCGGTTCGGTGGCTCACGAAAACACTGAGCCGCCGGTGCACAAATCGGCGCATAATCGACTTAACGAAGAGCTACCGAACAAAGAGATGACTCAAAACCGGCCTTACGTCCTCTCGGTCTTACGCCTGATCGGTCTGCGAACGGCCTCGCCGGGCGGGCCGATCCCGCCTTTTGCATAGCCTCTAGGTAACATCATGAAGATTGGTCTCTCGCTCCCGGTACGGGAGATGGAAAACGATATTGGCGCCATCAAGGCGTTCGCACAACTTGCCGACGAACTGGGGTTTACGCATTTGCGCGTACCGGACCAAGTTCTGCGGCCGGACAGCGGTTACGCGCACGAACCGATGACCTTGATGGCGTTCATAGCGGCCGTGACCGAAAGAATTGAACTGGTCCCGTCCGTGATTGTTTTGCCGTCCCGGCAGACCGCGCTGGTTGCCAAGCAAGCGGCGGAACTCGATGTCCTCTCCGGCGGCAGACTGCGACTCGGTATTGGTGTGGGCGGCAATGCAGAAGAGTATCGCTATATGGGTCAGTCATTCGCGACGCGCGGTGCGCGTTGCGACGAACAACTCAGTTTACTCAAGCTCTTGTGGACGCGGGAAACGGTAGACTTCGAGGGTCGGTGGGATCAAGTCAACGGCGCGGGTTTGAACCCACTGCCCTTGCAACGACCGATCCCGTTATGGATCGGTTCGCGATCGGCGCCGGGCGATCCGGTGATTCGACGGATTGGTCGGTATGCCGACGGTTGGTTCGTCTTGTGTTCGCCCGAGGAATTCCCGCTACTGAACAGGAGAATCCAGAGCGAAGCCGAGGCCGCGGGTCGCGACCCCGACGCGATCGGCACCGAAGCCGGCGTCGCGGTGGTAGGGCCGAGGGAGGCCGAGTGGCAGGATCGCGTCCGCGGCTGGGCGAAGATCGGTTTGACTTACCTGTGCTTGCGGACCCTCGGCGGTGGCTTGCGGCCGCATGAACATTTAGACAAGGTCAAAGAAATAACCGAGCGCGTGCCGCGAGACGGTTAGCCCGCATTCCCTCTCGATCGACGCGGTCATTATGCCGACTGGCGACTTTTATTCCGCCGTTCGGCCGTTAGCGATAGCCCGAATACGATGCAACTCGCTAATCGCACTCTTGATCCGCAGGAGATCTCCGTCCAATGCGGGTTGGCCGTGCCACCATTGGTAATCGGGTGACTGGTGCCCACTGCCGAGATAGAGATTTTTCAGATGCAACGACCGCATCTTTGAGAAGTAGTCCTTTGCCTCGGCGAGTTCCGGGTCACCGAAGTCGCGGCTCGCCCGCTCAATGATCGATGCCGCTTCACGTACTTTCATGCGCCCCATCGTCAGCATCCGTTCACCGTTATCGAGCAGCCGTTCGACATAGCGCGACGAGTGGCAATCCTGACACACCATCTGGATGTCGTAGTGTAGCCGTTCGCGTTCCCGTGCGGCGGGTTCTTCCAGCGGCGCCCATGATCGTACCCTGCTACCGACATCGTGATCACCGTTGTGCATGTGGCAATAAGCGCACCCGGGCGCGCGGTAGTTTGCCGACACGAGTCGGCGGGACCAGTCCCAATCGTCTTGTTCGAGCTGGCTGATGACGCCGTGCTTCGAGGTCGCATAGCTACGTACGACCGGGTCTGGATCCCCGCCGTGACAAGCGGCACAGTGTTCGTCACGGCGTGCGCGCTGCGCAGCCCCGTTGTGGGAGCTGCCGTGGCAGGTGACGCAAGTAACCGTATCTGCGGTTGTCCCGTGGCCGCTGCGTCGCCATGCGTTAACCAGTTCGCCGTCGCGTGTTTGATGACACGCCACGCACGCGGCATTTTCGAACGCACCTTCCGCGGCGGGCTCTGCCGCCGTGATCAGAGCTGAAAAAGCGACTGCTACGATGCAGACGAACCACCGCATCAGTTCTGTGCTCCGTTGAAGTCGGTGTATTCGCCCGTGCGCCAAAGTGCGGAAGGATCGGGCCGCGGTAGTTTGGCTGCGTCTTCGGCCTCATCGAGACGGCGTAGTTTGGCCGCTTCCCGCTTGATTGCAGCGAGGCCGGCGTCCATCGCTTCGTGTCCTCGATTCACGAACGCCGCATCGCCGTGAGCCGCTCCTTTGTAGGCCCCGAGGTTATCGAAATACCACATCTCGAAATAGTCGCGCTCGATGCGTGAGACATTATAGAAAGACGACGCCTGGCCCTCGTAAAAACCAATGCGAGCGCGCGGCCATAGTTTAGCCAGCCAGTCGTTCGGGTAGGGTGGCCGGTCGGCGGCCCCCGGGTGCAAAAGACCGTCGGCGCGCAGTTCCTTGAGAACATCTTCGGCCGCATACAGCTTGGCCCAGGCTTGCCGGCGTTCGTCATCCAACGCCGCCAGTTGCTGTCGCGACCAGTCCGACTCGTGACAGTCGCTGCACAACGCCACCCACTGGTTACGCCGGACCTCATTACGCGACGTCAACGGGTTGACCTCGCGGATACCGAATTTCCAGATCGATTTGTGCGCCACCTGATGCCTTCCCCCGTCCATATGACAATAGGCACAGGTAGGCGCTTTATAATTGCCTTTGGCGAGCGGTTTCGACCAATCCCATTGGCGGCCTTCAGCCCGATACAAGCGGCCGTGCGCCGAGGCGAAATACGTTTCGTCGTCGGGATGTGGCGGACCGCTGTGACAGGTGACACAGGCTTCCGGACGGCGCGCTTCGGCTGCGCTGAAGAGATGACGCGTGTGACAGGAATCGCACTTGACGGCAACGGAATGGCAGGCGAGACACGATGTCACCTCGGCCTTGGGTTTGTCGACAAAATGCTTCGCGTCCAGCGCTCGCTCCATCGCGAGCGCGTGGCTCGGAAAGCCATAGCGTTTTTCCGCCTCGAACTCGGCATGCTGGCGCCCATGACACGAACCGCAAATAGCTGGCGTCGGCATCCGCAGCGCTTCGTGATCCGTACCGTGGCACGCGGAGCAATAGACGGGGGGCTTGCCGGCGCCCGGAGCGGCATGTGCGCTGTTGCGCCAGTCGTTGACAATGCCGGGGGTGGTCGCCGCGTGGCAGGCGACGCACTGCTCACCTTCGAAGCTACCCGCGACCGAGTCGACGGGCTCATAGAAATCGCCCGGATCCCAATAGGCAAACACCGGGTCCGGCGACCATTTGCGTGAATAGAGCCCTGCGCCGCCGCCCCCTTTCGACCAATCCACATAATAGAAAGCGGCCGGCACGGCGACGATGATCGCGAGTAGCGGTATCCAGATAGCACGGGCTGTTCTCCAAAGACCGATCGCCAGCACGCAACCAACGCTGGCCCAAACCAGCCAGATCCAGGGTCCGATGGCTCCTTCCTGCGCGAGGGCGATCACTTGCCCCGGCGCTTCGCTTAGCACTAGGTGATCCTTGGTGTGGTGGGCCGAAGCCATCCGCTGCGACAAGGACAACACCAGCAGCAAGCACAACGGCGCGGAAACCTTGTTCATTGTCGGCGGTTCGCCGTCACTACCGGTGGCGGCGGCAGCGTCGTCGGCCGTTTCAATATCGCGCCCGCCGTTTCCAGGGCGCGCTGTGCGGGACGGAAGCCGTCGAGTATGCCGTCCGCCGCCTTTCGTCCGGCGGCGATTGCGGTTACGACAAGTGCGGGTCCGGTCGTATTGTCGCCGCCAGCAAAAATTTTTCGATGGGACGTTCTGCCTTGCGCGTCGACCCGGATCCGGCCGTCCGGATCGGTTTCGACGCCGAGTCGCCCGAGCCACGGCGGGGGTGCGCAAACCTGGCCGAGTGCGAGGACCACGCGGTCGCAGGCAATGACCGCCGGGGTATCCGCGGGCGTGTCGAAACGCAGGCCGGTAACGTGCGCATCGCCCAATATTTCCACCGGCACATGATGCAAGTGCAAGCGCATGCCTTCTGCGCAGGCGGCCTGTCGTTCGCCGGGTGAGGCGCGCATGGCCTCCACGTCTCCCCGATAGGCGACGTGTACTTCGGCCGCGCCCTCGCGCAGCGCGGAACGGGCGCAGTCGATGGCGGTGTCACCGCCACCGACGACCAGGACACGTCTATCCGCCATCACCGCCCGGCCCGTATCGCGATTGACCTCTTGGAGATAACCGAGCGCGTCCATCACGCCGGGCAGGTCACGACCAGGTAAGTCGAGCGCGCGGGGAGTCTGGGCGCCGCTTGCGAGACACACGGCATCATAGGCCGCGACCAATTCCTGCATTCGTGGCTCGTCGACTTCGATGCCCAATTCGAAGCACACGCCGCGTTGTTCGAGTAGTTCGTGGCGCCGCGTCACGACGGATTTGTCGAGTTTGAACGGCGGCACGCCTGTCGCCAATAGCCCGCCGACAACCGGTTGTCGATCGAATACCGTGACATTGCAGCCGGCATGGTTCAATTGGTCGGCACACGCCATCCCCGCGGGTCCAGCGCCGACGATGGCGATACGCTGGGTGTTGCGGCGAGCGCCGGTCGGCGCCCGCCATCCCCGGCGTAACGCTTCTTCGTTGAGGTAGCGCTCGATCGCGCCGATGGTCACGGCGCCGCCGGGCGTTTTCGCTTTCGTACAGGAGCCCTCGCACAGTCGATACTGCGGGCAGAGTCCGCCGCATACTTCCGGCAGGTTGTTCGTGCTGAGGGAAATTTCTGCCGCGGTCTCGATATCGCCCGCGGCCGCAGCCTCCAGCCATTCCGGGATCCGATTGGCCAGCGGGCATGCGTTGCTGCAGCCCGGTACGCCGCAATCCAGGCACCGGCTTGCCTGCGCCCGGATCTGCGCCAGGCTTGGCGAGGATCTGATTTCATCCCAGTCATGCACGCGCTGCCCCGGGGGACGCTCCGGCGGTTCCTGTCGCGGGAGCGGTGCGATCGCCTGCTTCTTCAGTAAGTGGCTGGCATCCTGCTTGAGCGACGGGTTGAACCGGTTGCGTATGTCGCGGATCTCCAGCGCGTCAGTCGGACAGGACAGCACGCAGCGCGCGCACCCCATGCAATCTTCCAGCGCCGTGACCTTGCCGCTTTGCTTGCCCTGGGTGTACACCGGGATCCCCATGTCACACACCTGTTCGCACCGCTGGCAATCGATGCATTTGTCCGTATCCATGTCGATGCCGTAAAACCCGGCGTGATTCAACAGCCCGAAGGTCGCGCCATACGGGCACAGGTAACGGCAGTAAAATCGATTACCCGCCAGCGGCGCGAGGTAAAAACTGCCGAAATAAGTGACCGCGACGACGAGGTAAAAGCTGCCGACGAAAGTTACGGTCCAGGAATTCGGCGGGAACTGGGTAGCGACGGCGACGCCGACGTAATAAGCGAAGAAGATCCACTTACTATGGCGCAATCGCCAAGTCCAGTTGGAACGCGGGGTTTTTTCGCGAAACGGAAAACCGACCGTTTCGCGGATCCCGACACACGGACAGTTGAACCCGCAGATCACACGCCGGCCGAACAGGAACACCAGGGTGAGGATAAGGAAGAACGTCAAGGTGCCGGGCACGTGCAGCGAAGGAAACACCGGTTGCGACCAGAGAAACCCCGTATGCCACTCATAAACCGGGTGTAACCACGGGATCAACCACCAGAACGCCGTTACCATGGCGACCAGGATGATGAGTCTTTTCCGCGTATAGGGATCGCGCTCCGCAAAAATCCGCCAGCACCCGAAGGCGAAGATGATGGCAAATTCGGTGTAGTGGTTGAGCCAGATGGGATTTTCGAACCAGAACAACCAGCTTTCGTTCAGCCAGCCGAAGAACGCCAGGGAAAACGCCGCCATGCTGAGTAGCCGCACCGCCGGGCTGTAACGCGCCGGCATCAAGTCCTGATGCGCGGCGGACACGGCTCGTCGTCGATGGGTTATCGCCAACGACTCAGAGGTCATTGCGCACCGAAGATCCTGCTTTCCTGACTCATCTCAACTCCATGAATGAACGTCGACTGATCCAGCTGCCGTCGCGGCTTGTTTCCGTCGGGGTTGTTGTTATGCTCTCAGATGTTATTCTACTAATCAATAGATTAGTAGAATAACGCGTTGACAAGAACCAAACGGATGACGAGCGGCCACTTCAAACACGACTTGTTCAATCATCTCGCCCGCGTCGGTAAGGCGCTGGCGAACGGTAACCGATTGGAATTGCTGGAATACTTAGCCCAAGGAGAGCGAAGTGTGGAGGTGCTGGCGAAGGTGGCCGGGCTCGCCGTCGCCAATACCTCTCAACACCTGCGTCAGTTACGGCAGGCCGGACTGGTCACCTCGCGAAAAGAAGGGCTGAGGGTCTATTACGCGCTCAGCGGCGGCAATGTCGTTGGTCTGCTCAATGCCCTGCGCGAAGTCGCCGAGGGTCAAATCGCGGACATCGATCGTCTGGTCAGTACGTTTCTGACGGTGCGCGATAAGCTCGAACCCGTTTCCCGCGACGACCTGCTGGAACGCGCCCGCGAGGGGTTGGTAACGGTTCTCGATGTGCGCCCTCCCGAAGAGTATGCGGCGGGCCATGTGCCGGGCGCGATCAATGTTCCGCTGGTGGAGCTAGAGCAGCAACTCGAACGACTCAATCCTGCCCAGGAGGTAGTGGCCTATTGTCGCGGGCCGCATTGCGTCCTGGCATTCGATGCCGTATCGCGGCTTCGTGAAAAGGGGCTCCGCGCCCGGCGGATGGAAGATGGTTTTCCCGAGTGGGTGCTAGCCGGCTTACCCGTCGAACAGACGCTCTGAATTAGCGCGCGCCGTCAAGCGACCGCCCTGATCTTATCGCGTTCAGGAAATTGGAACCCCTGAAGAATGATGCTCGGCCACATGAAGTCCATCGGGTGGGGTGTGTACTCAACCTCGATATCGATCACTGCCGGTCGGCCGGCCTGCGCGGCTTCCGCGAAAGCGGTGGGTAAAGCATCGAGCGTCTTGACGCTCCAGCCCCGGCAGCCGAAGCCTTCGGCAACCTTGGCAAAATCGACCGTCGTCAGTTGCGTACCGAAGTTGGGGTTCTCGAGAACTTCGCCGAAGGGCTTGTACATCCCCCAATAACTATCGTTGAACGTCAGTACTACGATATTCAGACCGTAGCGCGCGGCCGTCTCGAGTTCCTGGATGGTACAGCCGAGCGCACCGTCACCGGTGACGCAGATCACCGGCCGGTCGGGATGCGCCAGCTTCGCGGCGTTGGCAAACGGCAGACCGAATCCCAGGTGCCCCATTCCCGGATCCGACAAGATCCGTCGCGGGTCGTCCGGCTGAATGAACGTCGTTCCCCACACCATCGCCTGGCCGCCGTCGATCACCGTGATCGCGTCCTCGGGGATCAATGCGCTGATCGCGCTCGCGACGGCCGCCTCGTTCAGGACTGTGCCTCCGCCTACGACCTTCGCGTTGGCGGTGGCCTCAACCGTGTCCCGGAACTCCTGGCGCTTGTCGCTGAGCCCGTCCAGCCATGCCGATGTCGCCGGTGGTTTCGCGTCTGAGCCGATTAGGTCGAGCAGCGCCCGGAGCGTCGCATCGGCGTCGCCGACGAGGCCGATATCGACCGGTGCCGACTTACCCATCGATTCGGCATCGATGTCGATCTGGATGATGGTCTGTCCTTTGGGCTTGGGGAAAGACGGCGGTTTGTTGATTGGGGTAAAGGTGCCAAACTTGCATCCCACCGCCAGGATAACGTCTGCGTTCTGGCATGCTTCGATGACGGCCGGCCCGGCCAACAGTCCGCCCGCGCCGATGTTATACGGGCTGTCCGGCGGCAGCACGCCGCGACCCATGATCGTGGATATGGCGGGGTAGCCGATCCGCTTGAGCAAGGCGCGGAACGTATCGGTTGCGCCGGAGCGTGCGACGCCGCCCCCCGCTATCAGGAGCGGTTTGCGAGCCGCGAGCAGGACCTCCGCCGCGCGTTCCAGTTCGCGGGGACTCGGCACCGGACGCGCCAATTGAAACGGCGGCACGGTATCCAAGTCGTAACTGCAAAACTGCGTACCCACGTCGCACGGAATATCCAGATGCACCGGTCCGGGGCGCCCGGATCGCGCGATATGAACGGCGCGTTCGACTAATTCCGCTGCGCGTTCGGGGTGGTGGATACTGGCATTCCATTTCGTCACCGATCGGAACAGCCCGAGTTGGTCGGCCGACTGTAGCTGGTCGCGGCTCGGATCGACCTCGGCTGCTTGGTTCTGTCCCGTGATCGCGAGCAGCGGAATGTTGTCGGCGAAGGCTGCCGCGACACCCGGCAGCAAGTTGGTGGCGCCGGGCCCGACGGTGGCAAAGCAGACGCCCATGGTGTCGGTGACGCGCGAGATCGCGTGCGCCATGTGGCCCGCCGCTTCCTCGTGACGGGTGGTCACGTATCGGAAATCCGGGTCCCGCGAGGCGCCGTCCATGACGAGGCCGATCTGTGCAGCCGGAAGCCCGCATATGTAGCGGACACCATGTTTTTTGAGTATCGCGAGCAATACGTCGCTAACCGATCCATCCATCCCGACTTCTCCCGTTTGCGGTGGGTTCCGCCGCGCAAATTGCGGCGGCGGCCCACCCATACCACGCCGCATTACACGCCCGCTTGATCCAGCTCAAGCGGGTCGATGGATGCGCCGCCGACGTGCGGGTTTCGGCATCCGGTTGCCGCGGAGTGCCGTTATATGGGGTTCTAGAATGACTGCCCGGCCCAGTGGAAAGCTCCGGCGCTTCGGTCGAGTGGGTAATCGCGGGCAAACCGCGCTCAGCTCAACTGTTCCCGTTTCATGCCGGGCTTGGTGGCAACCGGGACGCACCAGAGCTACCGGCGGCCATCGAACATCGAACTACGGTTCGGTTGATCTTCGGCGCCGGGCGCAGGCCCGCCCGGCTTTGATCCCGATTTATTCCCTATTCGGCCGAGGAGGTGTTGGCGATCAAGTCTGTTCCCGGTACGCCGAACGGGAAAACAGAAAATATAAATCCGTCGAACTTTCTGATCACGAGCTGGTCGCGTAACACCGCGTCACCTTCCCCGGCCATGACGTCGACGACAAAGATTTCTCCGATGTCCTGGACCTTATCGGGCCTGAATCCGCTACCGCCCATCGCCCCCAGCCACGCCGCGGCGGCTTCCGTTGCTTCTTGCTCGGAGTCAACGGGCGGTCCATCTAAGGCGCTCTGCGTGCCCGCCATCCCTTGCATACCTTGCATGCCTCCCATGCCTGTGTTTTCGCCGGCCGACAGCGAACTCGCCACCAGCATGCCGGCAAGCAATACGATGAGGCCAGCAACCCTCAAATGCCATCGTGTGTTGTACATTTTCAGTCTCCGTTGTTTTTCGGCCGATGTGGCCGCCACCCGTTAGCTTGCAATATGTATACCCGAAATACGATGCCCGGGATGGCGGATCGATCAGCTTTCGCGCCCTCTTGGAGGCCTCGAAAGCTCGCGGCACAGCTGATCGCGGTCAAGGCCGGGCAGTTCCGCCCGGCGTTAGGATTGTGTTCTGCCAAATTGGCAGTTGTGCCTTCGCCGATTTCCGCCGGGCCGATGTTGGTCCCCGTCCCACAATGCGCTCGGGGCCTGTGCGGTAGGCGGGTTTAAGGGGGCGAAGGGAGAGGAACGGAATTTGCACGGTCTTCCGTGCCGCGGGTTTCTCGATTTTTGAACATCGGAGTTTGATTTGCAGCAGATGAGGGATTGGTTCGCAAGCAGCCTGAACAGGAAGTTCATGCTTGGCACGTTGAGTGGGGTGGTCACCATTTCCATCATATTCCTCGTGATCTTCGTGCGTGTGTATCGGCAGCAGCTTGAGCAGGAGCGCGCCCAGGCGTCTTCCGAAGTGAATCAACTCCTCCAAGTTACCCTCGAAAACGCCATGATCAAGCGTGACCTGGAAGGCTTGGGGGACATCGTTCGGCGGTTGGGCGCGCAAGCGAACATCGACGATGTCATGATCTTGGACCCTCGGGGCGAGGTGCGTTTCGCGTCCCGCCGGGAATACGTAGCACGTAGATTTGACGAGGTCGGCGGCGCTGCCTGCGAGGCGTGCGAGCTAGACGGCGTGACCGCGGCATACACCCGCTTCGTTACGAACGCGCGCGGGCAGGAGGTTCTGAGAAGCGTCAATCCCGTGCGTAATAGGGAGCGGTGCGTCATGTGCCATGGTCCGCTCGAAGAAAACCCGGTCAACGGCGTGTTGCTGGTGGATTACGGTGCCGCGGCGATCCGTCATCAGGCCCGGCAGACGACACTACTGCTCATGGGCTCGGGGAGTTTTGTAACGATGATCATGGTGATCGGCGGGTGGTGGTTCATGCGGCGCTTTGTCTTGTCGCCCGTCGACCGTCTCGCTCAGGCCAGTCGCTCACTATCCCGAGGTGAGTTGGATACCCGGATCGACGTCCGCGGCGGTGACGAATTGGCGCAACTTGCGGATTGTTTCAACGATATGGCGGAAAATCTGCAACGGAATGTGCAAATAATCAAAAACAAAGAGGTCTTCTCACAGCGTCTGATCGACGGGATCCCGGACGGCATCCGCGTCATCGACGCGGACTTCCGTATCGTCCGGGCCAACCAGGCCTATTGCGACCAGATGGGGCAGACCCTGGAAGAGGTCATCAATGCCAAATGCTATGAGTCCAGCCACGGTCGAAGGCAACCCTGTCCCGCGACGATGGCTACCTGCCCGTTGCATGAGCTGGAGCGGTCGAGCGAGCCGTTAAAATGCATCCACCAGCACGTCTGCAAAGACGGCCGCGATCTGATCGTAGAAGTTGGCGCCGCCCCTATCGAGGTTCCGCCCGACGACGGCGGGAGACTGATTGTCGAGTCCATCCGCGACCTCGGAAAAGATATCGATTTCTCACACGAACAACGGCTCGCGACCTTGAGCCAACTCGGTGCTGGTGTCGCCCACGAGATCCACAATCCGTTGGCCTCCATCCGGCTGGCCTTAGGCTCGACGCTGCGCGCCGCAGAAAACGGGGAGCAAGACGCGACCCGGCTCTTGAAATATCTCGGGAAGGTGGATCAGGAAATCGACAAGTGTCTCGAGGTCACCGACCGGTTGTTGAAACTGAGCATGCCGGGTGGCGGTCACGCGCTCGTGTCGCTCAACGACGCGGTGAACGATACGGTTTCCTTGCTCGCCTATGAAGCATCGCAGCACGGCATCGAAGTGGATCTA
>CAZFZX010000111.1:0-15251 GCA_964523765.1 uncultured Enterobacteriaceae bacterium
GCTTTGCAACGCGGTAGCCGGATATTCTGGGCGCAAAATGCCGAGTCATGACTTGCTCAGAGGCTCCCTAGCATAGTCTATCGATGCTGCTTAGGTTAGTGCTTAAACCCGCAATACCTCGCGCGATTGAAATTAACTACTAAGAACACGGAGATAGCGATATGAAATTGCAATACAAAACATCTCCTCAGTGTTCTTAGTGTCCTTCGTGGTTTTGTTTTGTACAACGCAGCGATGTCTACGGTTCGATTGAGGCGCAAAGATCCGACCTATGATCGAGACTAAGGTGTTCCCGCACTTCGACATCGCACCCGGCGCGCGATAGCCGCTAATCGTTCCCAACGGCCGCGACCATCAAACTTGCTCAATTTCGACTAAGGTCCCACAGAAATCTTTAGGATGGAGGAACAGGACCGGTTTGCCGTGCGCGCCGATGCGGGGCTCGCCGTCACCGAGGACCCGCGCGCCTTTCGCCAGCAACTTATCGCGCGCTGCGAAGATCTCTTCGACTTCGTAGCAAACGTGATGCATGCCCCCATCCGGATTGCGCTCGAGGAATTTAGCAACCGCCGAGTCTGCGCCTAGGGGCTGCAGCAATTCGATCTTGGTGTTGGGCAGTTCGACGAAGACTATCGTCACACCGTGTTCGGCCAGGGCGACGGGTTCCGACACCTTGGCACCAAGGATGTCGGCGTAATCGGCGGCGGCGGCCGCCAGATTCGGAACCACGATAGCGACATGATTGAGACGTCCAATCATCGGTCATTCCTCCACGCTAGGACCTTGCTGGAACAGGTCGAGCAAGCGTTGCGCTGCGGTGGTCGGCGGCACCTGCCCGGCCTTCACCTGTTGTTCGATTGCATTCAAATGCGCAGTTACCCGACGGTCGGCGCGAAACCGTAGCGCCAAAGCTTCACCGATTTCCGACCACATCCACGCGCGCGCTTGGTCGGCCCGACGGACGGCAATTTCCCCATGGGTTTCCATTATTTCGCGATACTCACAAACCCGTCGCCAACTCTCGGCCATACCGGTTTCCGTCAGCGCCGAACAGCTTTGTACAGGGACGTTCCAATGAGTCGAGCGTGGACGGATCAATTGCAAAGCGAGCCGATATTCACTAACCGCCTTGTTTGCCGCCTGTTCGAGTTCTCCATCGGCCTTATTCACTAGAATCAGGTCGGCCAATTCCATGATGCCGCGCTTGATACCCTGCAACTCGTCACCGCCGCCCGGCGAGAGCAGCAGCACGAACATGTCCGTCATCTGTGCCGCCATCGTTTCTGATTGACCGACGCCGACGGTCTCTACCAGGACAACGTCGAATCCGGCAGCCTCGCAGACGATCATCGCTTCGCGTGTGCGAGCCGCGACACCGCCGAGCGTTCCGCCGGAAGGCGAAGGTCGAATGAACGCATCCGTTTGCCGCGTTAGCCCTTCCATACGCGTCTTGTCGCCTAGGATCGAACCACCGCTCAGACTGGAAGAAGGATCGATGGCGAGCACGGCGATTCGGTGGTCGGCCTCGATCACTAGCCTGCCGAAAGCCTCTATAAAAGTCGATTTGCCAACACCCGGAGCCCCACTGACAGCTACCCGCATTGCGCTGCCTGCGCGCGGAGCGAGAATCTCCAGCAACGCGAGCGCGTCTACCCGGTGGTCGGCACGGGTTGATTCGACCAGCGTAATAGCACGGGCAAGCGCGCGGCGGTCCCCGGCAGTCACCGCCGCGGCCAGGTCTTCAACCATCGCGCCAAGCGCCACCGGAACTATTCGAACTCGATGATGGGCTGCTCGGCGACGAGATTCTGGTTCGGTTCGACCAGACATTTCGCGACGATGCCGTTTTGTTCGGCGCGCAGACTGTTCTCCATCTTCATCGCCTCGACGACCGCCAACTCCTGCCCGGCCTTGACTTCATCGCCGACCTGAACGTTCAAACGTACGAGTAGGCCGGGCATCGGGGAGAGCAGGAACCTCGACATATCCGGCGGTTCTTTTTCCGGTATCAAGCGGAGCAATTCGGCCGCCCGTGGCGTTAAGATACGCGCTTCCGCGACCCGGCCACCGCTCGCTAGACGCCAACTCAAGGGCAAGGACTCCAGCTGAACGGAGATCGGATCCCCGTTGATACGGGCTCGAACGACGATTTCGTGCGGTCGCCAGTCCGTCGCGACTGCGTAGTGTTTCCCATCCGCCACAACCGTGTAGATCTCCGCGGTGCAAGTCACGGTCATCGGCACTTCTTCCTCACCACAGCGCGCGACGTACTCGCGACCGCCCCGCTTAGCCCCGCAATCGCGCTCGTCAACTCGGTATTGCAGTGTCGCGGCTACGACCGGCAGGACATTGTTGTCGGCCAGGTCGACGGTCGTGCTGTCGAACCCGTCGGGATAATATTCGTCGATAAAGCTTGTCGATATTTCACCAGCGACAAATTTCGGATGGTTGGCCAGGGCATTCAGAAAGGAAATGTTATTGCTGATCCCACGGATGCAAAAATTGTCCAGCGCTTCGCTCAAGCGTTTGCGAGCGACTTCCCGAGATTCGCCAGCGGCGATGAGTTTGGCAATCATTGGGTCGTAGTAGATCGATATTGCGTCGCCCTCTTCTACCCCGGTGTCGTTGCGCAGGTATTCAGATTCCGCCGGCGGCCGGTAGGTCTGGAGGCGGCCGACGGCCGGCACGAAATTTCGATCGGGGTCCTCTGCATAGATACGCGCCTCGATAGCCCAACCGTCGAGCCTGACTCTTTTTTGATCGAACGGCAGCGGTTCACCCGCGGCAATACAGATCATCAGTTCCACCAGGTCGAGGCCGGTCACGAATTCCGTTACAGGGTGTTCGACTTGCAATCGCGTGTTCATTTCGAGGAAGTAAAAATTGTGGTCCGGATCGACGACGAACTCGACCGTGCCGGCGGAAACGTAACCAACGGCTTTGGCAAGCGCGACGGATTGCTCGCCCATCGCTTTACGCACCGCCGCGTCGACGAAAGGCGACGGCGCTTCCTCGATGACCTTTTGGTGTCGGCGTTGAATCGAACATTCACGTTCGCCGAGATAGACCACGTTGCCGTGGCTGTCCGCCATCACCTGAATTTCGATGTGGCGGGGGTCCTCGATGAATTTCTCGACCAGCATCCGATCGTCGCCGAAACTGGACCGGGCCTCGTTCGCCGCGCTGACATACCCTTCCAGCACTTCCGCCTCGGTCCGTGCAACCCGCATGCCTTTACCACCGCCGCCGGCCGACGCTTTCAACATCACAGGCAGACCGATCTTTTTAGCCGCCGCCAGTGCATCTTCGGCGTCGGCCATGATGCGCCCGTCGCCGGGAATGGTGTTGACGCCGGCGGCCGCCGCAATTTCTTTCGAGCGCAGCTTGTCGCCCATCTCGGCCATCGCACTCACCGGCGGGCCGATGAAACAGATCCCGGCAGCGCTGAGGCCTTTGGCGAAGTCGGCATTTTCAGAAACAAAGCCGAAGCCGGGATGAACGGCTTGGGCGCCGGTACTGCGGGCCGCATCGATCATCGCATCAATGCGCAAGTAGCTATCGGCGGCGGGCGCGGCACCGATGTGTACAGCTTCGTCGGCCATCGAGACGTGCCGTGCGCCGGCATCCGCGTCCGAATAGACGGCGACGGTCGCGATCCCCATACGCCTGGCCGTCTTGATAATGCGACAGGCGATCTCCCCTCTGTTGGCGACCAGGATTTTTTCGAAAGGAGGCTTTGTCGTTGTCATTGATGGTTGGTTCCGGCCCGAAATCTCAAAGTGGAATGTTGCCGTGTTTGCGGCGCGGGTTTTCGAGTGACTTCGTCTTCAGCATCCGTAAGTCGCGGCACAACTGGCGCCGCGTATCGTGGGGCATGATCACATCGTCGATAAACCCCCTGGAGCCGGCGACGAATGGATTAGCGAACTTCTCGCGGTACTCGTCCGTTCGCTGTTGGATCTTTGCCGCGTCACCCCGGTCCTTTCGGAATATGATCTCGACCGCGCCCTTAGAGCCCATCACTGCGATCTCGGCGGACGGCCAAGCGTAATTCGCGTCGCCGCGCAGATGTTTCGAAGACATCACGTCGTACGCGCCGCCGTAGGCCTTACGGGTGATCACGGTCAGCTTGGGGACGGTCGCTTCGGCGTAGGCGTACAATAGTTTCGCACCGTGGCGGATGATCCCGCCGTATTCCTGCCCAGTACCCGGGAGGAAACCAGGCACATCGACGAACGTCACGATCGGAATATTGAAGGCATCACAAAAACGTACGAAACGCGCCGCCTTACAACTCGAATCGATATCGAGGCAACCCGCCAGCACCATCGGTTGATTGGCAACGATGCCTACAGGAGCGCCTTGTAGGCGACCGAAACCGATGACGATATTCTGTGCAAAATCGGGTTGTAGCTCGAAGAAATCGCTTTCGTCGACGACTTTGTAGATGAGTTCCTTGATGTCGTAGGGCAAGTTTGGGTTTGCGGGAACGAGCGTGTCGAGAGAAATCTCCAGACGATCCGGTGGATCGTCTGTCATCCGCGTCGGTGGCTGCTCATTATTACTCAGCGGCAGAAACCCGATGAATCGACGTAGCATGAGAACCGCATCGATATCGTTGTCGAACGCGAGATCGGCCACGCCCGAACGTGAGGTATGCGTCCCGGCGCCGCCCAACTCCTCGGCCGTAACTTCTTCATGGGTAACGGTCTTCACTACCTCGGGTCCGGTGACAAACAGGTACGAGCTGTCGCGGACCATGAAAATGAAGTCCGTCATTGCCGGCGAATAGACGGCGCCGCCGGCACAAGGGCCCATGACCATCGAAATTTGTGGCACCACCCCGCTGGCGAGAACATTGAGCTGAAAAACATCCGCGTAGCCAGCGAGCGACGCCACGCCTTCCTGAATACGTGCGCCGCCCGAATCGTTCAGGCCGATAATCGGCGCCCCCACCTTCATCGCCTGCTCCATGATCTTGCAGATCTTGCGCGCGTGGGCAGCCGAAAGCGCACCTCCGAAAACGGTGAAATCCTGCGAGAATGCGAAGACGATCCGCCCATTGACGGTGCCGTACCCCGTTACCACCCCGTCTCCCGGAACCTTGTTGTCCGCCATCCCGAAATCGCTGCAGTCATGTTCGACAAACATGTCCCATTCTTCGAAACTGCCGGGGTCGAACAGCAACTCCAGACGCTCCCGTGCCGTGAGTTTTCCTTTCGCATGTTGCGCCTCGACACGCTTTGCGCCGCCCCCGGCCCACGCTGCTTCTCGCTTTTCTTGCAGTCGGCGGATGATGTCCTGCATGGTTCCCCCTTCATTCTTCTTCGCCGGCGACTATTCTTTGGGCCGCCGCCCCTTAGTGATCATTGCCGTGGCGGCTTGGATGCCGCTGCTGCACCGAATTGCGCCGCGGGACTTAGGATGCAGCCGCCGGTTCGGTGGCCCCTGCGGTTTCCCTTGCGGCAATCAGCTCAAGTACTTCAGCGGCGGCAACCGGAATATTGGTGCCTGGACCGTACACCGCCGCGACCCCAGCTTCACGCAGAGTCGCATGGTCCCGCGGCGGTATCACACCGCCGCAAATAACGAGGATGTCGCCGGCGCCGGCCTTCGCCAGTTCGTCGAGCAGCTGCGGAACCAACGTCTTATGGCCGGCGGCCTGGCTCGAGATCCCGATCACGTGCACGTCATTTTCGACGCCCTGCCGCGCCGCTTCCTCGGGTGTCTGGAACAGTGGACCGATATCGACGTCGAAGCCGATATCGGCAAATGCCGTGGCGATGATTTTCGCACCGCGATCGTGGCCATCCTGACCGAGCTTAACCACCAACAGGCGCGGGCGGCGGCCGTGGGCTTCGGCAAAGTCCGCCACCTCTTTCTGGATCCCGCAAAACGCGTCGTCGCCCTGCCACGCGGCGCCGTAAACGCCGGATATCGACATGGTCTCGGCGCGATGGCGGCCATAGGCTTTCTCCAGGGCCATCGAGATCTCGCCGACGCTGGCCCGCGCCCGAGCGGCCGTGATCGCGAGTTCCAGGAGGTTTCCCGAGCCGTGCTCGGCCTCGACGGTCAAGGCATTCAAGGCCTGTTTGCATGTGGTTTCGTCGCGTGCCGCGCGAACCCTTGCGAGGCGTTCAACCTGGCCGGCGCGAACGACGGTGTTATCGATGTCCAGAATGTCGATTTCTATCTCTTCATTCGTTTGATATTTGTTCACGCCGACGATGACTTCCTCGCCACGATCGATCTTCGCCTGTCGCCGCGCTGCCGCCTCTTCGATTCTGAGCTTCGGCAAACCGGAAGCCACCGCCTTGGTCATGCCGCCCATCTCTTCCACTTCGTCGATCAATCGGTTGGCCTCGGCGGCGAGACTGTGGGTGAGATGCTCCAGGTAATACGAGCCACCCAATGGATCGACGACATTCGTGATCCCTGTCTCCTCCTGCACAATGAGTTGCGTGTTGCGGGCAACCCTGGCCGATGCGTCGGTCGGTAAGGCCAGCGCCTCGTCGAAGGAGTTAGTGTGCAGCGATTGGGTGCCGCCGAAAACCGCGGCCATCGCTTCAATCGTCGTGCGCACGATATTGTTGTACGGGTCGCGAGCGGTCAAGCTGACCCCGGAGGTCTGACAGTGGGTACGTAGCATCAGCGACCGGTCGTCTTGCGGTGAGAATTGCTGTCTCATGCGTGTCGCCCACAACAAGCGCGCCGCACGCAGCTTCGCCACTTCCATGAAGAAATTCATTCCGATGGCGAAGAAAAATGAAAGCCGAGGCGCAAAAGCGTCCACCTCGAGGCCTTTCGAAGCCGCGGCGCGAACATACTCGAGACCATCGGCAATGGTATAGGCAAGTTCTTGTACGCAAGTCGCGCCGGCTTCCTGCATATGGTATCCGGAAATCGATATCGGATTGAACCGCGGCATTTCCTGCGCGGTATAGGCGATGATGTCGGCGACGATCCGCATCGAAGGCTCGGGCGGATAGATGTAGGTATTGCGGACCATGAACTCTTTCAGAATGTCATTCTGCAAAGTTCCGGCCAGCGCGCCGTGATCTACGCCTTGTTCCTCCGCCGCCGCGATATACATAGCCATTACCGGCAGGGCCGCCCCGTTCATCGTCATCGACACCGACATCTGCTCGAGCGGTATCCCATCGAACAGTATCTTCATGTCTTCGATACTGTCGATGGCGACACCTGCTTTGCCGACATCGCCGACGACTCGCGGGTGGTCAGAATCGTAGCCCCGGTGAGTCGCCAGATCGAAAGCGATCGACAAACCGGTCTGGCCGGCGGCGAGGTTGCGGCGGTAAAAGGCGTTCGACTCTTCGGCCGTCGAATAGCCGGCGTATTGACGCACCGTCCACGGACGACCGGCATACATCGTCGCCTTCGGTCCGCGAACGAACGGAGCCAGTCCCGGCAAACTGTCCTGATATTCCAGTTCGGCGAGATCGTCGGCTGTATAGAGCGGGCGCACGGCGATCCCTTCCGGCGTTCGCCATTCGAGATCCTCCAAGGGCGCGCCCTTGCGCTCTTTCCGCGCTACCGCCTCCCACTCCTGCCGTGTCGGCTGGCTGAATTTATCGCTCACTGCTGATCCTCTTCCAACTTGTATCTCGCTATCCTAGGAGCCTGTCGGACTCAGGTCGATTCTACTCGGCAACCGCTCCTGCGTTGTACAAAACAGAACCACGAAGGACACAAAGAACACGGAGCGGATGTTTTTGTATAGCAATTTCATATCGTTATCTCCGTGTTCTTAGTGGTTGATTTCAATCGCACAGGGTATTGAAGACTTAAGAACTAACCTCAGAGTCACCACTATGCACCAAAAACTGGGCTCGCTTTCGCACGCGCCGCGCTTCAGGCACGAAAGCCGATCCTCCACGACGCTCGGAGACCCTGATGCGATCCGTAGTAATGACTAGGTCGTCGCGCCAGCTGGCGAGAGAGGCAGCGCGGTGCTCGGTAAAGCGACCTCACATTGTACCGAATGACGCTAGTCGGGTATACAGAGCCACGCCAGAAATGCGCTAGCTTTCAAGCGATTACAGGTTCATTGTTAGAGACCTGCCACGCCGGAGATGGCAGTGCGAAGATCGTTTCAGCCCTCGCGAGAACCAAAAACTCCCTGCGGGTCCAGTGCTTGGCCGAGCGCGGTTTGCAGTTTTCTCAAACTTGCCCCTGTCTGCGCGCGGCTCACCGCGCCGGTCAATTCAGGGCAATCGTGCGATGTGGCGAAACCAGACGCCGCGAGCCGTTCGATGAGCTTGAGACATGCCTCGCGACGCGCGGTGAAATCGCCGTTCGTATAGGGAACCGTTACCCGCATGAACATCGTTCGCCAGGTGAGGGCGAATTCGTAACTGTAGGAAATGTCGCCCGGCACCAGGGTGTCTGTGAGAATGCGCTGCATTTCGCTCGCGGCCGTGCCGTCCATCGGCGCGCTGGCGACGAACCATAGTCTCGAGTCCGATCCGCTCGCCGGCGCACTGTAGGCCGCGAGCCCGCGCATGAGCTGCGTACGCAATGGCCATGGTGGATGCTCCGGAGCGTCCGCGGTGGTGAAGATCGCGCCAGAGGGGATCGTGGACAACGCCTCTTTCAGCATCTCCCAGGTCAACGCGACGTTGTCGGGGATCCCGTACAACGCTCCGAAGAGCGTCCATGCATCGCCGCCGCGATCGCGAGCGAAATCCGCCCCGCGCGGATCCCCCGCCGCGCCCAGCAACTCGGCGTCGGCTGAAGCGTGACTGATCACTACCGTATTCGGCACGATCATCCCGATCTTCAAGGGGCGCAAGACTTCCACCGCCGCTTCGAGCGCCGCGGTACCGGGCAGCGTTACCATGAACGGATGAAAGGCGGGCGGCTCCGGCATTAACCACAGTCCCAGTTTCGTCACGATGGCGAAATCGGAGCGCGAGAACAAGCCGTCCAGGTAGGGGCCAAAGTTGTATTTGAAAAGCTGCCAGGTATCACTGCCGGGTAGCGCGCCCATTCCCGTGCGTGTCAGTTCGGCGTTTGCGGTCACCACCTCCATGCCGCATTGCATCAGGAGGTGGTCGCCGTACGGCGTGTAACCGAAAGCTCTCTCGGTGACACTGCCACTGACGGAATTCGCGCCGTTGGTATCGGTGTCGATCCAATAGCCGCCGCCCTCGCTTTCGATAAACGCTCTCAATTGATCGAAACTCACGCCCGGCTCCAGCAAGGCGTAACCCGAATCTGAATTGAATTCGAGGATCCGGTCCATGCGCCGCAGATCCAACACAATCGAAGCCCTGTTTCCACTCGTTACGCTGATACCGTTACCGGCGGCATTCGGGATGACGGAAATACCGACGCCCAATGTTCCCGCCATTGTGACTACGGCCTGAACTTGCGCCGTGTCGGCCGGCAGCACGACGGCGGTTGGAGCAGTTTCGTACGCCCAGTCGCCAAGGATCGCGCTTTGCACGCGCGCTCGGTCGTCGGCGAACGGAATCGTATTGGCCTCGCCCACGAGTCGCCCAAATTGCTCCATGATCACGGCCGGCGCGTTCACGGCGTAGCCCGCCCGGCCGTTACGTGCGCGGCTAACGCATCGAGCTCCGAATCGGCTATTTCGGTCGGCCGGAAAGCGGGCATCATCTGGAAACCGTTGCGTACGATCGCCTTCACGTATTCCGGCGTCAGGTCGGTCCGAGTTCGGAGCACCGCGCGTTCGGCGCCAAGCCGCTCACCGAGTTGCATGGTCCCCGGATGCCCGGGACCCGCGTCGTGACAATCGGCGCAGTAGTGCGCATACACGGCATGCCCGGGCGAAAGCGCGGCGGGCGAAGGCGTTGACACCGTTTTCGGCCCCGCCTGCGTCGGCGGTCCCGCATCCTGCGGCACCGGTTCGTCGCGGTCGCAGCCGCCAGCGCCGAACAATACCAAGAGACACAAGCAGATGAATTTCACAGGTTAACTCTTACGCGCATCGCGCGGCCAGATCCCGGACTTGCCCGGAGACAGGATCCCATCGGGGTCGAGTACGTCTTTTATCGCTTCGTTGATCCGGTACAGGGCGCGGTTATTCCAGTTGTATGTACCGGCAATCATATCCATGTATTCGATGTGCGTGCGGTATTCGCCATACCCCTGTCGCGTTGCTTCCTCGACCAACACACGAAACAGCGCCTTCACCGCGCGCTTCTGCTCCTCGTCATTGCGATCGAACACCAGCATCAGAATATGGTGCATGTCGCGCCAACCGACCAGGAATTCGCCGATGTAATCGAAACCGAACTCGTGACATTTGTCGCGCATGAAGTGGAACTGTTCCAGCGCGCTGTCTCCGTTGACCGGCGATATCGGTGAAAAATCGATGTGCGATCCCGCACCCAGCCAGTTCAACAGGCCGAACTCCGTCATGTTCGGCGTCCCGCGCATCACTTTGGCACGATAGTCGAACGCCGCGTCGCCTTTGCGATCTTCGGCGAAGTAGAATTTCGCGCCGGACACCTGGCTGAGACTGTCTTGGATCACTTTCCAGTTGTTATCCATGATCGCCTCGGGTCCGTAGAGGGCGCCGTAAAAATTCCAGTTACCGACTTTGAGATTGGCCGCCATTTTCTTGCGTGCGCTGTCGGGCATCACCCCTTTGCCGGTGTAATACTGGGCTTTCGTCACCTTGACCGCGGCCTCCCAGATAAGACCCACGGTAGTGGCCGCATTCGGGATCAGCATGTTGATTTTTAGTGGCCGGATCAGTTCGGTGATCTGGTGGATGTCGTCTTCCTCCGGGAACGTGACCATGTACGGTCTGTAGCCCGGCGGCTCGGGCAATAACCATATGCCCATCTGGGTAATGACGCCGAAATTCGACTGGGTGAAGATCCCGTCGACCCACGGGCCGTGTCCGTATTTGTATAAATTTCCCGTCGTCGCGGCGGCGGCGGCGCCCATCCCTGTCTCGACCACGGTACCGTCCGCCAGTACGACTTGCATGCCGCATTGGACCATGAAGTGTTCGCCATAGGGCGTATAACCAACGCCGCGGTCGGCGCAATTTCCGAGTACACCGCCCCACGCCGGCGCTGCGGGATCCGCCCATAATTTGATGTTCCGTTGCTGCAAGTATTGATGCAGTTCGTGGTAGCTGACCCCGGGCTCGACCACCGCATAGGCGTGTTTTTCGTTGACCTCGACGATACGGTTCAACCGTTTGAGATCGAGGACGACGCAACCGGCCTTACGCGGCGCCGGACCACCGTAACCAAAATTTCGGCCGGTCGAAATCGTCCACAGCGGGATCTTGTATTTGCGCGCTACAGCGAGAACGCCCTGCACTTCCCCGACATCCTTGGGTGCGACCGCTGCCGAAGGGGCGTTCGTATCGATCGCGTTGGGCGAATAGGGATCGCGATAACTGCCGAGATGCTGTTCGTTGTCCCGGATCAGCCACTCCGGCCCAACGACGGCGCGCAGTTCTTCGCACGCCGCGTCAAATGTGAGCACATCGATTCCATCAGGCAATACGGGTGCGGCCACCTTTCAGGCGCTCCGAAGTAACCACGAGACGAGATGCCCCGAGCTGTCGGCAGGCCGCCGGGTGGCGGCGAAGACCTCGAGCCGCTGCGTCCCTGGATCCGCTCGCGACAATAGCGGCAGCGCCTGGGACAATATTCCAGTCCAGCGCATCGGACCGCGACCGAAACTGCGCGCCAGTTCGTCGAGCGCCGTCGTCCCTCCCTCGAGGCAATGCAGCAGGCCGCCCTTCCGGTACCGGTGATCACCGAGGTAGACCCGGCGGTAGCCGTAAGCGCCCGCGCATTGCTCGACGAGAAATCGATTCGATTCCCTGGTCAGACCATAGACAAAAGTCGGCCGCTCGCTGGCCAACTCGCGTTCTAAGCTGAAAAGAAAATTGCTCGGGTCGATACTCGGCGTACGTTTACCGAGGCTAAAGTGTCCGCCGAACGCGCGCGCGTCGGCGCACGCCGTTTCGGCGATAACGCGAACCGGGTTCGAACGATCGAACCCGGCCGCACCCACCGCTCCCGGCAACGCAGCGGTCGCGAGCACCGAAAACAAGAAATCACGGCGAGTCGACATACCGCACCTTCGTGAAAAATCAGTTCAATACGCTAGTGTATCGAGTGCTCCACGGCGTGTCATCATTACTCGGCGGCAGCCGCCCGAGTCCAACCGACGGCTAGGCGTGCCCTTCGACCAATCGTACGAGTCCTTCTTGGGCAACCGATACCGCCAGGTCGCCGTCGCGGCGATAAAAACCGCCCCGCGCCAGCCCGCGTGAATGTGCGGAGGACAGACCTTCGCATACATATAGCAACCACTCGTCCATACGGAATGGTCGGTGAAACCACATGGCGTGGTCGAGGCTCGCCATCATCATGCGGCGGTCGTTGATCCGGATCCCGTGCGGCATCAACAACGTACTGATCAGGCCGTAGTCGGACAGATAGGCGAGGATGGCGCGATGCATATCGTAATCGTCAGGCAGTTCGTCGACCGTGCGCACCCACACGCGCCTCAGCGGCGGCGTCCCCTCGGGAACCGAGCCGATGTAGGGATCGATCGGGCGAATTTCGAACGGCGCGGAGATATTGACGAATCGCTGGATGTTCGGCGGTGCTTTGGTGAGGTCGATCATGTCGAAACGCAGTCTTTCGACGTCCTCCGGCGGCGGTACATCCGGCATCGGCCCTTGATACTCGAGTCCTTCCTCGAGTTTGTGAAACGAGGCTTCCATCGTAAAAATCGGCCTCCCGTACTGGATGGCGACTACCCGGCGGGCCGAAAAACTCTTGCCGTCACGGCTGCGATCGACTTCGTAGATGACGGGGTTGTTGGAATCCGCTTCCCGCAGAAAATAGCAATGGATGGAATGGACCCCGCGGTCGTCGTCGACCGTGGATTGAGCCGCCTTGATCGCCTCGCCCAAGACCTTACCGCCATAAACGCGCTTCACATGGGTGTCGGTAACGGCGCCCCGAAATAAGTTCTCTTCCAACCGCTCCAGCGCCAGTTCGTCGACCAGGCCTTGTAAGCTTTTATCCATCGCTTATCTGCGCGAGAAGTCCGCAGCCGCAATCTCGGCGCGCGATCCTTGAAGCGGGTTCGGGTCCAATGTCATCGTTTTATCGGGTTCGTATCGACCGCTCATGGTGCCAACTGACGCTGCTTTCGTGCGGCGGGCCATTAAACCATAGTCGGCGAGTTTGGCACAGATGCCGGCCCCTTCGACCCTGCCGCCGGCAAAACGAGTTGCGACAACAACTCGCGCTCGAACGCGGCAAGGGCGTGCTCAGGGGGCGCGCGCACTAAGGAGACCTAGCTTTATTCTCCCGATGGGGAAACAAGCGATGGGTCTCCTTGGTTATCGTTACGAGGATTCGTCTAGCCCCCGGTAGTACTCACGCAGGATTTCGACCACTTCCGGGCGACTGAATTCGAGCGGGATCGGATCCCCCCGGGCCAGCATGGCCCGCTGTTCCGTCCCGGAGATATGGATCCGGTCGGCATCCGTATGAGGACAGGTCTTGCCGGTCGCCATGCCGTAACACTTGTTGCAGAAAAACGTAATGTCGATTTTCAACGCCTGTGTTTCAAGCGCCCCGTCCCACAAGGTATCGAAGATTTGGTGTGCATCGAAGGGGCCATAGTAGTCACCGACACCGGCATGATCGCGCCCGACGATCAGGTGCGAACAGCCAAAATTCTGCCGGATCAACGCGTGTAACAAGGCCTCGCGCGGCCCCGCATAACGCATTTCGATCGGGTAGCCGGCCTGGACGACGGTCCCCGGTACGAAATAGGCATCGATCATCGCCTGGATCGCTTTCGTTCGCACCATGGCGGGAATGTCTCCCGGCTTCAGCTTGCCCAAGACCTGGTGAATAAAGACGCCGTCGGTGACCTCTATCGCGATTTTCACCAGATGTTCGTGAGCCCGTTGCATCGGATTGCGAGTCTGGAAAGCCGCTACCCGCGACCAGCCGTTGTCTGTGAACATCGTCCGTGCTTGAGCGGGGCGGAGATAGAGTTCCGGATATTTGTCCGGATATTCGCCTTCGGACAGACAGGTGACCCGCCCCGCCAGGTTGATCTCACCTTGATCCAGGACCTTCTGTACGCCCGGGTGGGCGGGATCCGCCGTTCGGTATACGTGCTCGCATTCCAGTGTCTTATCCGGCGCATAGGTGTCGGTCACGTTCATGATGGCCAGGATGTGGCCGCTATCGCCGTCTGTCAGCGCTACCTCTTCGGCCGGTTGGATGCTTTGTGCGAGTGCCTCGTCGCACGAAAGCGTGATCGGAATTGGCCAGAAGATGCCATTTTCGAGCCGCATCTCAAGGCTCACGCGGCGCCAGTCCGCCTCGCTCATAAAGCCATCCAGGGGTGTGTAGGCGCCCATTCCCAACATCAGGACATCCGATACTTCGCGGCTGGTCATGGATACTTTCCGCAGACCCCGCGCTCGCGCCAGGTCTGCGGCTCGTTTGGCCGGCGGAGCCAGCAATGCCTGCAAACCATTACCGCCGTGCGGCGCTACCAGCTTTGACACGCGCTCTCTCCTCCTTCGGAGCAATGGCTTGGCGAGATTTGATCATCGCCTCTAGGCGCCGATCCTCAAGCCTCGCTACCGATTGTCAAACATGTTTATGCGCATTAATTATAAGCATATTACTAATAATTATAGCAGGATTGCCAGAATCGAGTTTCTAGATGGTATCCGGGCGACAACAATTAATACATCGGACCGCTAACCATCTCGGCCATCTGTGCACATCAGGATCAAGGAATACACCGCAAGCGCCCCAGGCAGGTAATCGATAATTTGGAGATAACTCATCATGAGTACCTGAGAGCCAGATATGCCGACAGACGTCATTCCGGAGGCGTGCAATAGCTGCCGCAGCGCGGCAGACAATCCGTCTTCGTTGCGAGCGCGAAGAACGGGCTAACCATTGAGGATCTTCTAGGGCCTGTTTACCTTTTGCTCTGCAGTTCTACGTTGTTTTGGTGGTGTTCGGCTATCCAACGCATGGGACGCCGACCCCGGCGTATTTGCCCTTACTGTGGCACACGGGGATCGTGATGATACTCATCGGCGGTTATTGGTCCTTCGCCGGTCGTTGGCAACCAGAGTTGCTGATCGCTATGCCTACTTTTGTTTACATGACGAATTGCGACGGCGGGAGTTATTGTCAAATCTGGTGTTCAGGCAGTTGAATCAAGCGGCGACCTGATCG
>CAZFZX010000112.1:0-15109 GCA_964523765.1 uncultured Enterobacteriaceae bacterium
TGGACCGGTCGGCGCCGGCGCGGACGAAATGGAGTCCGCGGATGCCGTTGCGCTAGACCGATCGACGCGAGAGCCCGAGAAAGAATCCGCGTCTGTCGACTTGCTGCAACCAGCAACGCGCTTGTCGAGACCCGATGGTGAGATCGAACGTCCTATAGTCGCGACGGTCGATCCCGGCGTCATAGTGACGCATCCGCCGGCTCACGCGCCGCTGCCGTCGGTTTCGCCCGTTCTGATGGAACCGGCGAAACCGGAAAATCACGAAGTGATACCGGGATCCACTCTGGTGGTCAGGGGCCCGCCGCCCGCAGATCAATCGAGAACCGAAGTAGCTGTTGCAGCGGCGTCGACTCCTAAGGACTCGCCGATGGCGCTCGACGAGGCAGAACTCGCCGCCGAACCTGTCTTCGAAGAAACCATCGCAACCGACGTCGGGGTGGAGCCAATCGTATCTGCTGCCGTGGAACCCGTTGCGGCGAATGATCCTGAGCACGTTGTCAGTCCCGGTATCACCGTGACGCACCCGCCGGCGTATGTGCCGTTGGTGTTCGACTCACCGGTCGTAATGGAGCCGGCGAAACCTGTAAATCACGAGGTAGTGCCAGGGTCTGTTCTGGCGGTGACTCGTCGCCCAGCGCAGACCTCTGTAGAGAAGCCGAAGATCGAGGTCGCCATTGCGGCATCGTCCGACGAGGTGGACACCCCGACGGCACTCAGCGAGGCGGAACTCGCGGCCGAACCTCTGACTGAAATCAACGTCGCGGAGTTGGTCGAACCCGAGCACGTTGTGGCGTTCGACGACGCCGATCCAGCAATTCCCGCCGCCACCGATCGTCCGCAGCCCACGCAGACCGTGGTAGAGAATGCGGAGCCGGAAGTTGTCGCGCCCGTCGTCGGGGCCGCGACCTCGAGTGTCGCAGCGGCGCCAAACCGGAAGGGGTTCCTGGGGCGGCTCAAAAGCTTCTTCTCCGGAGATGCCGAGCGACCCGAAACGTCTGCCGATGAGCACGGCGCAAAGGTCGTGACAGCGTCTGGCGGGGCGGGCGCCGCGATGACCGGCGGATCGCCGAACACGCTTGAGGACACCCAGTCGAGCTTTGCGTCTACGGGTTCGGCGTATGCGACTGACCGCGAATCGACGGATGCGGCACAGACGCACGAAACGGCCGCGGTCGATTCGCCGTTTTCCGCCGACGCGTTATCGGATCCAACCGACGCCGAGTCGGAAGCAATCGTGGCTGCAGTAGACGTCGAGGTGAAGTCGGAGCGGGACGTAACCGCGCAAACGGTAGAGACGATCGCGACCATTGAAGAGGCTAAGCGGGCGTTGGCCGACGGTCGCTTTGCCGCGGCCGCCGAGATTTTCAGGCGGCTAGCCGAAGGAGGAAACGCCGAGGCTCAGGCTCACCTAGGGTACATGTACTACAAAGGTGAAGGCGTCGATGTGGACCTCGCCGACGCCGTCGACTGGTACCGCCGGGCGGCCGTGCAAGGAAATCGGGACGCCCAATACAACCTTGCGGTCGCCTATGCTTTTGGTGAAGGCGTTGCCCAGGACGACGCCGAGGCGGTGACGTGGTACAGGCGCGCCGCGGAGCAGGGAAGCGCAATTGCGCAATACAGTCTCGGCGTTTCTTATGCGCTGGGGGAAGGCGTGTCCCAGGACAACGCCGAGGCTGCCAAATGGTATCGAGCGGCCGCGGAGCAGGGTTATGCCGCCGCACAATACAATCTCGGTTACTGTTATCGAGCCGGGCAAGGTGTCGAAGCCGACGATAGCCTCGCATTACAGTGGTTCGCCGCGGCGGCACGTAACGGGCACGCATCGGCCCAATATAGCCTCGGGTACATGTACCGCTCGGGCAGGGGCGCTGCGCGCAATCTCGACGAGGCGATCAGATGGTATCGTCTTGCCGCGGCTCAAGGGCACCCCGATGCCCGCGCCGATCTGGCATCTCTGAACACCGACGACCTATAGCGATTCGATCTCGGCATTGTAATCATGGGACTTTGCCGCGAGCACGGACTATCCTGGTTGCCTGACCATCTTGTCGGCGGCGACGAGATCGAAGCGATTCGGAACCGCGTCGTCCAACGTGCAACGGGCCACGTCATCGAGATCGGATCGGGGGCCGGCGCGAATTTCTTGTGCTATTCGGATTCAATAACATCATTGACGACCGTCGACTCCAACGCGAGGTTGAACAAAGTGGCGCGTCGGCGGATCAAATATCTCGAGTTTCCCGTCGATACGAGGGAACTCAATTGCGATGCGCTCCCGATGAAAGAAGCTTGTTTCGATTCCGCGGTGACAACGTTGACCTTGTGCAGCCTGGCCGACGTAGAAAAATGTCTGAGGGAGATTCATCGCGTCCTGAAACCGGGCGGGCGGCTGCTGTTTCTCGAACACGGGCTGAGCGATTCAGCAGCCGTCGGCCGATGGCAACGGCGTATCTCGCCCCTGCAAGGTTGGGCGTTCGACGGCTGCAGTCTGAACCGCCCCATCGATACGTTGATCGCCAACGTGGGTTTTACGGTCGAGGAGATCGCGACCTATTATCTGCGCAGGGTACCGCGCCCGTTCGGATACATGTACGAGGGAGTCGCTGTTAAATAACCGGATGTGCTCTCGGCGATCTTGACCGAGGGCACACCGGACTCGGCTTTTTGATCAGGATTTAACGCTGATGCGCCGCACCTTCGCTTTCTCGCCCTTTGGTATCACGATCTCGAGCACACCGTTCTTTCCTTGGGCAGTGATCCGCTCGGCGTTCGCACTGTCCGGAAGCGAAAAACGGCGATAGAAAGAGCCGCTCACGCGTTCGACTCGTCGAAAACCTTTGTGCTCTACATTCCGTTCTTCGGCGCGTTCACCTTTAATCGTCAAAATCCCATGTTCCATGGTGATTTCGATATCGTCGGGTTCGACACCGGGCACGTCCGCGGTGATAACGAAGCGCTCCGTCTGTTCTTCGATATCGACGGCCGGCGTCCAGTTGCTGGTCGCAACGCTGGAATTGTCATCCCTTTCGAACCCACCGATGCGATTCTGAAAGGCCCTGTTTACCTCTTCATGGAGCTTCGAGAGCGTCCCGCCCCACGGGTCATATGATACGAGTGCCATAACTACCTCCAAAAATAAGTCGTTTTGACTCTTAGAGGTAAAGATGGGGCCGCTCGGAACAGATTCAAGTCGGACGGAAGTCCTTTACTTTTCTGGTTGTCGAACGCACTGGCAGGGCGATAGGGGTCAGATAGCGACCGAGCCATTCGGTTCGGCGTCTTGCTCCCCCGGTGGCGGACTCTTGATTGCCTCTTCCAACTCGCGCGCGAAGTTTTCGAGTCGCTTACGGAGCTCTGGAACCTGTTGCTTTATCTGTTTTTCTATCCTTGATAACTCGTGTTCTATTTGCGGTAGCGTGCGCTCGAGTTCCTGAACCGAACGATCGATACCGTGTTGCAGCGCGCTGCCGAATTCGTGCACCTTATCCATTACGGCTGCGAGTTTACCGGCCGTCGCCACTGCGCTGATCGTCTTGTCGTAGTCGATCTTCCAGCGTTTGCTTTCCATTACGAGATAGGTTTTCAGCGGAAAATTCAGCGGCCTCTGTCCGCCGACCGTGACATTCGTGTCTATGAAAGCCGTTTCCTGCTCGATCACAGTGCGTTTGAGCTCTGCTTTCGTTATCGGTAAGACCTTGTCGAGTGAATCCAGCGCTTCGGCGTCCGCAGCCGTAACGTAGCGTTTGACCGTACGGGCGTCGCCTTGTTCTATCGCGGCCCAGAAACGTCCTGCCACCTCCTGGGGCGTGAGCGGTTGCGCGCACGATGCGCTCAGTGTCAGTAGCAGGATGAAACAGAAACGCGGCGGTTTTATGGACATCTTCTCAACCATTCGGGGTCTCAACTGCCTTGAAGTTTACACGCGCCCGACGCGTCAAGCAGGTGACCGCGATCGTAGGTTAGTCACCTGGACAGAGTACTACGTCCTTAGCGACTACCCCCGATGGCGACGGCGTTACGAAACTTGGGTCGGATTACTGACGGCCCTCGGGCCACTGAACGGTACGCGATCCGGCGCGATGATTTTGCCCATACGGATAACTCGCCGCCACTCTTCGTCGGCCATATCGGCGCGGTGCTCCTGGTGGAGGTCGTCGGCGAGTTGGCAGAACTCATCGGTTTTTTCGGTCATGTAATAGACCTCGATCAAGCGCAGTTTGGCCGAATAGTTTCGCGGGGTCGTCGCGATAACATCCGCCAGCAGGGCCTCGGCTTCCGCGTAGCGCCCGTGAGCGATATTTGTGTCGATTTCGGCATCCGTGGTTTCCGCCGTCAGGCTCCCGCCGCCGACCGTCGCAACTTGAGGCTCTTCCGTCACGTCACCGCTCCCGCGCCGTTCGAGCATTCGCTGGACTTCGGTTTCCACCTCGATACGGTTTTTCGCCTTCGCCGCGACCTCGGCTTTACGATTTTCTTCCTGAGCGTGATGGCGCCTCTCGGTGTGACGCTTGCGCGTCGTCACGATGGTTCGATGGATACCGTAGTAGACAAGCGTCACCGCGATCACTGCGAGCACGAAAAGTGCGACCAGTTGCGACGAAGTCGACGCGAACATTGAACCAAACGCTTGCGCAAGCGGTGCCATGACTAGACCCCCATCTGTGACACTCTGGTCGGCGCTAGAAGCGTTCGGGACGCTTAGGAAGGGCGGTTCGGATTGTGGTTCTTTTATGATTTGCGGCGCCGTTGACCTAACAGTAGGCGATTCCGCGAGAGCTTGCAACTTGGCGGGGCCGGTGGCGGTTTCAGCGGCAATATCGGTCCGTTTCGGCTGACTATCGTAGCGCGCCTTGAGGGCTGCATATTTCTCTTTCAGGGCTTCGAGTTCGGCAGAGAGTTCCGGACTGCGTGACTGTCTCCGAGTTGCTGTTTTCAGGGTTTCCGATACGGCGCCCTGGTCCTCGTTGATCGTCGTCGAGTACACGGCGATGTCGACGGCTGGTTCGGCCGGTGCCGGAATTTCATCAGCTGCGGTAGTACGCGGAGATTGCGTCGCGGCCGTATCCGCTGCCGGCGTCTCTGTTTCGATAGTAGTTGCACCTGGCAGATGCAACAGCGCCCCTAGCATGATCTTATTCTGATTTCCGTCGACGAACGCCCGAGGGTTCGCTGCGAAAATCTGCTCTGCGACAGTTGCCGTGTTCGCACCGGTCGTCCGGCTAATGCGACGGGCGATCCCCCAAAGGCTGTCGCCGCGCGAGACGGTATAAGTCGGTCCACTGATCACGGCGGTCTCGCTGCGGTTGGATCGCGGGCGCGGCGCGTCCACCCGGGGCTGCGCGGTAACGGCGGGCGGGTTGAGCACCAGCGCATAGTTACGCGAAATCGCGACATCATCTGCGAAGACCTTCAAACGAAAGGCAACAATCGGTTCAGAGATCGGTGTAGCGCTGGTGATATGGATATAGGGAATTCCGTCCGCGTTGCGTTCGAGTCGTGCTTCCAGGCTGTCGATCAGTTGGGTGAGACGCGCGTTCCTCGAATACGAGATGTCCGGAGAGATCTTGAAGCGCAGCGGTTGCGCTGCGTCCCCGGGGCTGAGCCAGATTCCGACAGTGGCATCTACCGGCTCGCCCATCCTCGAGTGGGATTTCATTTCCCCCATTTGGAAGGCGTGAACGTTAACCGCAAAGAACGAAACCACTAGAACAAGGAGCGCTCCTAGGGTTGTCACCGAGCATCGATTGTGCATCATTCAGTACCGGGCTTAATCCGTGAAATCAGAAGATCTTCTTCTTATAATCAAAATCTTAGACGATTCGTAATCTCAAATGCATGAACTAGTCCTCACCTGCAAGCCTTATTTACAATCTGGCTTACAGGTTCGATATCGGCAGTTCGCTCTATAACTTGTGCCGGACGGGCGAATCAGCAACAAGATATGGAGCAAGAACCCGGATTTTCTCGATTCGATGAATGAGGACATTTTCGATGAGGGGTATTACGCCAGGTATTATGAGAACCGGCTAACGCGTGTTGCGGATCCCGTTCATTTTGTTCGGCTCGGGCGGTTCGTTGGCGCTTACTGCGGGCTTTTAGGAATACGGGTTCGCTCGATATTGGATTTGGGGTGCGGTATCGGAACGCTGAAAAAGCCGTTGCTGAAACGTTTCCCGAAGGCCGCCTACACCGGCGTCGACGTCAGCCCGTACGCCTGTGCGAAATTTGGATGGGAGCGTGCGTCCGCGAGCGACTACTCACCCGGCCATCGCTTCGATCTCGTCGTATGCCACGACGTATTGCAATATCTCTCTGACAAGGAAGCCGGGGCCACGATAAAGAACTTCGATGCTCTATGCCGTAGCGTTCTCTACTTCAGTGTATTGACGAAGGAAGATTGGGATCAAAACTGCGATAAGTCGCTTACCGATTCCGACGTCAATCTGCGTACAACGAATTGGTATCGGCGCAGACTGCAGCGGCATTTCCGTAATCTCGGCGGAGGCGTCTATACAAGCCGGAGTCTCGATGTCGTCCTGTATTCGCTCGAACACCTCGATTGAGACACCGTTCGGCGCCAAACACGCGCGCCGGACGCCGCGATCCGCAGATTACGTTTCGAGAGGAATGAAATGCAGACCGACGCCGTTGTTGCACCACCGCTCTCCGGTGCTCGCTGGACCGTCCTTGAAAAGGTGACCTTGATGACCGCCGCACTTGAGACAGTGGTACTCCGTTCGCGGCCAGATCAACTTGAAGTCGGGCGACGTTTCGAGATGACCCGCAATGCTGGTGAAGAAACTTGGCCAGCCGGTGCCGCTGTCGTATTTCATCTCCGTACTGAACAACGGCAAGCTGCAAGCGCGACAAACGAAAATGCCCGGACGCTTTTCGTCGTTGAGAATGCTCGAGAACGGCCTTTCCGTCCCGTCCTCGAATAGTACGATGAACGCGTCGTGCGGCAATTCCTCGCGCCATTCTTCCGGCGCGCGGTTCAGTGGCGTCGCGTCACCGGCGACGGTCGCAGACGCCGCAAGGAAGTCCCTCCACCGCGTTCGGATCATTTTTACGGAAGCCTTTTCTGTCGCGGCCACCGCCCGCCGCACCTTGAGCGAGACCAGCGGCAGTACGACCGATCCGGCTATCCCGGCCAGGATTCCACGGCGATTCATTGGCGACTCCCATTGGTATGATGCTATTTGGTTCCGTTCGGTCGTGAAGAGTTCAATTGTTATCCATCGTTACCCAACGTTTCATCGAAATACCGCCGCAGGAACTCCTCCAGCCGTATCTCGTCGCCGCCCTCCATTTCCTGCTGCCGCTGAATGGACGCCGCGGCGAGCGCGCGGAACTCGGCGGCTTTAGCCTCATCCAGGCGACGACCCCGGAAATACCGCTCGTGGTCTTCGGATAAAGCGAACGTGTACTTTGCGAACGGCTGCCCCGTGTCGCGCATAGCCGCCAGGATCCGTGCCGAGGGTAGTAGGTCGAAATCCTTTAACCTCGCACGCTGCTGCTCCACAGCACGCTTGTAGACAGGTTCCGGGCGGCCAGAGTCGAGAGCCGCACAGATCACCTCGACGCCATCCAGGATTTCTTCCGCCCAATCCGTCAACGGTTTTGTAGAGTTCTTGAACTGTAAATGCAATCCCGGTTCCCGTCCGCGGAGCGCTACGGTCAATTCATTGTATTGAATCGTTCTCTGTTCGGCCTCGGAGATCGAGGGGCTGTGTTCCAACAGGCAGAATATGAGAAATGCCTCAAGAAATCTCAGTTCTTCCAGGTCCACCCCGTTCGGTTCGAAGGCGTTGACATCCAACGCTCGTATTTCCACATATTCGACGCCACGTTCGCCCAAGCCGACGGTCGGCTTCTCTCCGGGTTGTGTCACCCGTTTCGGTCGTACGAAGCTGTAATACTCATTCTCGATTTGCAGCACGTTCGTATTGAGTTGTACGTACTCGTCACCGTCCTTGATCCCAATTGCTTCATATTCGGGGTAGGGCGTTTCTATCGCGGCGCGGAGGCTGTCGACATACTTATCGAGACTGTCATAGGAAATTGCGAGAGCCGACTGATTCTTGTTTTTGTAACCGATGTCGCTCATACGCAACGAAGTCGCGAAAGGCAGATATTGAGTGCCGTAATCGAGCGCTTTGAAGCGAGTTGTCCGACCTGCGAGGAAGGATTTGCAGACCGCCGGCGAATTACCGAACAAAAATGGTACCAGCCAGCCGAATCGGTGAAAATTCCGGATCAATCCGAAATAGTGCTCGTCCACGAAGTCCCGCAGCGGCCCGGCGTCTTCTTCCTCTTCTTGATACACCGGCCAGAAATCGGAAGGCAAGGAATAATTGAAATGCACGCCAGCAATCGCCTGCATGCGGCGGCCGTAGCGATAGTCCAGGCCGACACGATAAATATGTTTCATTCGCCCGATATTCGAAGTGCCGTAGTCAGCGATAGGGATCGCCTGATCGTCTCCGACCGCACAGGGCATGCTCGCCGCCCACAGCAACTCGTCGGCATCCAGGCTTTCGAACAGATACTGATGGATGTCGTCGAGGAATTGGGTCGCGTCTTCGATTGCGGTGTAAGTAGGCGTCACCAATTCGGTCAGTGCTTCCGAATAATCGGTGGTAATGTACGGGTGGGTAAGCGGTGATCCCCAGGTTCTCGGATGGGCGGTCGTTGCTACGGAACCGTCACGGGAGATGCGCAAGCTCTCCTTTTCTAGCCCCTTGCCGCCGTTTTGCAACAAGATTTCGTCGCCGGCCACAGACAGTCTGTTGATTCGCTCCTCGGCGCGACGATACATGTTCGGTGTGGGACGTTTGCAGGTTTTGTCGACCCGGCAGAGTATACCAGCCGACCGCCCGGGCCGAAATATGCGTCCGGCTCGTCGATTACGCGGTTGCCGGATCGCGATGGTCTTGAGCTTTCGGGATATTTTTCCATTTGCAGCGCTCTAACACGCTGCCGTTCAACGTTGCAAGGTAGGTATGGTGAATCTATTGATCGTCGAGGATGACGTCGAGTTGCGCGAGTATCTGCGCTCCGAACTAACTCAGCGTGGATTTGAAGTGACCGTTTGCATAAGCGTTGCGCAGGGTCTCCGCGCGATGGGAAATGGAAAAATCGACATCGTCATTTTGGATCGGATGCTACCAGACGGAGACGGTCTCTCCTTCATCGAAGATATCCGCGGGCGTGGGTCGCCGGCCCCGGTACTGGTCTTATCGGCTCTGGGAGATGTCAAGCATCGCGTGGAAGGGCTGCAGGCCGGCGGCGATGACTACTTGGTGAAGCCGTTCGATATCGTTGAATTGGTTGCGCGCATCGAAGTGCTGCGCCGACGATCGCGCTCTCTTTCGGGCGTAACCGAGCTCAAGGTCGGCGAACTCAAGATCGACCTTCTTTCGCAGCGCGTTTACCGCGCCGGACGGCATATCCGCCTGCAACCCCGCGAATTCAAGTTGCTCGAATATCTTGCTCGGCATTCGGGTCAAGTCGTTACGCGCGCGATGTTGTTGGAAGCAGTATGGGACCTCCGATTTGATCCGCAAACCAACGTCGTCGATGTCCAAATCAGTCGCCTACGCAACAAACTTGACGCGGATTTTCCCATTCCGTTGCTGCACACGGTTCGCGGGGAGGGCTATCGTCTTGCGCAAGCTGGGTGACTTAAGTCGTTCGACCATCTTCAAGGTGTCTGCGGTATTCGCTCTAATCCTGCTCAGTACCGTAGGTTTTATGGGCGGATTCGTATTCTGGTCTACGGTCGGTTTCATGGACCGGCAAACGAATGTGTTGATCGAGACGGACATCGAAGGTCTAGCGGAGATCTATCGGCGGGACGGGCTACGCGGATTGATCACTACGATCGAATCCAGAATAGAACGAGACCCGGTGCGCTCGTCGATTTATCTCGTCACCGATAGTGCACGCGCGCCGGTGGTGGGTAACATTTCGGCCTGGCCCGACGCCCCCCCTGATCAAGCCGGATGGATCGAGTTCGGTTTGACCGAGCGCTCGAGCGGTCACAAGACTCGAGCCCGAACGCGACCTTTCCTTTTGCGTGGCGGCGTCAATCTGCTCGTGGGCCGCGACATAAGGAACCTGCTCGAGATGAAAAGCCTCATCGAACGGGCCCTGGTATGGGGTATGGGCATCGCGACAATCGTCGGAATCGTCGCCGCCCTGTCTTTTTCTCGCCGCGTCGGTCGTCGACTGGATACGATCAACGAAACCAGCCGGGAAGTGATGAAAGGGAACTTCGCACGGCGTGTCCCGATTGTCGGAAACGGAGACGACCTCGACGAGTTGGCGTTGAGACTCAACGCGATGTTGGACGAAATTCAGCAATTGTTGAACGGTATCGAACACGTCAGCGACAACATCGCGCATGACTTGAGGACACCGCTGTCACGGCTTCGCAACCGCTTGTCGGCACTGCTGGCCGGGCATGCGGAGAATCGAATGGCGACAGATTCGATCGAGAGCTGTGTCGCGGAGGTGGACCGCTTGCTGGCGACCTTCAACGCGTTACTGCGGATCGCTAAGCTTGAAGCCTCCGGGCCCGGCAAAAGCCTCGGGCGAGTCGACTTGCGATCCGTCGTTGTCGCGGCGGTCGATTACTATCAGCCTGTTGCCGACGCTCGCGGAATTTCGCTGCGGTTGGAGTCGGCGGCGCCGGTCGCCGTTCGAGGGGAGCGAGAATTGCTGTTGCAGGCAATTTGTAACCTACTCGATAACGCCATCAAATTTTCTCCGGCGGGATGCCACGTCGATATTGAACTCACGCGCGATCACGATTACGCGACATTATCAGTCTCCGACCGCGGCATCGGGATCAAAGGGGAAAATCGCACACGGATTTTCGAACGCTTTTATCGTGGACGGCAGGCCCGCGACACGGAAGGTAGCGGCCTCGGGTTGAGCATGGTGAACGCGATATGCGCCTATCATGGCGCAACGATCTCCCTGGATGATAATGATCCCGGCCTGTGCGTCCGAGTGCTGATGCGGCGAAGTCTGGAATCGCGTAGCGCCGCAGCTTGAACCGTTGCTAAGATTATCGACTGCAGACGGTGGCCGATGCGGGACACCGACGCTAAGTTATGCTTAGAATACCGGCTTTCGCCGACGGTGAAGCAAGGATTTTAGATGTTGTCGGGAGCGGCAAAGTCAAAACAATGAATAAACTGCTCGTCGCGAATCGCGGCGAAATTGCGTGCCGGGTGATCCGTAGCGCGAAGTCTCTGGGCATAGCAACGGTCGCTGTTTATTCGGAGGCCGATGCTCGGGCGCTTCATGTCAAGCAGGCCGATGAATCATTCCTCCTCGGGCCCGCGAAAGCAACCGAAAGCTATCTGAGTACCGACCGGGTCCTCGCGGCCGCCCATAAGACCGGGGCACAAGCGATTCATCCCGGTTACGGTTTTCTCGCGGAGAGTTCGCATTTTGCCGAGCGCGTTACCGAATCTGGATTAACGTGGATCGGGCCGACCCCTGAGCAGATCGTGGCCATGGGCGACAAGCAACGTGCTCGCGATATCGCCGAAGCTGCCGGTGTTCCCGTTTTGAAAGGTAGTCGGCGCTTTGCCGTCGGCGAGCACGACGGCTTGCTCGCCGCGGGGGCGACCGTCGGTTACCCGCTGTTGGTCAAGGCTTCGGCAGGCGGGGGCGGCATCGGCATGCGTGTCGCGGAAAAGGCTGACCAGTTGGAAAAAATTGTCGAGTCGACTCAGACCATGGCTGAGCGTTCGTTCGGCGACGGCACGGTGTTCCTGGAACGTTATGTCCCGAAGGCTCGGCACATAGAGATCCAGCTCTTCGGTTTTGGCGCTGGCCGCGCGGTACACTTCTACGAGCGTGAATGTTCGATTCAACGCCGCTTCCAAAAAGTGATCGAGGAGTCTCCTGCCTGCAATTTGTTGACGGATCTGCGGGACCGAATGGCCGCCGCAGCCGTTGCACTGGCCGAGAGTCAGAATTACGAGGGCGCCGGGACCGCCGAATTCATCGTCGATGCCGCAACGAACGATTTTTTCTTCCTCGAGATGAATACCCGGATTCAAGTCGAACATCCGGTTACTGAAATGACGGCAAATGTGGACCTCGTCGCACTTCAAATCCAACAGGCGCGCGGCGAAGATCTTTCGGCGTTAACACAAGATTCGATCAAACGCGCCGGTCACGCGATCGAATGCCGCCTGTATGCTGAAAATCCCGCCAAAATGTTTTTGCCGTCGCCCGGTACCCTCGACGCCTTGATCCTGCCGCCGACGACCGATAGGGTGCGGATCGACACTGGCGTGTCGGAGGGTGACGTCATCACGCCGTACTACGATCCGATGATAGCGAAGTTGATATGTGGTGGGGAGTCTCGCGAAGCGGCCTTGGAGTTAATGGCGAAAACGCTCGCAGGTATAAAGATCGAAGGTATAGCCAACAACGTATCATTTCTGGAGCAAGTAGTGGCGCATCCGCATTTTCGCAACGGCGACGTTTTTACGGGTTTTATCGACACCTATAAAGCCGACCTGATTGTTTAATGGGCCGTTTGACGGGATACAGTAAGGAAAAAAGACATGATTTACGATGAGCCCAGGTGCGCGCCGGGCGGCGACAGATTCATGCTCATTGAATTTGGGGACGAATTGAGCCTCGAGCTCAATTTTTTCTCCCAGGGCCTCGCCCGCGCGGCGGAAGAGCAGAAAATCAAAGGCGTGGTCGAAATGGCACCGTTTTTCGCGTCGCTGATCGTTCATTATGAACCCGATGACATCAGTTTCGAGGACCTGCAAAAAGAGCTACTCGCGCTGGCGAAATCGTTCGGGCGCGGGGGTGACGTGGAGGTCGATAGCCGGCTGTTATACATGCCGGCCGTATATCTCGATCCGTGGACGGCGGACGCGATGCGGGAGTACCGGGAAAAGATCAACCCCGACAAGCAGCCCGACCCCGAATTCATTGCACAATTGAACGGATTGGACGACGTCGCGCAGTTCGTCAGAGTTCACTCTGGTACGGAGTATTGGTGTGCCGCGCTCGGTTTCTGGCCGGGAACACCGTTTCTGATGCCGCTGGACCCGCGTTGCCGCTTAACCGCGCCAAAATACAATCCGCCGCGCACGTTTACCCCGCGGGGAACGATCGGCATGGGTGGAGGAGCATCGGCGATCTATCCGGTCGACGGTCCGGGTGGTTACCAGATCTTCGCCCGTACGCCGGTGCCGATCTGGGATGCGCGGCAAAGACTCCCGCAGTTCGAGTCGCAACGTTGGCTGTTGCAGCCGACCGACCGGCTGAAATTCGTTCCGTGCTCGGTCGAAGAATTCGACGAGATCGAACGCAAGGTGGATGAAGGTACTTATGAGATGAATATTACGGGGTATCAGCGGGTGTCTTTGAACCGTTACAAAGCGTGGGCCGAGCAACTGGATACCACTAAGAGGTTTTGACGAGGATTGTCGAATGTTTGAAGTAATCAAACCGGGCCTGGAAACGAGCGTACAGGATTACCCCGGTCGTATCGGATATCTGAATCTCGGATTTCCCTGGTCGGGCGCGATGGATTCCTGGTCGTTCAGACTCGCGAACGTTCTCGTCGGCAACGAACCCGGCGCCGCGGGCCTGGAATGCCAGTTCATCGGTCCGACGTTGCGTTTTCAGCGGGACTCCGTGATCGCGGTCACCGGCGCCGACATGCAGGCGAAGGTCGACGGGGCGCCGATACCCGCATGGGAGAGTGTCGCCGTCAGCGCCGGCCAGGTCCTGGAAATGGCCTACGCCAAGACCGGCTCGCGTGGTTACTTAGGGATCGCGGGGGGGATCGATTGCGAGGGATATTTGGGTTCCCGGTCGACGTTTCATAAGGCGGGAGTCGGCGGTGTGGGCGGACACGCGATCCAGGCCGAGCAGGTCGTTCCCGTCGCCGCCGCAAAGGGAATACCCGGACGCAAGGTAGTCGAAACCGCCCGTCCGCAGTTCGCGACCGACAAGCTGTGGCAGATAGAAATAGTACGGGGCCCTAACGATGACTGGATAGACGAAGCCGGGCACGAGCGCTTTTTGTCGACCGAGTGGAAACTATCGGCCAAGAGCGATCGCTCGGGGTTTCGACTCGAGGGGCCGGATTGGACGTTTACCGAGAAAGCCTATAATAAGAGGCCCGAGAATGGATCGGACCCGGCGAACATCATCGACCAGGGTTACCCGGTTGGCGCGATCAATCTCGCCGGTCAAACGCCGATTATCCTCGTCAGCGACGGTCCAAGCGGCGGCGGTTTTATCAACCCCTATACGGTGCCGCAATGCGCGTTTTGGAAACTGGGGCAGTCCAAACCCAGCGAACGTTACCGGTTCGAGGCGATATCGGTCGAAGAGGCACAACGAAAAGCGCGGGAAATCACCGCGCTTTGTAGCGAAACAAATATTACTTGAGGGGGCGAAATGTCGCACGAAGTCGAATTGCAGACCGCGGGCAATATGTGGAAAGTGATGGTAAAACCCGGCGATGAGGTCAAGGCCGGGGATACCTTGTTCATTATGGAAGTGATGAAGATGGAAGTGCCGCACGAGGCGCCCGCGGACGGAACCGTATCGGCGGTTAACGTCAGTGAAGGCGAGGAAGGACTCGACGCCGGAATGGTCGCGGTGGTGATCGACTAGCGCGTCGAGCAGACGCCCGTATTAGGGCTTTTCAGAATCATTCCGTAGCCCACGCTCTGCCATTTCTACCGCCCGGAACATCGCCCGGCCCTTATTCAAGGTCTCTTCCCATTCGAGTTCTGGAACAGAGTCGGCAACGACGCCGCAACCAGCTTGAATGAACAATTTGCGACCTTTGACGATGGCAGTGCGTATCGCGATCGCGGTATCCATGTTGCCGTTCCACGAAACGTATCCGACAGCGCCGCCGTAGACGCCTCGCTTGACCGGCTCCAGCTCGTCGATGATCTCCATCGCGCGGATCTTCGGTGCTCCAGAAAGTGTTCCGACCGGAAGGGTGGCGCGCAACACGTCAATCGCATCTCTGCCTGGTGCTAGCCGGCCTTCGATGTTCGATGAGATGTGCATGACGTTAGAGTAACGTTCGACT
>CAZFZX010000113.1:0-13824 GCA_964523765.1 uncultured Enterobacteriaceae bacterium
CCGTTTGCCTACCGACCAGATCGATGACTTATTCAGAAGTTCCCTAAGGAACCTCCGATTAATTCTAGGAGAGTCGAGTTGCAGCCCAAAATTGTTCAGGTCAAGGCGCCTCGCGTAGGTAATAGCAGAGATTATTGGCAAGCGCGGCAACGCAGACCGGGACGATTTTAGGCACAAGGCGACGTTCCATGAATGGATCAGAGGTTCCCGAAACCGCATACTTCGCGAAGGCAGTTTCGGAACAGTTTCACGGAAAATTTGACTGGGGATCTCGAACAAAGCCCTCCAAACGCGCCGCCGGCTATGCTTGTTCGGGTACGGGTATTCATCCAACCATCTGGGCCAAACTCCGCAGAATACCTTGCCCTTCATGAAAGCTGCAAGGTAGGCGATCAGGTCTCCCGCGCCACTGCTCGATAACCGATGTCTCGGCGGCAGAATGCGCCTTGGAACGATATCTCATCGGTCCGGGCATACGCGGCCGCTTGTGCCTCGGCGACCGAGTGACCGAGGCCTACGGCGCACAGCACCCGGCCGCCGGCGGTAACGACGTCGCCGTCGTGTAACGCGGTACCCGCGTGGAAAACATAGGTATCCGCAACGCCGCTGCGGTTCAGCCCGGCGATCGGGTGGCCTTTTTCGTAGGTCCCCGGATATCCGCCCGACGCGACGACTACGCCGAGTGCGACGCGCGGGTCCCATTCCAGTTCCACTTCCGCGGCACCGCCTTCGAGTACCGCGAGGCACGCCGCGGCCAGATCGGAGCGGAGACGCATCATGATCGGCTGAGTTTCCGGGTCGCCGAAGCGGCAGTTGTATTCGAGTACCCTGGGCGCCCCGTCGCGGCCCATCATCAGGCCGGCATACAAAAAACCCTGGTAGGGCCGCTGGTCACGCGCCATTCCGGCGAGGGTCGGTTTAATGATCGTCTCGATGATCCGCTTGTGCAGGGCGGCGTCGACGATCGGTGCCGGCGTATAGGCCCCCATCCCACCGGTGTTCGGGCCCTTGTCGCCCTCGTCCCGCGCCTTGTGATCCTGAGACGATGCAAACGGGATGATCTGCTCGCCGTCGGTCATGACGATAAAGCTCGCTTCTTCGCCGACGAGAAACTCTTCGACTACAATACGCCGCCCGGCGTTGCCGAAAGCGTCGCCGGATAACATGGCCCGCGCCGCCTCGATCGCTTCGGCCTGCGTTTGTGCAATAACGACTCCTTTGCCGGCGGCCAAGCCATCGGCCTTGACGACAATGGGAGTCGCTTGGCGCTTGATATACGAGCTGGCATTTTGCAAATCGTCGAAGCTCTCGAAGGCGGCGGTAGGGATCCGGTGCCGCTTGAGGAAATCCTTCATGTACGCCTTGGAGCCTTCGAGTGCGGCCGCTTCGCGCCGCGGGCCGAAACAGCGCAGACCGGCTGCGGCGAACACGTCGACTATGCCGGCTACCAAGGGCGCTTCGGGTCCGATAATGGTGAGGTCGATTTTTGTTTCGCGCGCGAACGAAACCATCGCGCTTACGTCGGCGGCGCCGATAGCGACATTGTCCACCTTCGTTTCTGCCGCGGTACCGGCGTTGCCGGGAGCGCAGTAAACCTGCTCGACGCGCGGCGATTGGGCGACCTTCCATGCGAGCGCGTGCTCCCTTCCACCGCCGCCGACGATCAATACGCGCATCTGGTTTCTCAGTGGCGGAAGTGACGCATGCCGGTGAAGACCATGGCCATGCCGTGCTCGTCGCTGGCACCGATGACCTCGGCGTCACGCATGGAACCGCCGGGCTGAATCACGGCCGCGATACCCACCTCGGCCGCCGAATCGATGCCGTCGCGAAATGGAAAAAACGCATCAGAAGCCATCACCGATCCGGCCACCTCCAACCCTTCGTCGGCCGCTTTGATCGCGGCGATGCGCGCGCTATAAACTCGACTCATCTGGCCTGCGCCGACCCCGATTGTCCGACCGCCCTTAGCGTAGACGATGGCATTCGATTTCACACACTTGGCAACGCGCCAGGCGAACAAGAGGTCGCGCATCTCTTGTTCACTCGGCGCGCGCTGGCTGACGACCTGCAAGTCGCCGTCGGCAAACGTGTGCCGGAACGGATCCCGATTCTGAATGAGCATACCGCCGGTCACACGTTTGTAGTCCCGTTGGGCGACTGGTTGCAGCGCGCGCTGGCCAATGACGAGGAGCCTCAAATTGCTTTTGCTGGAGCAAACCTCGCGCGCTGCCTGCGACACCGATGGGGCCGCGATGACCTCGACGAACTGCCGCTCGGTGATGCGCTGTGCGGTATCGGCGTCGAGCTCCCGATTAAAGGTGATAATCCCGCCAAACGCCGACGTCGGATCGGTCGCATAGGCGAGTTCGTACGCCTCGGCGATGGAAGCCGCTTCGGCTACGCCGCAGGGGTTGGCGTGTTTGACGATGCAGCACGCCGGCGCGTCGAAGGCCCAGACGCACTCGATCGCCGCATCCGCATCAGCGATGTTATTGTAGGAGAGCGCTTTGCCCTGCAACTGCTGGGCCGCCCCGATACTGCCGGCGGGCGGGTCGGCCTCAAGGTAAAACCCCGCTCCTTGATGCGGGTTTTCGCCGTAGCGCAGGTCTTGCTTCTTCCGCAGCCGTAAGGACACGCGCTCGGGAAATTTCGCCGTGGCAGTTTGCCCTTCAAGATAGGCGCTTATAGCGGTGTCGTAGTCCGCGCTATGGGCAAATGCTTTGACGGCGAGAGCGAAACGTTGCGCTTCGTCGATCGTCCCCTCGCCGGCCTTTATTGCCTCGATGACACCGTCGTAATCGGCCGGGTCGACGACGACGCCCACGTCGCTGTAATTTTTAGCCGCAGCGCGCACCATCGTTGGCCCGCCGATGTCGATATTCTCTATTCCCTCCGCCAGCGTACAGCCCGGTTTCGCAATCGCCTGTTCGAACGGGTAGAGATTGACGACGACGAGATCGATGGGTTTTATGCCATGTTCGGTCATGACTCGATCGTCTTGGCCCCGCCGCCCGAGGATCCCGCCGTGAATTTTAGGATGCAGGGTCTTTACCCGCCCGTCCATCATTTCGGGCGACCCGGTGTAGTCGGCGACGTCGGTCACCGGTATAGCGGCACCACGCAATAGTTTTGCCGTACCGCCCGTCGACAGGATCTCGACACCGAGCGCCGTTAGTTCACCTGCCAGCTCAGCAACACCTCGTTTGTCCGAGACGCTAATAAGCGCAGTTTTAATTTTCCCCATCGCCTTTCCGATACCCGCCGGTTAATCGTTGAGACCGTATTTCTGCAGCTTCTTACGCAGCGTCGCGCGATTCAAGCCAAGAAAAGCCGCCGCCTTCGAAACGTTACCGCGGGTCTCGGCCATAACGACTTCCAGCAGCGGTTGTTCCACTTCCGACAGGACGAGGTCATAGAGCTGACCGGGTGACTGTCCGTTCAGCTCATCGAAATAGCGTTCGAGCGAGTCTCGGACATGTTCTGCAAGCGGTTTGTCTTCCTTCGCGTTGTGCTTACGGCTCGCCGCTCTCGCTTGCCTGGTGCCGGTTCTCGCGATCATGCGGCCAGCGCTCCTTGTAGGTCATATTCGTAATTGTCGATGTAGGCTAATTGCGCCTGTGCCGTCTCGATGCGGTTGAACACATTTCGAAAGTTTGTTCCGTCCCGAAAATGCCGGGCGTACCAACCGACGTGCTTGCGCGCGACGCGCGCACCGGTGTCCTCGCCGTACAACTCGTAGAGAGCCCGAACGTGTTGGCCCATCGTCGCGCCGATTTGGTCGGTTGCAGGAAGCGCCGGAATGTCATCGCCGCGCAGCGCCGCCTTTATTTGCGTGAAGACCCAGGGCGCACCGTGCGCGGCACGGCCAATCATAAGGCCATCGCAGCCAGTAACGGCGAGCACCCGCCGAGCGTCGTCGGCTGTGCGAATGTCGCCATTGGCGATTACCGGAATCGCGACCTCTTTTTTTACGCGCGCCACGGTTTGGTATTCCGCGCGCTGGTCGTAACCACAGCTGCGCGTGCGTCCATGGATCGTTAACAGTTGGACACCGATCGCTTCCGCCATCCGGGCGATGATCGGCGCGTTACGATGCCCCGGCGACCACCCGGTCCGCATCTTCAAGGTAACGGGAACAGGTACCGCCTCAACCACGGCGGTGAGCAGCGCCGCCACGAGACCCTCGTCTCGCATCAGCGCAGACCCGGCACGCTTGCCGCAGACTTTCTTCACCGGGCAGCCCATGTTCACGTCGATCACTTGCGCGCCCTGGTCCACGCAGTAACGCGCGGTGTCGGCAAGCAGCGCGGGATCGGCGCCCGCTATCTGTACGATCCGGATCCCGGAGGCACCGCGGTGATCCAAGCGGCAACGCGTTTTGTCCGTCCCGCGTAGCCGCGGATCGCTCCAGACCATTTCTGAGACCGCGTAGTCGGCGCCGTGAAGCCGACAGAGGTTTCGAAATACGCGGTCGCTGACACCAGCCATAGGCGCCACGCTTATCGGCCGATCGAATCGAAAACTTCCTAGCCGGAACATTGCGTCATTAACTAACTAAAATCATTGTTCTCAGAGGGAACTATCCCGGTGACGGGTGTTCGGCCCATCGAACATGAAGAAGCATTAAGGAATTCCCCGATAGTCGCCGCCAACATGCGGCAGCAGGTGGCACGCGTTCGGTCGATCACTCGAACTCTATTTCATCCCACCACGCACTGGATGATAGCCACAATCAAGAACCGACGAAAGGCCCGGTGAGTAAATGTCTCGGATTAGCCGGAAATTGCGCAAATGTTCCGCCGGTTCCAGCTGTGCTCCGGCTGGCCAATGGCGCGCCCCTTACCTTTCCGGGGAGGGAAGATCTGGCGGTCATTCAAACGACGCGCGGGCCGGCGGCAGACTAAATTGATGTGCCCAAAAATGAAACACTCTGGGTCGCGGTAAGGTTCCCTCCCCCTCAAATCGAGGGGGAGGGACAGGGAGGGGGTGTATGCGCGTACCGCTAAGCGAAGCCACTGAGCGTCCCATGTTTACGCTCATGTGTTTAGAGAAAGGTGAACTCGAAACTAACCGCGCGATTGCCGACGCCACCGATTTCCATCACGATGTATACGGGACGGTTCGGCGGCATGCCCGCCGCAAGCTCGATGCTCTTATCCAAATATTCGATGGGCTCAAAACGCCTGACCCCGATCGCCTCGCCAGTCTGTCCGTAGAGGCCGAGCTGAATGACCGGGAAAGCGGTCGTCGTATCCGAGCGGCTGATGAGCGTTGCATTGACCAGTAAAGTCTCGAGGTATTGGGGATGATCGCGCACGTCCCGCGATAACAATTCTATCGTCCCCGGCACGCCGATCGGTTCGTAGCTGCAGCCGAGGCGTTCGCACACGGCCGCATAGACGGGCCGGGCGTCGGGTAGCGCGGTGATGATTTGCGCGCGAAATACCCATCCGGCTTGGAGGCCGAGCCCAGCGATGAACACCAACGTGAGCGACCCCCAGAACACGCTTAAGGATCGGCGCGGCGGTCGGCCAAGCGCCTTCACCTCCTCTTGCAGGATGGCCGGGACGTCGTCGTTATCGAGGCTTTCTATTTCGTCCTCTGCCTCGTCCTCGAAGTCCGTACGCGGATCGGTAAACAGGATGGCGTGTTCGGATTCACTCAACCGCTGTGTGGGCGTTCCGGCTTGGTCGCTGTCTACAGCCGGCTGCGGGGCGCTTGTCTGCGGAGAAGCGATTTCGGCCGTAACGTTGGCGGCTAATTCGGCGACGCCGACATCGATCGGCGTTTGCTTAACCGTCGCCGCCGCCGGCGCGACCTCGAAGATCGTTTCCTCTTCGGCATGCGCCGGCGATGATAGATCGAACAACGTGCCCTGTTCGGATTGCGAGACTGCCGGTTCGAGGTCGATAACGGTGTCTTCCTCGCTCACGGGAACATCGGCGCCCGTTTCGGCAAGGGCTTCGGATTCGAGCAGGACGAATGCGGGGCCGCTGGGAGCGCGGACATCGGCGGGGTTCCCGACGGCGGCTGGGTCGCGTTCCGGTTTCTGTTCCGTGGAGAACGTCGGTTCATCCGCGATCCGCTCGAGCGCATTAAACTGGTCGCCACATTCGCCGCACTCGACGAAACCCTGCGCTGCAGCCAAATCGGCTGCGCCTAGGCGATAAATCGTTTCACACTTCGGACATTGGGTTAGCACTTGGCCATCTCCGATCCGGCGGCTCTCAAAAACGCTCGCGAACGCCAGCGACCAGCGCCCACTCCCCTTGCTGTCGCCGAGTTTCCATCTTAAACGCGCCTGCGTAGGCCGCCAAGAGGTGATCGGTCTGTTCCTGCAATACCCCTGAGAGTACGATCGAACCACCCACGCGCAGCAGCCCGGCAAATCGCTCGGCCAGCTCGACTAGGGGCTCCAACAAAATATTGGCCACGATCAGATCGTAGCGGCGACCGGCAACCGCCTCCGGGGCGGCGACGAGAATGCTCCTGCTCGTATTGAGCGCCGCGTTGTCGAGACACACAGCACGGGCCGCCGGATCGATATCGACGGCCGTGATTTCGGCCGCCCCGAGTGTTGCCGCCGCCAGCGCCAGGATCCCGGAGCCGCAGCCGTAGTCTAGGACCTTCGCACCGGCAACCGCCGTGCTCTCGGCCAACCAACTCAAGCATAGGGCGGTTGTCGCGTGATGACCGGTACCGAACGCCATCCCGGGATCCAGTCGGATCACACATTTCGCGGCCGGCGGTGGAGCCTCCCACGTCGGGCACACCCACAGGCGGCCGCCGAAAAGTTGCGGCTCGAATTGCTGGCGCCATGACTCGTGCCAATCACGCGCGTGCAGGGTCGTTGTACGCGCCTGCAAGGGCACGACCGCGCGCGCGCTGAAGCACCGCTCGAGTGCGACGATGTCCGCGTCGAGTTCAAATAGACCCGAGACGTCGCATACGGGCCACAGGCGCTGGCTAGCGTCGGGCGTCTCTACGATCAGCGAATCGTCCGCGCCGGAACAGCACGTGATCGCCTGAGCGCCGGTTTCTTCCAGGCACGCTTCAACCGCCGGTACGTCCGTTTCGCGCACTCGGCAAGTGTACGTCAGCCAGGCATCACTCATCGGCGAAAGGAGGAATCGGGTCAGGCGAGCTTGTGCTCGAGATAATGAATATCGGTTCCGCCCGCGGCAAAAGCCGCATCGTGAATGAGGTCGCGGTGCAGCGGGAGATTCGTCTCGATGCCTTCTATCACGATTTCCATCAGTGCGTTCGACATGCGTGCGAATGCAGCTTCGCGCGACTCGGCGTGGGCGATCAGTTTGGCAATAAGAGAATCATAATAAGGGGGCACCGTGTAGCCGTCGTAGAGATGGGAATCGATACGGATCCCCGGCCCGCCGGGCGGATGAAATAATTGCACGGTCCCGGGGGACGGACGAAACGACACGGGGTCTTCGGCGTTGATTCGGCATTCAATAGCGTGGCCGCGCAGCGCGACGTCAGCCTGGGTGAACGACAGCGTCTTGCCCGCCGCTATGGACAACTGCTCCTTGACAATATCGATGCCGGTGACCATTTCCGTTACCGGATGCTCGACCTGCACCCGCGTATTCATTTCGATGAAATAGAATTCGCCGTCCTGGTAGAGAAATTCGAAAGTGCCGGCGCCACGGTAACCAATAGCCCGGCAAGCTTCGACGCAGCGCTCGCCCATCAACTTCCGCGTTTGGTCGTCAATCCCCGGCGCCGGCGCTTCCTCGATGACTTTTTGGTGCCGACGCTGCATAGAACAATCGCGCTCCCCGAGATGCACTACGTTGCCGCTCCCGTCGGCCAGCACCTGGATTTCGATGTGCCGCGGGTGTTCCAGGAATTTTTCCACATAGACGGCGTCGTTCTGAAACGCCGCCAACGCTTCGCGCCGCGTCAATCCGATCGCGCCCGACAACGCGGCTTCGCCGTGAACTACGCGCATACCGCGCCCGCCGCCGCCGCCCGCGGCTTTCAGGATCACGGGATACCCGATCGCGCGTGCGACCTTCATATTGGACTGCATGTCGTCGTCCAGCGCTGCTTCGGACCCGGGAACGCATGGGATCCCGACTGCTTTCATGGCCTTGATCGCCGAGAGCTTGTCCCCCATCAAGCCGATCGTTTCCGGTTTCGGTCCAATAAAAATGAAACCGCTTCGCTCCACCCGTTCCGCGAAGTCGGCGTTTTCGGACAAGAACCCGTAACCCGGATGAATCGCAACGGCATCGGTAACTTCCGCCGCGCTGAGGATGGCCGGGACATTCAGATAGCTTTCCGCCGGGATCGGCGGCCCGATACAGACGGACTCGTCGGCCAGGCGGACATGCTTGAGATCGCGATCAGCCGAAGAATGGACCGCCACTGTTTTGATGCCCAATTCACGACAAGCGCGCAGGATCCGCAGCGCAATTTCACCGCGGTTGGCGATAACGACTTTATCCAACATGAGCGGACGCGGGCTGGTTCAATCGATCACGAACAACGGCTGCTCGTATTCCACCGGGTCGCCGCTGTCTACTAGGACCGCTGTGATCGTCCCGGCGCGATCTGCCTCGATCGGATTCATGATCTTCATCGCCTCGATGATACACAGCGGCGCGCCTTCGCTGATCGCCTGGCCGACGCGCACGAAAGGTTCGCTCTCGGGCGAGGGCGCATCGTAAAAAGTGCCTACCATAGGCGCCACGACGACGTACCCGCCTTGGGCGCCCGGGTCCGCTTCGCGATTTACGGGTTCCGCCTTCGGCGTCGATACAGCCTCCGGCACCGATACCGGCGCGACCGCCACTGCCGCTGGCGTACTGACGGTTGGCGCAACGCTGCCGGCCCGGCTGATGCGGACGGATTCCTCGCCTTCTTTGATCTCGATTTCGGCGATACCGGATTCTTCGAGCAATTCGATCAGTTTTTTGACTTTTCGGATATCCATCGTTGGTTTCCGTTCGCTGTCGATCTAGATAACAGGTTGCAGTTGGCTAACGTTCGCGGCCCGCGGCTAGATCGGTCGCAGCGCTTTGAGTGCCGCCCGCAACGCGAACTCATAACCCTGAGCGCCGAGCCCCGAGATGACGCCTTCGGCGACATCCGAAAGGAAAGAGTGCTGCCTAAAGGACTCCCGCGCATGAACGTTCGACAAATGCACTTCGATAAACGGTATGGCGACGCCGAGCAAGGCGTCGCGCAAGGCGATACTCGTGTGCGTCAAAGCGCCGGGATTGATGATGATAAAGTCGACATCCTGCCCTTTCGCCGCGTGGATCGCCTCGATGATCTCGTGCTCGGCATTACTCTGGACGGCACGTAGTTCCGCGCCTGAGGCTGCCGCTTTGTCGGCCAGCGAAGCTTCGATCTCGCTCAAACGCGTGTGTCCATAGGTCTCCGGTTCGCGTTCTCCGAGGAGGTTGAGATTGGGACCGTTGATCAGGAGAATATGCGCCATTCACGTGCATCGACAGGATGGATCGAGATTTTTCTGTTACGTTGAAATTAGCACGTTTTCGCCGCAAATAGCAACGAGTTCGGGGCTGATACCTGCTAGTTTCCACATTTTCATCCGACCAGCGATGCCGCCTCCGGGGCCTGAACGGCGCGTGCGCTACAGCGGCGTCTTACAATGCCTCGCGGATAGCGCCGTCGACGGCGTCGCGGGCCCATTCTCCCTGGTGGGTCGTCAGCACTCGGCCGTCGCGGCCGATGATGGCGGAGAATGGCAGGGCCCCGATCGTGTTGCCCAGCGCTCGCATGTACTGGAAGACCGCCTCCTCGCCAATCAAAAGCGGGTAATTGATCCCTTCCTCCTCGGCATAGCCGCGCACGGCGTCCAACTGATCGAGCGCGATGCCGACAAATTGCACCCGCTCGCCCGCGTAGCGTTCCTGGAGCGTTATGAATCCGGGGATTTCCTTGCGGCAAGGCGCGCACCAAGTGGCCCAAAAATTGACCACGACGAGGTCGCCGGCCCACTCGCTCATATGCCGCTCCCGCCCGCTCAAATCATCGAATGACCAGTGGGTCAGGGGCCGGCTGTCGAGTTCGGGGGCGGCCATGACGGGCGCTTCGACGGTTGGGCCGGCTCGCCGGTGCGCATGGAAAAGATAACCGGCATAAGCGGCACAGGCCGCCGCGCTGACAAAAACGATGAGCAGGGCGCGCTGTTTCAAGGTTGTCCCAAGGTCGCCAGGAGTTGCGTGAAGTCCGCTGGGCCGAGGAAACCGACGACGCGTTGGCGCCGATATTCGACTCCGGCCGGGTCGAAGAACAGCACCGCCGGCGGACCGAATAATTCAAACCGTTTCAACAGCGCCTGATCGGCCTCATCGTTCGCCGTGACATCGGCGCGCAGCAGCACGACTTCGGAGAGCGCAGCCTGAACGTCCGCGTGCTGGAAAGTATCGCGCTCGAGATACTTACATTCGATGCACCAATCGGCATAGAAATCGAGCATTACGGGACGCCCTTCCTCGTGCGCTCGCGCGAAACCGGCTTCCAGGCCGCCGACGCCCTTGATCGGCGCAAAAGATAATGTACTAGGGCGGCCGCCCCCGACGGCAGCGAACGGTTGCAAAGGATGGAACGGATCCTCGGCACCACCGCTGGCGCCGACGATGAGTACCGCCCCGTAGCACAGCATGGCGAGGCCAACCCCTTTGCCAAAACGCCGCCAGCCGGCAGTTTTCCCCACGATTTGATCGAGCGCGCCCATGAATATCGCCGACACCATCAGCAACAGCGCCCATAGCACCAAGACCAGGGGGCCGGGGAGAATGCGTTCGAGAAACCAGATAGCGACCGCGAGCAGCATCACCCCGAACACGCGATTGACGGCCTCCATCCAGACGCCCGCCCACGGTAGAAGTTTGCCCGCCGAGGCGCCGACTAGCAGCAATGGTGTACCCATCCCGAGGCCCATCGCAAACAGCGCCGTACCTCCGGTAACGGGACTGCCCTGATGGCCAAGGTAGATCAACGCGCCGGCGAGCGGTGGCGCGACACAGGGGCCGACAATGATCGCCGACAATACGCCCATCACCGCGACCCCAGCGACATTGCCGCCGCGCCGCGTGCGGCTGAAGCGGTCGATACGGGTCTGCACGCTCGTCGGCAATTGCAGCTCGTAGAATCCGAACATGGACAAAGCGAGTGCAATGAATACCAAACTGAACGCGACGAGTACGCCCGGTTGTTGAAAGGCGGCCTGCAGATTATGGCCAAAGACGCCGGCCGCCAACCCGACCAGCGCGTACGTCGACGCGACCGCTAATACGTAGACTCCGGACAGGAACAGACCGCGTTTTACCGACAGCGCTGGACCCTGCCCGACGATGATCCCGGAAAGGATCGGGACCATCGGGAATACGCACGGCGTAAAGGCCAGCAAAAGACCGAAAACGTAAAAAGTGCCGGCGACGGCCAAGGTCGAGCGCGCCGCCAGTTGGGCAGCAATATCGTCGGCAGACAGGCCTAGCGCGGCGATCACTGGGTCGAGCCGTTCTTCGGCGGCCGCCGGTGCAATGAGCGCGTCGAGGAGAACACTAATGTTCTTCTTGATCGGCGGATAACAGATCCCGTCTTCGGCGCAACCCTGATAGGTAACCTGCAGCGTGGCCGTCGCCGGTGCGTCCGGGCCTAGCGCGATCGGTGCCCGTACCACGGCATCGCGTTTGTAGACGGCGACCGGGCCGAACTCCGGGTCGTCCTTCATGATGCCTTGCGGGCGCTCGAGCGCCCGCACTTCGACGCCGGCGACCGTCGAGGATGCGGTGACCTTGTCGCGGTAGAGATAATAGCCGGGTTCGATCTCCCAGCTGAGCCGCACCACGCCATCCGCCTCGATGTCATGGGTAAAACGAAAGGCCAATTCCGGGTCCAGGAATTCGCGTTCACCGCCGCCCAGCTTATCGAGCGCCTCAAACAGGCCCGCATTCGCGGATACCGCCGCGCAGAGCGACAACGCGAAACAGCCTGTTACGAAATAGCGTCTTCCATCCATGCCAAATACCGCTCAAAACCTCGTTCGATAGGGACCGCGATGATCTCTGGGAGTTCATACGGGTGCAATTCGCGGATAAGCCGCTCCAATTCGCTATAACGCGACGCCGTGGTTTTGATCACCATCAGCGCTTCTTCATCCTCGGTCACCTCGTCGTTCCAGCGGTAAATAGACCGGATCCGACCCTGCACATTGACGCACGCAGCGAGACGTTTGCCGACGAGTTCGCGGGCCATGGCGGCACCGGCATCTTCGTCGGGGCAGGTACACAGGACAACGAGTTTGTCTGTAGGATTAGTTGGTCTCATGTCTGTGCCGCCGGCGCGCAGCCGCCGTCTTGGGCGCCTCGCGCCCGAGGAAGCCTGCCCGGTGGCAACACCTACCCCCGGGCTCCAGGCCGCTGCTATTGTAATCCGAGAACCGCGCCCCATATAGTGACGTATGGTCCGCAGCCGTATTTCTCCGTTTGCTGTACTGCTTTTATTGCTGCTCAGCGTCCCCTTGCTCGAGATCTACCTGCTGATATCGATCGGCCGGGTAATCGGCGCCGGCACGACCGTATTCGTAGTCGTGTTGACAGCGGTTATCGGCGCCTGGCTGTTGCGCCTGCAGGGCCTTCAAACGCTGCGGCGGGTGCAGTCCGCCGCCGATAAGGGCGAGTTGCCGGCGGTAGAACTGGTCGAAGGTTTGATGTTGCTCATCTGCGGCGTTCTGCTATTGACCCCTGGCTTCTTCACCGACGCCGTCGGGTTCGTCGCCCTGGTGCCGGGGATCCGTCGACATTTGGCCGAGGCACTGCTCAAGCATTTCCTCGGGCGCGCCCAAACCGAGTTGCGCGCGCGCTCTTCTCATGCAACGATCATCGAAGGAACATACCGCCGCGAAGACCCGCCCTAGCCCGCATGGTGAACGCTGCGGCTCCGGAGAGGCCCGTCTGGCCCCCGCACCGACGGCAGCCGATGACGCATTCGCCCCGTGACGTCAGAGTGGTCTGATACTATGACGGCGCCATGGCCCCCCGACGCAAAGATTGCGACTGGGTAAAGCTGACCGACGAAGCCTTACTCGACATTCGTTTTTGCGACCTCAAACTACGGTTGGAGGACACGCCGCTGGCGGAACGCATCGACCGCCTTTATGCGGAACTCGAACGCAAGCGGCTGTATTTTCGCCCGCATGTCTGGTTTTCCGAGGAATGGTTTTCTCCCGACGGCGTTCCGGGCGTGGCGATCCCGTTTTACCTCGGCCATCCGCGGCTCGCCAAACTCGAATACCAACAGATGTTCGAAGTCGAGGGCGGTACCGATCGCTGGTGCATGCAGCTATTGCGTCACGAAACGGGCCACGCGATCGATACCGCTTACCGCCTACACCGGCGCAAACTCTGGCGCCAAGCCTTCGGCCCTTGCAACCGCCGTTACCCGAAGTACTACACGCCGCGCCCGCAAAGCCGCCGGTACGTGCTGCATCTTGACTGGTGGTATGCGCAAAGCCACCCGTCGGAGGATTACGCGGAAACTTTTGCGGTCTGGCTGAAACCGGGCTCGAAGTGGCGCAAGGAATACGCGGACTGGCCGGCATTGAAAAAGCTCCACGCCGTCGACGAAATCATGTCTTCGATCATGGAAACGGTCCCGCCGGTGCGCAGTCGACGCCGGATCGAGCCGCTGTCAAGAAACCGCAAGACCCTGCGGCAACACTACGCGGAAAAAAGATGCCATTACGGCATCGAAGTCCCGGCTTTCTACGATACCGACTTGCAGCGCTTGTTCACGGCGAAACCCGCACGCGGCGGGCGCCGGCGC
>CAZFZX010000113.1:13924-15069 GCA_964523765.1 uncultured Enterobacteriaceae bacterium
CGGGCGCCGGCGCTATGTCAGTTGTGCGCATACGGAACCGGCGAACACCCATACTTTATCGCGCAACTGATTCAGGAGATGGTGCGCCGCTGCCGCGAACTGAAACTCTACCTCGACGCACCCGAGCGACAGGTCATGCTGGATGTCGCTGTGTTGATCACGGTACAGACGCTAAATTACCTGCACCAGGAGCATCATAAGGTACCGGTATGAGAACGCTGCGTATCCTGGTGCTCGTCCATGAGGACCTCATCCCTCCGGCTTCCATGGAAGGTTATCCGGATGAGGAAATCGTGCAGTGGAAAACCGAGTACGACGTCGTCACGACGTTGAAGGATCTGGGTCACGACGTAAGGGTCCTCGGGGTTCGGGCCGACTTGGGTGTGATCCGCACCGCCCTGCTCGAATTCGAACCGCATATCGCCTTCAATCTCCTCGAAGAATTCCACGACAACCCGCTCTACGACCATCATGTGGCGGGCTATCTCGAACTCATGAAGCAAACCTATACCGGCTGCAATCCACGCGGACTGCTGATAGCGCACGACAAAGCCTTATCGAAAAAGATCCTGTCGTTCCACCGCGTTCGCGTCCCGCGATTCGCCGTCTACCCGCGGGGAAGTAAGCCGCGGCTGTCGAAGAAGCTTCGCTTTCCGCTCATCGTGAAATCCTTATACGAGGAAGGCTCCTACGGGATCTCGCAGGCCTCGATCGTACGCACCGGCGAGAAATGCCTGGAGCGCATCGCCTACCTCCACGAGAAATTGCGCACCCCGGCCATCGTCGAGGAATTCGTCGAAGGCCGGGAGTTGTATCTCTCGATTCTCGGCAATCGGCGCGCCGAAGTGCTGCCGATCCTGGAATTGGAATTCGGCAACCTGCCGGAAGGTACGCATCGCATTGCGACCTCGAAAGTGAAATGGGACTGGAAGTATCAAGAGGCGCGGAAGATCGAGCTGAAGGTCCCAACGGACCTGGACGAGGTCTTGGTGCGACAATTGAAACGCCTCGGCCGCCGTATCTATCGGGTGCTGGACTTGACCGGTTATGCACGCATCGATCTGCGCCTGAACGATGATGGAGAGGTCTACGTACTCGAGGCGAATGCGAACCCGGACATCGGTTTCGGCGAGGAATTGTCGGTG
>CAZFZX010000114.1:0-14982 GCA_964523765.1 uncultured Enterobacteriaceae bacterium
TAGATAGCTGATGCGAAATACGCTTCACGGTGTTCGTAGGTCCGCCTGCCGTCACCCCGGACTCGATCCGGGGTCCAGTCAAGCAATGTCCGCCTGCGGCGGGCTCTTTCTACTGGATGCCGGATCAAGTCCGGCATGACGAAAGTGATCGACATTTCGGAACAACTATCTAGTGTTCGGCAACTGCTTCATATCTAGGAACCTGTATAGCATAGGAGGAAGCTACTGCCGCAACTCGACTGTCCTAGAATGAATCAGAGGCTCCTTAGCTCCAGCCTGCATATTGCGCGCGCAGTCACGGATTGCATGAAGACGACCTGGTGGATAGAAGCGCTCTCTGGGAGGGAAGACAAATTTCATGCGCTTCAAGGGACGGTCATGGGCGCGTCGCGTTAGTGAGAAATGCGGGCTAGTCGCGCGCGGCTTTGATCGCATCGACCATCACCGGGATCACGTGTGCGAGGTCGGCGATACCCACCCACTCGGCGCGTTCACACATCGGCGCACCGGCGTCGATGTTGATGGCGGCGACGTGGTTTGCATCCTTTATCCCCATGAGGTGGTAGCTCGACCCGGAGATCCCGAGGGCCACATAGACGCGCGGGGCTATCCATTTTCCGGAAGCTCCGACTTGGCGATCGCGGACGATCATGTTCGCGAACACCGCCTCGCGGGATCCCCCGACCGCCCCGTCCAGCAGTTCGGCTAACTCGAAGACCGCGGGCAATACGTGCTCGGCCTCCACGCCCTTACCCACCGATAACACCAGATCCGCGTCGCCGACGTCGAGATCGCGAGCGGCCAGGCGCCAGGTTTCACTCGGCACCTCCTTTTCGACCGCGGCCTCACCGGCGGCCGCCAATTCCATGATCGTCGGTTTCGCATCCGGCAGATCATTGGCGTGCAGGATCGTCACCTCGAGCGACACGACCCACGGCGGCGGTCCCAGCGGGCTCAATACCTGGTGCGCGCGTTTACCGTAAATTTCGCGCCGCACACGCAAGCTTCCTTCTTGCCATTCGACCTCGACACAACCGCCGAGCAACGCGCTCCCGAGACCGGCCGCGACGCGACCGGCGATTTCTGCGCCGGTCGCCGTCGACGGTAATAACAACAACTTGGGTTGGTGTTGATCGATAGCGGCACACAACGCGGTGGCGAATCCTGCGGGTGCGCAGGCCCGGTTCTCGTCGAGCACATACACAACGCCAAGACCGTTAGCCGCCCCTTCCCGCACCAATCGCGCAGCCGCAACGCTCCCCCGTGTCACCCCGCAGGGCGTCAAACCCGCTGCTTCCGACAGGCGCGCACATTCGCCTGCCATGAGTCCCGGCACATCGGGCGCGCGCCCGTCCTCGTCATCCAGCCATACCCACATTTCCGCCATTGATCGTCCGTTCCGTCGGGGGGTCTTATGGAGTGTACGCCGCGTGTGCGTTGATTTGAATTCCGGCCAAGGAATTCTTCCGGTCGATAGCCGACCCCGATACCGACATCCGGACAACCGTTCGCGACGGTTATCCGGGGCTTCAGCGGATGGGGTCGGTTGACCGCGATCGACGTAGGCTCGGTGGAGATCGCCGCGCTCAGGCAAGAGGTATACTAGGCGGGCAATGGTGGTAGCGCCCTACACAATCAGACAACGCGAGGAGCCCGGGGATGACGTCTAATATTGTCGATGGTGAGATTGTCTGGCGCCCGAGCAAAGAGCTGATCCATTCCAGCAAACTGTATCGCTTCATGCAGGCAAACGGTTTGAGCGAGTACGACGACTTGATTAAAAAGTCCTGCGACGATCCGGCGTGGTTCTGGAACGCCGTGATCCAATTTCAGGATTTTCGCTTCTACGAGGACTACACCGAGATCCTCGACGACTCCAAAGGCGCACCGTGGGCGCGTTGGTGTGTCGGCGGCAAGACTAACATCGTGCTCAATTGCCTGGACAAGCGCATCGGCACCCCGCTCGCGGACAAACCTGCGATGATGTGGGAAAGCGAAGGCGGTGATGTCGTCGAGTGGACGTTTGCCGAAGTGCATCGGGCCACCTGCGAGCTCGCCGAGGGCCTGCGTTCTTTGGGCATCGGCAAGGGTGACGTCGTTGGGCTTTATATGCCGATGATCCCCGCCGCCATGGTCGCCCTGCTCGCCGTAGCCAAAATTGGCGCCATCGTGCTCCCGATGTTTTCCGGTTTCGGCGCACCGGCCATCGCCTCACGGCTGAACGACGCTGGCGCTGTCGCCGTCATCACCACCGACGGGACCTGGCGTCGGGGCAAAAAGGCCGGCCTGAAGGTAATGGTCGATGATGCGGCAGCCGCCGTACCGACCCTCCGGCACGTCATCGTCAAAAAGCATCTCGACGAACCCGTCGAGTGGTCGACGCCGCGAGACCAATGGTGGGACGAACTGTGCGCCGGGCATGAAGGTGGCTCGGAAACGGAGGTGATGGACGCCGAAGACCCGTTCATGTTGGTGTATACCTCGGGTACGTCGGGAAAACCGAAGGGGACGATACATACTCACTGCGGCTTTCCTATCAAGATCGGCGCGTGTGATCTGGGATTGTGCTTCGACCTCAGCGAAGACGACCGCATGCTGTTTTTCAGCGATATGGGCTGGGTCGTCGGGCCGATGCTCGCTTACGGCGCTTTGCTGCAGGGCGCCTGCGCAATCCTCGCCGAGGGTGCGCCGGACTATCCGGACGAAGGGCGCCTGTGGCGTTTGACGGAGAAAATGGGCGTCACACACCTAGGAATGGCGCCGACGATCATTCGTTCGTATATGCGGATCGGCGGGGGCAACGTCGACGATTACGACTTCTCGGCGCTGCGCGTCTCGATATCGACCGGCGAACCCTGGACGCCGGACGCGTGGAAGTGGATGTTCGAACACGTCTGCAAAAACCGGGTGCCGATCTTAAACTACACCGGCGGTACCGAGGTCGGCGGCGGCATTCTCGGCGGCACTCTACTGCATTCGCTGAAACCGTGCGCCTTCGGCGGCGCACTGCCCGGAACGGGTGCCGACGTAGTCGACGACGACGGCGCACCGGTGGCGCCCGGCGAAGTCGGAGAATTAGTCATGCGTCTCCCCTCGATCGGGCTGACGAGGGGTCTGTGGAAAGAACCCGAACGTTATATCGAAAGCTACTGGGAACGATTCCCGGGACTGTGGCACCAGGGAGATTGGGCGGTCATCGATGCGGATGGATTCTGGTACGTAACCGGGCGGTCCGACGATACGCTCAAGATCGCGGGCAAAAGAACCGGACCCTCGGAGATCGAAACCCTGCTGATGGGGACCGGCAAGGTCGCCGAAACTGCAGTGATCGGGATCCCGGACGACGTCAAGGGCCAGGCGATCGTCTGTGTTTGTGCCCTGCTGCCCGAGGTACCCGACGACGACGAGGTACGACAAATGTTGAGTGATGCCCTGGTGCAGGGTCTCGGCGTACCGTTTCGCCCGCGGGCTATCCTGTTCGTCTCCGATCTGCCCAAGACGCGCAACATGAAGGTCATGCGGCGCGTCGTGCGCGCAGCCTATCTCGGTGAGCCACCCGGTGATCTGTCCTCCCTGGTGAATCCCGACGCAGTAAAGGAAATAGCCGACGCCGCAGGCCGCGGTTGAAGCGCCGCACCGTCTGCCGCACAATCGAAAGCACTTTGAGATAGCCCAGTCACAACTTCAAGGAATTGCACATGGCCGACTACCAATACCTGTTTCGCCCGCTACCGGTCGGCAATATCGTCCTCAAGAACCGCGTTATCTGGGGACCGCACGTCACCAACCACTGGCCGGATCATCTGCCCGACGAACGCACCACTGCCTACTACGAGGAGCGCGCGGCCGGCGGCGTAGGCATGATCATCATCGGTGCCTCGCCGGTCGATGCGACGGCTCAATACAGCCCTTTCGAACAATGCGCCTTATGGGACGACGCCTGCATTGAAGGCCTGCGGGACATCAGCGAAGCGGTGCATCGACACGATGCGAAGCTCTGCATACAACTCGTCCATCCCGGGGTCCACCAGATGCCGGACCACGACCCCGCGCATCAACCGCCGGTGGCGCCATCGCAAATACCTGCCGTCGAAGAACCTTCCTGTATACCGCGGGCACTCGAAGTCGACGAAATCCTGGCCATCGAAGATAAATTTGCCGACGCTGCCGAACGAGCCCAGAAGGCCGGTCTCGACGGTGTCGAATTACACGGCGCTCACGGTTATCTGTTCTCCGCCTTTCTCACGCCACTGAAAAACAAGCGAACCGATGAGTATGGCGGGTCGCTCGAGAACCGGACGCGTTTCCTGCTCGATGCCATCGACAAAGTTCGCAAGCGCGTCGGCAAGGATTTCGTCGTCGGTTGCCGGATCTCCAGTAGCGACATGGTCGACGGTGGGATGGAGCCCGAAGACGTAGCCGAGGTATGTAAACTCTTGGAGGCCACCGGCCAACTCGACTACGTCCATTGCAGCCTGGGTTTGTATCGCACGCTGCACTTCATGATACCGACGCATTATGCGGGTCTGGAACCCGGGTACCAGGGCGAATTGACGGCGCAGATCAAAGCCGCGCTGAAGGACTTACCGGTGTTCGTGGTCGGCCGCATCAACGACCCGATGCTGGCGGATAACCTCATCGCCGACGGCGTTGCCGATGCCTGCGTCATGATCCGGGAACTCATCGCCGAGCCCGAATTCGTGAACAAGACCCTGGCGGATCGCGTCGAGGATATCCGGCCGTGTGCCTACTGGAACCAGAGCTGTCTCGCCCATATCTTCGGCGGCATTCGCGTCGAGTGCCAGATGAACGCGGCGGCCGGCCGCGAACTCGAATTGGGCCAGAAACAGCTGCGTCCGGCGGCGACGCCCAAGCATGTACTGGTGATCGGCGGCGGTCCGGCCGGACTCGAATTCGCGCACGTTGCGGCCAGCCGTGGCCATCGCGTTACGCTGCACGAGCGTAGTGATGAACTCGGCGGGCAGGTCAACCTACTCGCGCGCCTGCCCAAACGCGCGGATGTACGCAACTGGGTCGACTGGCTGGTGCGCCAAGCCGGCGGCAGCGCCGCGGTAGACATCGAGCTCAACTCCGAGATCACGGAGGCCAATATCGACGAGATCCTCGCGCGTGCTCAGGCCGATGAGATCGTCATCGCCAGCGGTGCGCGCGCGGCGGCCGACGGTCGTTCATCGGTCACTACCGAGCCGATCCCCGGCCACGAACGTCCCCACGTGCTGACCTATGAAGACCTCCTGGACGGGGGCAGCGTGCCCGACACGATCCGGGACAAGGTGTTGATCGTCGACGAAATGGCCGACCGCATTGCACCGGGCCTCGCCGAGCTACTCGCCGAGAACGGGCGTCAAGTCGAAATCCTGACGCGCTGGCCGAGCGTGGGGCACGAAATGCTGCTCAAATGGGGCGAGATGGCCAACGTCTACGAGAGCCTCGACACGCTCGGGATCACGAACACCCCCAACGCCTGGATCAGCGCGATCGACGAGGCGTCGGCGACCGCGTTTAATATTTACACCGGACGCGAATGGGAGATCGAAGTCGATACGGTGATCCTGGTGACGATGAAATACTCCAACACCGACATTGTGCGACTCGCCAAGACCCGGGCCTCGGTCCCGGTCCATACGATCGGTGATGCCCTCGCTCCGCGCCAGGTCGCCGATGCCGTACTCGAAGCGAACCGGCTCGCACACGCTCTGTGATTGGGAAGCTTGGTGTCGGATCAATAGTATGGAGTAGAAGGGTCGAGCTCCTAGTCGAAATATAGACCGGCCCCGCAACGCGACCTGGCGGGGTCCGTACGGATAACTCCAACCGTGAATCGTTTTCAATCACTCAGATCTTGTTTTTAGGGAGGTAATCGTCATGGCCTTGGACATCGGTATCTTTCAAATCAACCCGGACATGCGGGCCGATCCGGCGATCGTCGGCAAAGCGGCGGAGGACCTCGGTTTTACCTCCTACTGGGTCCCGGAACACGCGATCCTGCCGGTCGAGTTCGAATCGACCTACGTCCGCGACCGGACCGAGGAGGAACCGCCGCCGCCGCCAGATTACCTGTGGAAGATGCCGGATCCGTGGGTCACGCTCACCCGCGTCGCCACGGTGACGACTACCCTTCGAATCGGATCGGGGATCTGCCTCGTACCGGAGCACAACCCCTTGATCCTGGCCAACGAGGTTGCCTCGGTAGACCATTTCTCTGGCGGCCGGGTGAATTTCGGGATCGGCGCCGGCTGGAACCGAATGGAAAGCGAAATCATGGGGGTCGATTTCGAACATCGCTGGACCCAGACGCGGGAATGCGTGGAGGCGATGATCGCGCAATGGACAACGGAAGAGTCGGAATATCACGGCAAGTACGTCGATTTTCCGCCGGTTCGTTGTTTCCCGAAACCGACCCAGAAACCGTATCCGCCAATCTATTTCGGTACCGGCGGGTCGGAGCGAGTGTACAGGCGGATCGCGGAATGGGGCGACGGCTGGATACCCCTGATCGAGGGGCCCGATGACGTCGCCACGGGACTGAAGAAAATCCACGCGATCTGCGAGGAGAATGGCAGGGATCCGACGACGATTCATACCGCGCCGTTCGGACTCGAAGGACAGTTTCGCACGAAAGCCGAGCGCGACGCGTTGCAAGCTGTAGGCGCCCAGGAAATGTTGGTCTGGATCCTTGCCGATGAACTGGATGAAGTTCTCGACGAATTGAAAATGCTCGCCGACGAGCTCATTGAATAACCAGACCGCGCGTAGCCGACGCTCCGAACAAGTATACTAGGGCCTTGTTTACCTTTCGTCGACGTACTGCTGCGCCCCTGTTTGTGGCCCGGCAAGGCAGAGGGAGCGCAGTGTAGCCGTGACCGATAACACGGCAGGACACAAAATAGGGGCGCAGCCTTGTGGGTTTCCCCTGAAAGGCCCCGTTTAATCGTTGCGGCTCGCTCATTTGGAATGACCAACCCGCGCTCGCTGCGCCCTGATTGACTAGCTTTCAGGGGCGACAGCGGTGTCGCCGAAAGGTCAACAGACCCTAACAGGAGAAAAATTAGTGACTGATTACGAGGACATCATTTACGACATTGAGGACGGCGTCGCGACGATCGCCTTCAATCGGCCGAAATCCCTGAACGCGTTTACCGGCGACACGATCACCGAGCTCGAACAGGCGCTGGAACACGCGATCGGGTCCAAGGACGTTGGCGTGATCGTCCTGACCGGCGTCGGCGAGCGCGCCTTCTGCGTCGGTGGCGACGTAAACTGGGAGGCGAAAGGCGGACTCGAGAGCATGGATTTCAAGATCAACCGTATGATCATCGACTGCCTCAAACCGACGATCGCGCGTGTTAACGGCTACTCGATCGGCGGCGGCAACCATATTGCCTATTTCTGTGACATCTCGATTGCAGCAGAACATGCGATCTTTGGCCAGAACGGACCGCGGGTAGGATCACCGGCATCCGGTCACATCGTCTCTTATCTCGCCAACGTGGTCGGCCACAAGCGCGCCCGCGAGATGTGGCTGATGTGCCGCAAATACACCGCCAAGGAAATGCTCGAGTGGGGTCTGGTCAATGCCGTGGTCCCGATGGCCGAACTCGACGCCGAGGTAAGAAAGTGGGCCGACGAAATGCTCGCGCTTAGCCCGACCTGTCTGAAGGTCCTCAAGCAGACCTTCCGCGACAACGTCGATCACGTCATGGCGGTCGAAATGCGGGATGTGGTCGAGCGTGTCGCACCGAAGTATTTCGAGACCGGAGAACAACAGGAGGGTGCTGACGCCTTCATCGAAAAGCGCGCACCGGATTTCAGTCCCTGGCGTTAGCCTGGGCTTGTGCGGGGTCGGCGCGCCCCTGAAACTACAGATACATTTCATAGAGCATGCGCAGACCCGACGCGCCGATAGGGTGCCCGAAACACTTCAGCCCGCCGTCTATTTGACACGGTAGTGCACCGTCGGCGTCGTAAACACCGTCGAGGACGTCTGTCACCGCTGTGCCGTCGCCGGAGAGTCCGAGGTCTTCCATCGTTACCAACTCGGTAATGGAAAAGCAGTCGTGCACATCGGTCATGCTTATATCATTTCGCGATCAATCGACCGACCCTTGTGAACCAAAGTATGATCTTGCCCTGACGGCAAGCGAGGAAAACGCTTGATGACTGAGTACCGGGACATCATCGACGACATAGGAAATGCTGCGGCGACGATTAGCTTCGATCGGCCGAAGCGCGCGAACGCGTGTACGGGTAGAAAAAAGAAGGGCGCCAACGCCTTCGTCGGGAAACGAACGCCGGATTTTAGTTCATGGTGCTAAAACTAGGGAACCTCTGAACAAGTCATGACTCGGCATTTTGCGCCCAGAATATCCGGCTACCGCGTTGCAAAGCTTCGAAATAGCACCACTATTCCGTGCGCTTCGCGCCTTGTATCCGAATATTCTGGACACAAGCTGCTCGACCCAGACTTATTCAGAGGTTCCCTAGGGTCTCCGTGCGCTCGCTGACCGACATCACAGATTACCGGGAGGCGCTCGCCGTCTACTCGAAAGAGCATCTGTGGGCATTGTTCGACGGCGATCGCTCGAGTTTAAACATCGGCCACGAATGCGTTGACCGTCACTCGCAGGACCGCCTCGCGGTGCACATTATCGATGCCGCCGGCGACGACGAGCAGTACACTTTTGGCGAGATCGCCTCGTGGTCGAACCGGTTCGCCAACTATCTCCGCGCCGCCGGCATTGGCCCGGGAGCAACGGTCGCGATCATGCTGGAACCGTCCCTGGTTTTTTACGCCAGCCTGTTCGGCGCGATGAAGGCCGGATGCGTGGCCGTACCCCTGTTCACACTGTTCGGGCCCGATGGGATCAAACTCCGTCTGGATGACTGCGCGCCGGCGCTGTTTCTCGCCTCGCCGGCACACGCGCTGCTCGGTGAAGAAGCCGCCGGACGCAAGACGGTGCCGGTCGACGGTGCATTCATGGCCGAGCTACGGGCGCAATCGTCCGGCTACGAGCCCGACACATCGGCTGCCGACATGGCGATGTATCAATACACCTCGGGTACCACCCGTGAGTTGCCGGAAGCGATTCAACATCGGCATCGCGCGATCGTGACGGTGATGCTCGCGGCCCTGTACGGCACTGGTGTCCGACCTGGGGATCATCTCTGCTGTCCATCCTCGCCGGCCTGGGGGCACGGCCTGTGGCATGGCACCCTGGCGCCGCTGGCTCTGGGCGCGAGCATCAGCAGTTACCGGGGCAAGTTCGATCCGGTGCGCCTGCTCGAGGCGCTGGAGCATTTCGATATCAACAATTTGTCGGCGGCGGCGACCCATTACCGCATGCTGCGGCAATGCCCCCGCGCGGGCGAATTCACCCACAACTTACAGAAACTTTCCTTTACGGGTGAGCCGATCGACAGCGAAACGGCAACCTGGGTGAGCGCCCATTTCGGCAAGCCCGCCTGCAGCATCTACGGCACCACCGAGGTCGGGGTGATACTCGTGAGCTATCCGGGCGCGGCGGATTTCGTCGTCAAACCGGGGGCGCTCGGCAAGCCGGTACCCGGTCTCGAGGTGGCCGTCATCGACCCCGAGGGTGAACCGACCAAACCCGGGCAACGGGGAGAAATCGTGGTCCGGAGAGGCGACGATTGGTTTAAGACGAAGGATGTCGGTTACACCGACGAGGACGGCTATTTCTACCATGCCGGCCGCGCAGACGATGTCATCATCTCCGCGGGCTACACGATGAGCGCGGTGGAGATCGAGGACGTGCTGTTGAAGCACCCGCAGGTCGACGAGGTCGCGGTGATCGCATCGCCGAACGCCGACCGCGGACACATACCCAAGGCGTTTGTGGTCTCCGCGCGTGAGGGCGATGCACGTTTCATCGAAGAATTGCAGGTCTTGGCTCAAAAGCGCTTGAGCCGCCATGAATATCCGCGCGCGGTGGCATTCGTCGACGCACTGCCGAAGCTTCCTGCCGGTAAGATCAATCGCAAGGCCCTACGCGAACGGGAAGCGGGAATGACGGGGCGAAAGCAAAAGGAGCAAGATGCATGAATGATCAGTCATCGGACTATTTTCCGGTCATCACGAACGCGGGTCTGGACGATTTGCGTCGACGGATCGGTGTACCGATCACGAACACCTTGGAGCCCTGGTGCTACGAGGCTACGCGCGACAATATACGGCACTATGCGCACGGCATCGGTGACAACAACCCGTTGTGGTGTGATCCGCAATACGCCCGGACCACGCGCTACGGTGGCATCATCGCGCCGCCGTCGTTCTTGTTTGCTTGCGACCGAATTATTTCCGGCTACTGCGGCGGCTTACCTGGCGTGCACGCGATGTGGGCCGGGGCCGACTGGACGTGGTTGAAGCCGATCCGGCGCAACGCCGAGATCGGCGTCGAAGCTTACCTCAAAGATTTGATCGAACATCAAACGCGTTTCTCCGGGCGTTCCGTTCAGCAGATCTACCATGTAGATTTTTTCGATGGCGACGGCGATAAACTGGCAGGAGCCGATAGCTGGGTGTTCCGCACGGAACGGGACACAGCGCGCGAGAAAGGCACGAAATACAGCGAACTGAAAGAACGCGAGGAAAAACGATACACCGAGACCGAATTGGCGGAGTTCTACCGCCTGTACGCCGAGGAGACGATCCGCGGAGCGCAAACGCGTTTCTTTGATGACATCGAGATCGGAGAGGCGCTGCCGACTATGGCAAAAGGGCCCATGACGGTGACCGGATTCATCGCTTACGCCCAGGGCTGGGGCGGTCTCTATATCCGAGCGAATAAACTCGCCTGGCAACAGATCCACAAACACAAAGGACTGGGGATCGCGAACCGCTTCAATATCCCCGATTGCCCGGAGCGCGTGCACTGGGAGGAAGAGTTTGCGCACAAGGTGGGCGCCCCGGGAGCCTACGATTACGGGCCCGAGCGTTGTTCCTGGCTCACCCACCATCTCACCAACTGGTGCGGTGACGACGGGTTCCTGTACCAAGCCTCGTGCAAAATCCGCCGCCACAACCCGGCCGGAGATACGCTGTTAATCCGCGGGAAAGTGGTTAACAAATACGTCGACGACGAAGGCCGCAACTGCGTGGCGATAGAGCAGGAAGCACGCAACCAGGACGACGAGTTGTCGGTACTAGGTAGCGGTGTGGTCATTCTTCCCGGCCGGCGGTAGCGACGGTCCCCGAAAGATAAACAGGCCCTAAACTGTAGATCGATTATTCTTTATACTGGCGGCGAGGAAACGCTAATTGCCTACGGATCGCATGTGAACATATTGGCGGGAATCGACTTCTCCGAGTCGGCCCAGAAAATCATCGACCAGACCGTGATGCTAGCGAAGGCGTTAAATGCGAAAATCTGGCTCATACACGTCGCCGAACCGGATCCCGCGTTCGTCGGCTATGAAGCGGATCCCGAGGTGATGCGCGATGTAGTCGCAAAAAAATACCATGAGGAGCATCGGGATTTGCAGGCCATCGCCAGCGCGCTCAGGGGCGATGGACTCGATTGCGTCGCGCTATTGGTCCAGGGGGCGACGGTGGCGACGCTTTTGCGCGAAGCCGCGCATCTACCCGCAGCGTTGATCGTGATCGGTTCCCACGGGAAAGGCACCTTGAAACGGTTACTGATAGGCAGTACCAGCGAAGGGATCCTACACGCCTCGGAGATCCCGGTTCACATCGTGCCGACGCGTTGACCGTCGGCGGCAATTCCCCACCGCCGGCCCTTATTCCGAGACCGATCGATGATTTGGAACCGCTATTTAGCTAACCCATGAGGATCCCGCCGTTCTGCACGAAGAACGGCACGAAGACGAGCGACAGGATCGCCGACAGCTTAATCAGGATATTCAGCGACGGTCCGGAGGTGTCCTTCAGCGGATCGCCGACCGTGTCGCCGACGACCGCGGCATGGTGGATGTCCGTACCTTTGCCGCCGAGGTTACCGGCCTCGATATACTTCTTGGCGTTGTCCCAGGCACCACCGGAGTTCGAAGATGATATCGCGATCACCCCGCCCGTAACGAGCGACCCCGCAAGCACGCCGGCGACCGCTTGAATGCCGAAGAGCCAGCCTACCAGCAGCGGCGTACCCATGATCAAAACGCCGGGCGCGATCATTTCCTTCAGCGCCGCCTGCGTCGAAATCGCGACGCACTGATCATAGTCGGGCTCGCCCGTGCCCTCCATGATCCCCGGAATACTACGAAACTGACGGCGGACCTCCTCGATCATCTTGTAGGCGGCCGAGCCGACGGATTTCATCGTCATCGCGGAGAAATACGCGGGCAGCACCGCGCCAATGAACAGGCCGGTGAAAACCATCGGGTCTAACAGATTGATGCTGCCGAGGAGATCGAAATCCGGGCCTTTCTGTTCTTTCAGAAGCAAATCCGCGCGGGTCAAAAAGGCCGCAAACAGCGCCAGCGAAGTCAATATCGCGGCGCCGATGGCAAATCCTTTGCCCATCGCCGCGGTCGTGTTACCGGCCGCATCGAGAACATCGGTGCGTTTGCGTACGTGTTCTTCCATCCCGGCCATCTCCGCGATACCGCCGGCGTTATCCGCGACCGGCCCGTAAGCGTCAATGGTGAGCGCGATGACCAGCGTCCCCAGCATGCCGAGCGAGGCGATCGCGACCCCGTACATCCCGGCCAGCATCCACGGTATATAGATCGACAGGCCAATCGCGAGGTAGGGCCCTACGGCGCTCTTGTAGCCGAGCGCGAGGCCGAAAATGATATTTGTCGCCGTCCCTGTCTCGCACGACTGGGCTACCTCGCGGACTGGCGCGTAAGCATGCGAAGTATAATATTCGGTCATCAACCCGACGAGCAGACCTGCGACCAAACCCGTGAGGAAACAATAATACACGCCGCTGTTCGTGTACTCCTGTCCGGCGATATCGAAAGTCGACGGGACCATCTGCATCGTCACGAAGTACATGACGACAGCCATAATAACGCTCGATATGATCAGCATTCGTTTTAGCGCTGGGCCGACCTGCTCTTCGGAACTCACTTTCACCATCAACAGCGCAGCGAGGCTGACCGGAATGCCTATGGCCGAAATCAAGATCGGGAACAGCAGCGCATCGGTGTTGCCCGAGAAAGCCACGGCGCTGATGACCATCGCGGCGCAAGTGCTTTCGGCGCATGAGCCGAACAGATCCGCGCCCATGCCAGCCACATCGCCGACGTTGTCACCGACGTTATCGGCAATCACCGCCGGGTTGCGTGGATCGTCTTCGGGAATACCGGCTTCGACCTTCCCTACCAGGTCGGCGCCGACGTCGGCCGCTTTGGTGAAAATGCCGCCGCCCACGCGCGCGAACAGCGCGATAGAGGATCCGCCAAGACCGAAACCGGCGATCACTTCCATCAAAATATGTGTCGGCAATTCGGCGGGCATGACGTTGACGAGGATGAGATAGACGAGCAATAGTCCGAGCGACGCCAGGCTGACCAGCGCGAATCCCATCACCGATCCCGAGTGAACGGCCACGTTAAAGGCTTCAGAAAGCGATTTGTTGGCCGAAACGGTCGTGCGAACGTTGCCCTGCGTCGCGATCATCATGCCGATGAAACCGGAAGCAATCGAGATGACGGCACCGAAGGCGAAGGCGCAAGCCGTATAGATCCCCTCATTCACATAGTCTGTGTGGTGATCGTCGATCAACACCGCGATGATGGCACCGAACACCACGATGAAGATCGCCATGAACTTGTATTCCTGCTTCAGGAACGCCATGGCGCCGCTCGCGATGGCCGCGTGGATTTTCGCGAGCCGGGACTTAACGTCTTCGTCCTCGACCCCCATGTCTATGGGGATCTTTTTGACGCTAGAAGAATAGTAAAAACCGACGCCCAGCCCAAATAGCGACAGGGCCAGAATGATGGTAGCGGCCATGATGGATGTTCTCCGTCCCGAGGTCTAAAAAACCCGGATCTAATTTGTTTGCGACGGAAAGTCGCTGAGAAATATCAATTATTAACCGCGGACTATAACCGGATTCTGGACCGTAATCGATAGCGAAACGGGTTATTAGCGCCCCGATTGGAACCGGCGGAGCATTCAATCCGCCTTTGAATCACTACGATCCGGGTATCGAGATTCCCGCCCGATCACAACCTTCGGCGCGGGCATTTCCGGTGATCTTAGAAACCTGTGCGGCGTACGGACGCGTCAATTCAGAAACGAACCGACCTCCGAAATCTCGAATGCCGGCAGGGACAAACCGGATCAGATCCTCATATATTTTTCTTTGAAATATCCCTTGAAATAGTTAACCGGCAACATCTTCATCCCGGTATCACGGATGATCTGTCTGATCCTACTGCGAGGCACATACCACGTGGCGGCCTTACGCGTCGCGGCCTGCATTTTGGTAATCGCGGGATGCATGGTATCGCTAAGCGTTTTAAAAGCATCTTCGGGTTCGCTATCGATCAAAGCCTTCGACAAATAGCTAGCGTCCGCGAACGCCGAGGAAGCGCCCTGACCGGACAATAAGGTCATGCAATGGGCGGCGTCCCCGACTAATACGACGCGACCTTTGTACCATTTCTTCATCTCAATCTGCGTTAAGGGATCCATGAGCATCGGTGCGTCGTTTGGAAATTGTTCGATCACCTTCCGAAAAAGCGGTGCGGCGTCCCGATAATTCTCGCGTAAGACATCCCAACGTTGTTCGGCGGGCGGCGCGGTTCGATCGTCCGATTTCCAGACAAAAACGCAGCCGAGTTTTCCATCGCGACTGCTGTAAAGAACCATATATCGGTCTCGCTCCATGTGATATTCGAACTTGTTTTTCAGGCCGACAATGTCATCAAGCTTATAGGCAGCCACCTGAAGGCCGAGATAGTGCTTCGTAACTTCAGATTCATCGAAAGCGAGGCCACGCATTGTCGAATGCAGTCCATCGGTACCGA
>CAZFZX010000115.1:0-14952 GCA_964523765.1 uncultured Enterobacteriaceae bacterium
CAAGCGTGCATCTCTCGGGGGCTTTGTCTCAAGCTAGCAGGCGCTCATCGGTTAGTTCTTAAGCCTTCAATACCCTGTGTGATCGAGATTAACCACGGAGAACACTAAGGACACGGAGATAAGGATGCAAAATTACTGTACAAAAATGCTCCCTCCGTGTTCTTAGTGTCCTTCGTGGTTCTATTTTGTATAACGCAGCAATGTCTACGGTTCGATTGAGGCGCTAGGATCCAACCTATGAGCGGGCGCTAGCCTTCACCCATCTCCAACAGCATTTCATTCATCCTCGTCACGAACGCCGCCGGATCGTCGAGCCGACCGCCTTCGACCAGGAGCGCCTGCTCGAATAACATGCGCGCCCAATTGCCGAGTTTCGCCTCATCCGTTTCCGCATCCAGCCGATTTACGAGCGGGTGGTTCGGGTTGATCTCCAGAATTCGCTTGGACACCGGTAACTCCTGACCCGACGCTTTCAGGATCCGTTCCAAATTCGCACTCATGTCGTTCTCGTCGGAAACGAGGCAGGCCGGCGATGAGGTCAGCCGGGTCGTAGAACGCACGTCTTTTACGGCGTCGCCCAGCGCGTCCTTTATCTTCGCCACCACGGCAATGTCTACTTCCGTTTCGGCCTCTTTACCGTCAGCCTCTCCTTTGTCGGCCCCCGCACCGGGCAAATCCAACTCACCATGGAGGATGGACTTCAGCGTTTTACCGTCGAACTCGGTCAAGTGCGAACTCAACCATTCGTCCACCGGATCGCACAGAAGCAACACTTCGATATCCTTTTCACGGAAGATTTCCAGATGCGGGCTGTGTCTTGCCGTAGATAAGGTTTCGGCGGTCAGAAAGTAGATAGCGTCCTGCCCATCCCGCATCCGGCTGACATAATCTTCCAGCGAAACCGTCGCGTCATCGCCTTCGGTGCTGGTACTGATGAAACGCAGGAGCTTGGCGATCCGCTCCTGGTTGCCGGCGTCCTCAACGACACCTTCTTTCAATACACGGCCGAAATTCTTCCAGAATGTGCCGTAGTCGTCGCCTTTGGCGAGCTTCTCGAACAAACCCAGAATCTTTTTCGTCGATGCAGCGCGGATGGAATCGATCGCCTTGTTGTGCTGCAGGATCTCGCGTGAAATATTCAACGGTAGATCGTTCGAATCGACGATGCCGCGGATGAAGCGAAGATAGTTGGGTAACAGCTGCTCGGCGTCGTCCATGATGAACACCCGCTGGACGTAAAGCTTCACGCCACGCTTGGCGTCCCGATCGAACAGATCGAACGGCGCCCGGCCTGGAACGAAGAACACGGTCGTGTATTCCAGTTTGCCCTCCGCTTTGGTGTGAACCCAATTCACCGGGTCTTCGAAATCATGCGCGATGTGTTTGTAAAACTCTTTGTATTCGTCATCGGAGATGTCTTTCTTATTGCGTATCCATAGCGCGGTCGCGGTATTCACCAACTCGTATCCGCTCGCGTCTTCGCCTTCTTTCGGCATCTCGATCGGCGTCGCGATGTGGTCGGAGTAATGTTTGACGATTTCCCGCAAACGATGACCGTTGGCGAACTCGGCGGCTTCCTTCTTCAGATGGAGGACGACTTCGGTACCGCGCTTTTTTCGCTGGACCGATTCAACCGTGAATTCCCCCATTCCGTCGGACTCCCAGCGAACGCCTTCCTCTGCCGACAGCCCGGCCCGGCGCGAGGTAACGGTGACTTTGTCGGCAACGATGTAGGCCGCATAAAAACCCACGCCGAATTGCCCGATCAACTGTGAATCGGCTTGCGCGTCACCGCTCAAGCTGCTGAAGAATTCCTTGGTTCCCGATTTCGCGATGGTGCCGAGATGCTCAACGGCCTCTTCCCGGGCCATACCGACGCCGTTGTCACGCACAGTCACGGTTTTGAGTTTGTCGCTGTAATCGACGCTGATCTTGAGTTCGGTGTCGCCTTCATACAGGGCGTCGTCCGACAACGCCTCAAAACGGAGTTTGTCGGCGGCGTCGGCGGAATTCGAAATCAATTCGCGCAGGAAAATCTCGCGATTGCTGTACAGCGAATTGATGACGAGATTCAATAATTGATTGACTTCGGTCTCGAAACCGAGGGTTTCTTTTGTAGTATCTATGGCCATGGGATCGTTACATTTCGTCTTAAGGTGGCGCGAAAGGTATGTATTGGTGCGCGAAATTTCAAGCGGCGACCCGGAAACGCGTCCGGTCGACTCTCATATTGCACCAGATTATGGAGCGCGGACCGACTATGTAAACGAGTGTCGTTACGCCTTGTTGCGGGATCGAATACACTCCATAATAGACGGTAGCGAGCGCTTTGTGCGTCGGCAGTAGCTTAGCGCCGTTTATCAATCCAGTTTATATCTGCAGATCGAGAGGACGCGCCATGAAGAGATTCACTCAACAACTCGGCCAGGGCATGACGGAATACATCATCATCGTAGCGTTGATCGCGATTGCGGCGATCGCGGCCTACGGGTTTTTCGGCGATACGCTGCGCAGCCAGGTCGGCGGCATGGCGTCCGAACTTTCCGGGCAGGCCGGGACAGCCTCGGTAACCTCGGCCGAGGCCGCGGCCACTAGCACCGCCGCAGAAAGCGCCAGCGCGGGTTTATCGAACTACGCCGGAAAGGCCAAATACTAGTACGCATCGAACGGCCGTGACCGCATCTAAGGATGCAGTCGAGACGGTTCGCCTGCGCTCGCTGAACCGCGGCGCGCACCCCCCCGGCGGAGCACGTCAGCACGGGCAGTCGGCCGTGTTCGTGCTCCTTTTCTTAGGGATCCTCCTGATCTCGCTCAACTACCTGTACAAACAGGGCCGCATCACCTCGGACAAGATGGAGATGCAAAACGCGGCCGACGCTATCGCCTACAGCATCTCCTTGACCGAGGCACGCGACCTGAACTTCGCGGCTTACATGAACCGCGCCATGATCGCCAACGAGGTCGCCATCGGGCAGTTGCTGGGACTTGCTTCATGGGGTTTTCTGTGGGAATCCTACGCCGACTTTCTGAATGCCTACGTGCGGCCACTCCAAGAGATCCCGATCCTCAACGCGGTACCCGCGGCCGTCTACGGCTTCACCTCGGTTGCTTTCCGTGTTCCGGGCAAAGCCTTTATCGCCCTGCTCGGTACCCTGGCGAACTACGGCACGACCGTGCTGCACTACGTCAACAAGTTCTACGGCATGGCCCAATTCGGCTACCACACCGTAACGGCGTTGTTTTCCATCGGCACGATCTCCGAAATGCTCGATCAGAATGCGCCGCCGGGTACGCGGATCTCCGAATACGGGATCCTGTCGCTGATCACACATTTCGCAACGTACGGCTCGGTCCCGCTGCCTTCACCGCCGATCCCGTCGGGTGCACCGGATTCGCTGAAAGACGAATTCACGCAATACGTGGAATCGTATTGGCCCGGTAGCCCAGGTAAGAAAATCAAACGAGCGGATTACGACGACGGCGACAAGGGCGCGTTGGAGGGATACGAACGTTTTGCCGCGATCGTCCGTGACTCGCGTGATCCCTTTACCTTGAACAAGAGTTGGGAACTCAAACCGTTCGAGTTCATGAAACCGATCATCGATCCGATCCCGCTGCTGTCGGTCAGGGATGGGAATATCAACGTCGATATCGATTTCTCGGTGGCGCTGTGTCGGGACATGGGAGTGTGCATCCCGACCGTCGACGGCGGCGTGGATTTCGACCTCAATTTCTATTTCGGCATTGCGGTCGCCCGCGACGGAGGCAGTGAACTGCGCCTACTGATACCCGCGAGCGGCGATTTCATGGCCGGAGAAATCGCAAATTGGTCGAGCGCCGACACGAATACACTCGCCGCGGAGTTGGGGGCGAGTTTCGCGCTCAGGGTATGGGCAACGGCCCTCGGCATCGGCGCGGAGGGGCGAGGAAGTGGCGGCTTCGACCTCGCAAACGAAAAATTGGATTTTGCGGGACTTACGGTTGGTGTGACGATCGAACTGCCACTGGTACCGGATATCACTTTCGACGTCGACGTCGTCCCCGGCTTCGAGATCCCCTTCCCCACCTCGGCACCCTTCGGCGCGGCCTTCACCGAAGCCGGGATCGCAAATGTAAATGATAATAAACATAAAAGTACGATGCTGAATTTTGACTCGCCGGTCCCGAACGACGCCTACGGGGCGGCCGCTAACCGCACGACCGCCTGGAACATGATACCGACTCCGTCGCCGATAGCCGCCGCCGTCCCGCCGCAATACACGCCGCCCGGTGTCGCGGCGCGCTCGGACACCAACATCGGCACGCTGTATGGCGATTCGAAGACTCGGGTGAACAAAAAATACAAGGGCTTGCCGCAATTCATCGACACGACGGGATTGGACCGAACGCTTTTCGGCTTCGGCGCTCCGCACATGACGGTCAGCCTCGTGCTAGACGATACCGACCACGATTTGGACCGCGCCCAGGCACTCGCCGATCCCTCCTCTGCCGGCAACCATCCGGAAATGGGCACCGACGGGAGCGCGATGACCTACGGCGACCTGCGCCTGACCGAAGCGATGGCGAACAACCAACTGCATGCGGTAGCGCGTTCCGAGGTGTATTTCCAACGCCCCAATGACCTCGACTACTTCACTAGACTCGACGGCCGCGAAGAACACGGCAGCGCATTCAATCCCTACTGGGGGGCCAGGTTAACCGAACTGCGCTACGTCGATAGCGTCGCGGCGCTCTTGGTTCAACAACAACAGGACTTTACGGGCGCGACGGAAGCCGCAACCGCGGCGATCGGAGGGATCACCGCCTTGATCGACGCCTTGAGTTCGCTCTCTATCGACGATTTCATTCCGTGAGCGGGCACCGCGGCGAGATCGGGACGGTTCAGTCGGGCCAGGCCATGACCGAACTGCTGATCTGCGCATCTTTCATCCTAATTCCGCTGTTTCTGATCGTCCCAACCTTCGGTAAGTTCATCGACATGAAGCATACGACGATCCAAGCGGCGCGCTACGAGGCGTGGGAATACACCGTCTGGTACGCTGAGGACTGCTCACGCAGCGTGTTGTCGGCGCTCGGCGGCGGCCCCGAGGAATGCCCGATGGGCGGGTTCGAGGCGCACGATGCGCAACCGTTCAAATCCCGCGACGAAACCCAGATCGAATCGCGCCAGCGCTTTTTCGGAACGCGTACCATCAGCGGCGTCAACGAAGACGGCGACATGACCTTGACCGGCGTTCCGATCACCGAGGACGACAGGGATTCCTGGTCGACGGTGGATCCCAATTTCACCTGGTACGACCACACGAGTCTGCAGATGTACAACCGCGGCGCCATCACCGGCAGCGTTGTCAGTTCCAAGGACACGCCGGGCCTGCCGGTCATCGACACCGTATTCGACGTCCTGCTCGGCGTGATCGACGTGGTCTTCGGCGCGGTCGGTAGCTTCCTCGGCATGCTCGGCAGCTCAGTCGGTTTTGACGCGATCAACAGCGACGGCTATGCCACTTCCACCGTGACGGTGCCGGTAACCTCCGCGCCCGTCTATCGGACGCTGGGTCAGGTGATCGGACCCGACAGCACCATTCCCGATACCCCGGTGGTTTTTACCAGCAGCGCCGGCGTGTTGACCGACGGCTGGAACGCGGGCGGGCGCGAACACACCTACAACCAGGCAGCCGGCACGGTACCGACGAGCCTCTTAAAAGCCCTGCTCAACCTGCCGGGACTATCGTTGGTGTGGGATGCCATCGGCATCCTCGCGCCGGAACTAAGGGCCTGCAACCGTGAGAATTTCCTCGAAGACCCTTGGGATTTCGAGACGGAAGACAATATCGGCAGCCTCTGGTTCGGCCACGTTGACAGCGAGGCCGTACATCGCGACCGGCTGGACGACGGCGACGAAACGCACACTTGCGACGACGCGGGACGCTGCGATTTCGACGATACCTTCACTCGCGAAAAAGAGTGTATCCCATGATCGACCGAGCGCTGAGTTTCCGGTTGTCCCGCGCCGTTCTGTTCTCTTTTGTTCTGCTGACGGCCGGGTTGACGCAGGCCAAGGAGCCGAAATTTCCGCCGCCGGACGATGCGCGGGTCGCCGTCGTCAACGGCAATATGCGGGTCAACGGTATCAGTTCGAGCGTGCGCCAGTTCGACACCAAGGAATCGCTCGAAGACGTCGTTGCTTTCTACCGCGACGAATGGGGTGACGGACCGGACGATGAGCCCCGATACACCATAACCAACGTCAATCCACCGTGGACGGTGGTCTCGCGGGTCGAAGATGAATATCTGATGACGGTTCAGGTTCAGCCCACAAACGACGGGGGTAGCTGGGGTTTTCTGGCGCTGAGCCGCTTGCCAGCGCGCGGACGCTCGCCTAAACTTGGCGGCGACTTCCCGTCCATGCGGGAAAGCCACACGCTGAACGAGGTCGTGTCCAAAGACCCGGGTCAAACGGGCCGCACGATGTTGCTCGGTAACAAATATAATTTGCGTACGAACGTCGCGTTCTACCGCGATCGGTTCGACGCAAACGGATGGGCTTTCGACATGGACAAATCGATTGGCGGGGTGATCCACGTGCTGGCGTTACGCAAAGGGCATAAACGTTTGAACATCGTGGTCGCGCAAGCCAACAAGAACGGCTCCCGGATCATCGTCAACGAAGTGACGCACGACATCCTATGAGCCGGCGATACCGACGACAGGCGGGTCAGGGCATGGTGGAATACACCATCGTCACTTCACTCGGGATCCTGGTGTTGCTGGGACCGGGAACCGACGTCATCCAATATGCCCTGCGCTCGGTCCAGGATAACTACCAGGGCTACTCCTACGCGATGTCCCTGTCGCAATGGCCCGAGTTCGATATCCGTTCCGCCGAGGCGATCACGCCGACGCTGGATATGCCGCGCGCCGGCATGGCCGACACGGGTACGCGCGGCGGCGTGCTGCCACCGAGAGGCGTACCGGCGTCAACCGCAGTCACCGATTTCGATTTCAACTCGTACCGTAACTGGTTGGTCGACCAGGGCGTATCCGATGAACGCGCAACCGAACTCGCCGGACCCAGCCTGGACGCAATATTCGAACACATTACGGGTTATTTCAGCGGTTCGATCCCGGGATTGGATGGACTACCGAGCGATTTACCGCCCGATATCGGCGACATCGTAGAGGATCTTTTCAGCCCGGAAGACATACTCAGCTCGATTTTCTGATCGATCAGGGAAGGAGCCGGGGCTCGCGCCCAGGGCCGAAAGAGGAAGAAAAAGAATTAACGCCCACGTGGGGAACGAAGCTCACACTTCGCTCCGGTCAATACTGTAGAGCCCGCTACGGCGCGTGCTGTTCATAATCGATAGACGTTTGGGAGCTCACTATGGCATCGAAAGGGGGTTCAAAGGTTTGGCTGCTGCTTGTCGGGGCCGTCGGTTTCGGCGTGGTCGCGGCACTTTTCTCGGCGCTCTATCTAAAGAGCCGAGAAGAGGCGATCCGGCAACGGCTCGAGGGCGACAAGCTGCAGAACGTGCAAGTCGTCGTCGCCGCGGATAACGTACCAAAAGGTACGAAGATAGCCAACGGCGCATTCGCGGTGCGAGACATGCCGAGCGAATACGTCCACGGCAACGTCATCTACCCCGCTTATTTCGAGGCCAACAGCCACCGGTTTCTGGCCGAAGATCTGGAAGCCGGGAAACCGCTGCTCGAAAGCTTTCTGGTCGATGAATTCCCGATCGATTTTTCGGACTTGATCGACCTGGGATTGCGCGCGATCACGATATCGATCGATGACCAGGGATCACACGCCGCGATGCTGCGGCCCGGCAATCACGTCGACCTTTTTGTCAACATCCCCACCCGCGAATCGGGTGTCGCGGCACTGCCGACCGACGACAGCGACGTCCAAGACCTGGTATCGGCGCCGTCGTGGATGAAAGTCGTGGAGAAAGTTCGCGAAATTCCGCCCGCGGACATCATTATTCCCGTGGTTCAGGATGTGACCGTTTTGGCCACCGGGCGGGAACCTCACGAAGCAAACCTCGACGATCTGAACCTTCCGCAGCAACGCCAAGATCTGCGCTACTCGACCATCACGGTGGCGGTCAGCCCCAAACAAGCGACGCTGATACGGCTCGCCGAAGACAAGGGTGAGTTGCAGGCTTTCCTGCGCAATCGTGACGACCGCGGCCTCGCAGATTTCGTCGGGGCCACGCCCGCGGAGCTGTTCCAGTTAGCCACCCAGATGGCAGCAGAGGCGCAACTGCGCGCGGCGGCCGCCGCGGCCGGCGCGACCATCGACGAAAACGGTAATTGGGTAAGCGCCGATGGGACCGTCATCAACAAGGAAGAACTGGTTATCAGCGACGATGGAACGGTGACGACGAAAAGCGGGAAACTACTCGCCGCCAAAGGCGTGAGCGTTAACGAAAACGGCGAGTTCGTCGATGCCGACGGTAATGTGGTGCGGCCCGAGAATGTGGTCGTGCAGACGGCGGACGGACGGTTTGTAGATGCCAACGGCAACGAGATCCCGGCCGATGAATTAATAGTCGGCCCCGATGGCACGGTCAAGACCAAGGCCCAGGTTCTGGCGGAAGCGGGATTGACGGTGAACGAAAACGGCGACTACGTCGACGCCGACGGCAACATCATATCGAAAGATGACATCGTGGTGCTGGCCAACGGTACCGTGATGACCAAAGACGGCAAGATACTTGCGACAGGCAAGACCGACGAGCAGATCCTGGCCGAAGCGGGATTGACGATGAACGAAAACGGCGACTACGTCGACGCCGACGGCAACGTGATCGCGAAGGAAGACATCGTCGTATTGGCCGACGGCACGGTCATGACCAAAGACGGTAAGGTGCTCGCGGGTCCGTCGGTAACCGTGAACGAACAGGGCTTCATCGTCGCCAAGGACGGTACCATCATGACACCCGACGGCAAAATCATCGCGGGTATGCGGGTCAACGAAAACGGCGAAGTCGTGGGGCCGGACGGCAAGGTTTACAACGCGGCTGACCTGGTCATCGCCGAGGACGGCACCGTGCGCACCAAGGACGGCACCGTGCTGGCCGGGGTGAGCGCGGGCACTACCGGCAGTGTCCTGGTCGAAGCGCAGGAAGACGACGCGGGTTCTGTGGACCTGATCATCGGCGGGGCCAGCGAAGACGGCGTCGCCAAAGTAACGAACCTGCCGATCACGAACTAGGCATGCGCGGTGTGTATACGACAACTGATGGCGGCAATAGCGGGCTTGATGATGTCGGTGGCGCTCTCTGGCCAAGCGGAGGAGTTCGAGGCCACGGCAGCGCCGGCAGGAGATCAGCAACCGCGAGGAAAGCAAGAGCCTCTACCACCACACGCCTATTCGCGTCGCGTTTATAAGGTCGACCATATCAAGATGATCATCGGCGGGGCGAGCGAAGACGCGAAGGCCAAAGTGGGCAGACTGCCAATACAGGACTGATTAAATGTCCGTTCGTCACAACCGAACGGACGAAGTGTAAGGGGAGCATTATGCGCAAGGTAATCTTTGCGGTTTTGATCATGGCCATTAGCGCCGCCGCTGGTGCGTCGCCGCGTATCACCATGTATGTCGGTGAAATCAAACTCATGCGGCTCAATCCGATCGAGCGCGTGGCGGTCGGGCAGAGCGCGGTCTTGAGTACGTCGCTGCTGCAAAACGGCCAGCTGCTGTTGCTTGCCGAGGGTGAAGGAAGCACCAACGTGCACGTCTGGTTCGAGAACGGTCACGAAGCCCAGTACACCGTTACGATTATCAAGGAAGACCAGGAGAACACGGCGCAGTCGCTGAATAATCTCCTCGCCGGGATCCCCGGCGTCGAAGCGGAGGTTGTCGGCAACCAGGTATTGCTGCGCGGCGACGTTCCGCCGGAGTACGACCCCGTCGTATCTGCAGTGCTGGCGAAATACCCCAGTATCATCGACGTGACCAGCAAAAGTGTCAACGTCGTCCGTGAATTACTCTCCGATGTCGACGGTATCGAGGTCGGCACGGTCGGAACGCACGTCGTGCTGCGCGGCGACATCCATCAGTACGACGTGCCGGTGGTCCAAAAAGTCGCCGGAAAATACCCGGAAATCATGGATCTGACGACGGCTACCGGCGTCCCGGAAGATCGCATGATCTTCATGAACGTCAAGATCACCGAGTTCAACAAGAATAAGCTGACCAACCTCGGCATCAACTGGGACAACCCGATAGCCGGTCCGTCGGCGGCTTTAGCGGTCGACGTCGCCGCGAACGAAACATTCCGCGTGCCCTCGACTACACCGGCATTCACCGATGGCCTACCCGTGGACCTGACGGGAAGCCCACTGGGCTATTTTGGGATCGCCACTGAGATTAGCTCGCGGATCAACTTTCTGGTCAACAGCGGTGATGCCCTGATCCTGGCCGAGCCTCGTTTGAGCACGCGGAGCGGCGGCGAGGCGACCTTTCTCGCCGGCGGCGAAGTACCGCTGCCCACCACCGGTTCGCTCGGGCAATCCAATGTCGAATTCAAAGAATTCGGCATCTCGATGACGATCACCCCGGTCGTCGACAAGAAAGATCGCATCAGCGCGAAGGTGGCAACCGAAATCAGCGCGATCGACAACTCGGTGGCGGTGGACGGCATTCCGGGTTTTCTTACCCGCAAGACCGAAACCGATATTAGTATGAATGCCGGGGAAACCTTGGTCATTTCGGGTCTGCTGGACCAACAGGCGTCCAAGGACGTCGACAAATTAGCGGGCTTCGGCGACATTCCCATCCTCGGGGTGTTCTTTCGCAATAAGAACATCCGCAACGTCGAACGCGAGCTCGTCATTTTCGTGACCCCGACGGTGTTCGACGCGCACAGCGAAATCAACCAGGCCTATCTGCGGCGGCGCGAGGAAAACATCAACAAATTCAAGGAAGCGATCGGCGAACCCGACCTACAGATCCTTGAATGATTTCTGAGGATTCGGATTAATCGTTATGTTCGATATCGTTATCAATACGAATAAGGGCAAAAAAATCAAAGGTGTTCGTTGCCCGGTCAATCAATGCAGCGTCGGCAAGGCGCGCGACAACCTGATCCAGCTGCGCGGATGGAAGATCGCCCCGCATCACGCCGAACTGCGCCGTCACGCCGACGGGGTTTATGTCGAGGATAAGACCGGCGACGACGGTGTCTCGATCAATGGCGAAGCGGTCGCGCGCTACGGGCCGCTGCGCACCTCCGACAAAATCGAGATAGGCTCATACGTCATCACGGTCGGCGTGGATGAATCTGCCGACGCGGAAGAGTTCGTCGAAGACATCGACGGCGAAATGCTGAAGACGATGATCGGAGTCCATCCGCACGCCGAGATCCAGGAAGACGTCTCGGTATTCAAGGAAGAACGCTTCATGTGGCGCAACAGAGTCCATGACGCGCTGCTCGAAATGATGGATCTCAGGCGTACCGATATCGGCGCAATGGATCAAAAGCAACTGCGCAAACACGTCGAGAAGATGGTCAACGAGATCATCAAACAGATGGAAGGGAAGCTCCCGAACGATGTCGACGTCGAAAAACTAAAAGCAGATGTTCTGAACGAAGCCGTCGGTCTCGGCCCGCTCGAAGAACTGTTGAAGGGCGATGAGATTACCGAAATCATGGTCAACAAGTTTGACGAGATCTACGTCGAAAAGGGCGGCAAACTGACCCTTTCGGGGGTCACATTCAGCAGCGACGATGCCGTCATGTCCGCTATCGAGCGCATCGTATCGCCGCTCGGCCGCCGTATCGACGAAAGCTCGCCCTATGTCGACGCGCGCCTGCAGGATGGTTCGCGGGTTAACGCGATCATCCCGCCGCTGGCGCTGCGCGGCCCCTGCATTACCATCCGGAAGTTCTCCAAGGAGAAGCTTACCCACGACGACCTGATCCGGTTCGACGCGATCAACGATAAGATGGTGAAATTTCTACAGGTTGCGGTGGAGCAGCGTCTCAATATTCTGATTAGCGGCGGCACCGGCAGCGGTAAAACGACGCTGTTGAACGTGCTGTCGAACTTCATCCCGGAAACCGAGCGCATCGTTACGGTGGAAGACGCAGCCGAATTGCAATTGTCACAGCCGCACTTGGTGAGCCTCGAAGCACGTCCGCCGAACCTCGAAGGCAAGGGACAGATCTCGATTCGAGACTTGGTGAAAAACTGCCTGCGGATGCGGCCCGACCGCATCGTCGTCGGCGAGTGCCGAGGCGGTGAAGCGCTCGACATGCTGCAGGCGATGAATACCGGCCACGATGGCTCACTGACCACCGCCCACGCCAACACCCCGCGCGACCTCATTTCGCGCCTGGAGGTGATGGTGATGATGACCGGCATGGAACTACCGGTCCAGGCGATCCGGGAAATGGTCGCCTCGGCGGTCGACCTCGTAGTCCAACAGACCCGTTTCTCCGACGGTAGCCGCAAGGTTGTCAACATCAGCGAAATTACCAGTGTCGAATCCGGCGTCGTGCAAATGCAGGACATTTTTCGCTTTCAACAACAGGGCTTCAACAGCGATGGCCGTGTTGCCGGCGAGTTCGTCACTACCGGGCGTATTCCCGAGTTCTATGAGGATCTGCGCTCGCGCGGTCTGGCCGTGGACATGAGCATTTTTCAATAAGTAATAGCGATGGCGACCTTATTGAATCTCGCTGGTGACGTCTTGTGGCTCGTCGTCGTCGCGACTGTGTTCGCCTGCGCGACGCTATTGATGATGGCGCTCATGCTGCGTGGGCAGCAATTTGTACTGGACTACAAGTCCGCGTTTACGGAGACCGCGAGCAGCAGTCTTGCCGATATGTTCTCGTTCGCCGATCCGGTGAAACTGTTCTATATCAACATCGGCGCGGTGGTTATCATTCCGCTGCTGGTTTGGTCCCTGTTCCGAGACTGGAAGATCGCGCTGGCGGTATTGGTTTTGCTCTTGTTCATTCCGAATATCCTTTATAAGACCGGGCGCAAACGTCGTTTCAAAAAATTCGAAAAACAGCTCCCGGACGGGCTGGCGATGATTTCGGGGTCGATGCGTGCCGGGGCAAGCCTGAATATCGCGCTCGAAAGTCTGGTCAAGGAGCAACAACCGCCGCTGGCGCAGGAATTTCAGTTGTTTTTGCGTGAGCAACGCATCGGCGTCGACTTCGAAGATTCACTGACGCACATGGAAACGCGGGTTCCGCTGCCGGATCTCGGCATGGTGATTTCGGCGCTCAGGATCAGCCGCGAGGTCGGCGGTAACCTGGCCGAAGTGTTGGAGGCTCTCGCCGACACGCTGCGCCGTAAACACACCATGGAAGGGAAGATCGACAGCCTTACGGCGCAGGGCAAACTGCAGGGCATCGTAATGACCGGCTTGCCGATCCTGCTCGCCGTACTGTTGAATTTCCTCGAGCCCGAAGCGATGGAGAAATTGTGGACGACCCCAATCGGTTGGGCAGTCCTCGGCGTTATCGTCTTCATGGAAGGGATGGGTTATTTCATGATCAGTAAGATCACCACTATCGACGTGTAACGAAGACTATGAGCATCGTCTCTCCATTTATGTTTTTGATCGCCGTGGCCTCGACCGGGCTGTCCGTGTTTCTCGTCATCGTACTCGGCAACGTCATCGCGGGGATGGTCGAAGCCGAAGATCGGACCTACATGGATCCGCTGCCGCCGATGCTCAATTTGATCTGGCCTTTCGTCCAGGTCATCGCGTATTTCGGCTGCAGCTGGCTACCCTACGAAATGATCGAGGCGGTAGAACGCCGGCTCCAGCGTACCGGTGTCAGTTTCCTGCTCACCGCGGAACAGTTTCTGGGCCTCCAGATCCTGAGCATCGTCGCCTGGCCGCTGATCGCCATCCTGATGATGGCAGTGCTGAAATATGACGGTCCCTGGGCGTCGTACATCGTTCTCGCCACGCTATTGCTCGGCCTGGCGCACCCCAACATGTGGCTCAGCGATAACCGTAAGCGGCGCGAAAACGCCATCATCCGCGGTATGCCCACCTACCTCGATTTCATTACCATGTGCGTCGAGGCGGGGCTCAACTTTCAGGGCGCATTGCAGCAGGCGATGGAAAAGGCACCACAAAGCCCGCTCAAGAACGAATTCTCGATCGTACTCAGGGATCTACGCTCCGGCCTATCCCGATCGGATGCCCTGCGGCGGATGGCCGACCGGCTCGATATTCAGGAAACGACGAGCTTCGTGAGCGCGGTAATTCAAGCGGAACGGATGGGCTCGAGCCTGGCGTCCGTGATGCGCGTTCAAGCCGAACAACGGCGCAACGAACGCTTTCAGCGCGCCGAGAAAATGGCGATGGAAGCCCCGATCAAACTAGTCGGACCGCTGATACTCTTTATCTTTCCGGTGACGTTCATTGTCCTCGGGTTCCCGATCGCCATGAAGTTCCTCGGTGAAGGGGTTCTATGACGAAGGGTAAGCTGATCGCGAAATCCGGAAAGGTGATCATCGACCCCTGCGCGCGCACGACCAACGTCTTTGATCGGATCCGCGGGCTGCTACTGCGTCCCGCACCGGTGGCGGGCGCCGGCCTACTGATCGACCCGTGTGCCTCGATCCATACTTTCGGCATGTCTTACCCAATAGACGTCGTATACCTGGATGCACAATACCGGGTGTTGCGCACAATCGACGCTATCGACCCGTGGCGACTATCGGTTTGCCGGGGGGCGCGGATGACTCTGGAGCTTGCGGCCGGGCAAGCCGAAGCGCTGGGGTTTTCGCCGGCGCTGGAACTGCAGTGGCTGTCGGACTAGCCCGAATATTGCACGAGGACCGCGGATGGTCGCTCCCGCCATCTGCCGTGCAGGGATGCACCAATGCCGCGATGGCAGGATGCCATGGAGCGGCCCTGGCTCTCGCGACATTTGTGTGTCCTACACGGCATTGGCGACGTGCAGGTTC
>CAZFZX010000116.1:0-14941 GCA_964523765.1 uncultured Enterobacteriaceae bacterium
TGACGGGAGTCGGAGTAACGATGAAAATGAAGCATCTTTCGAAACACCTATTTAGCCCGCGCGCCCGTTCGGTTCTTCGCTCACGTGACGGAGGAAACCGGACTCAACGCGCGCCTACGTTCAAAGAAGAAGGCTCGAACTCCCTACGCTTCACACTCTTCAAATTGGTCAGCGTCATCAATTGTATGGCCGTGCAGTGTTTGTTCTGGACATCGATGACGCTCGAGCTGTCCAGCATGGGTACACCGCTGCCGCGGTTGCTTTCGATGTGCGAATCGGGGTGCGCCAACCCCCCGATTCCGTATTTCCACAACACGTCCGCCCTATCGTAAATCTTACCGAATATAGGGAACATCGTCTGCGCGTCGATATAAAAATACCGGCGCCCGATAGGGTGATCCGAGCGCTTCGGGTGTCCTTCGAGTATGTAGGTCTTTCGAAGCTGCCAGGTGATATTCGGAAAACAACCGGAATGGCCGTGGAAATCGACGAAATGGTAGCCATGCTTGCGCGCCTTTCGATCCGAGGGTTGGATATCGGCACGGCTGTACATCGGCAGCAACGCGTACGTCGTGCCCTTATACACCCAATCCATATCCATGATCCGGCCGCTATAACCCAGAAAATCCTCGATCATGATATCGCTGCCAAGGAATGAATCGGTGCGGGCCGTCGTCGCGACACGACGAACGCGGCGCAGTAAGGGCACGTACATCCATCCCTGTTCTGCCTGCGTGTCATCGCTGTTATAAAAAATCAGCAGTTTGGTCTTGGCGACATCACCGGGATCGAGCGCCTCGAGCGTAATCGCGTTGTATACATCGTGCGGATTCTTTTTGAGTTCGGGGGTCGGTTTGAGCACATGGCGGTGTTTGAACCGCATTTGGCTGGCGACAAATTCCAGCACCCGCTCCACTTTCTGGCTGCGCATGTCGATGTAGTACCAATACATCTCCGGGATCTCGGCGGAATCCCCGGAGTAGCCGTAGCGCATATTCCAAGCCAGCTTCTCGCCCGCACGCGGATCGGATTCCGACGGTACGCCGGGAAACGGTCTGCCGGCCGTGTAATGCAATAGTTCCCCCGGGCTGTCCCCCAATCGAGTCTCGGCGCCATACTGTTCCGTCGCGGCGACGTATGCCGAGTGCGGCCGGAACGACAAAGGCTCCCCGACCGTGATCGTGAGCCAACCCTGTGCGATCAGGTCCGCCAAGTCTGAGTCTACGATGTCGAGAAAACTCTGGATATTGTCCGTCCCGATAACGGTACCCGGCGGCGGAGCGATTTCCTGCACCGCCGCGGCGTCGATATCGAATTCGTCAGCTCCGACCGGGAAAACGACTTGAATCAGCCCGACGAGCAAATAGAGATAAGAAAGCCGAAGGCGTAAAGTTGGGCCGATGATGGCCCTGTTTGAAGACGACAAAGTAATTTTCCTCTTGTGTCTAGCGGGTCATCGAGGACAAGAAATGGAACTTCGTGACGCCGGCCAGCACCTCGGGATCGCGGCGAAAACGGAAATCTTTGACGCTGCACAAGACCTCGGAGCGAAAACTCTCACGTTCGCTTTCCGATTCTAAGTACGCGTGCCAAAACATCGATCAGGTCCAGCCTAAGCGCCGATGGCCGTATAGCAACACCGTCATACCGGCCCCGGATCGAGTCCGGGGTGACGGACCCGGTATCTAGTAGGAAAAGCCCGCCGTAGGCGGAACATTGTTTAACTGGACCCCGGGGCGAGGATTGCTCCTGCAATCCTTTCGCATTCCCTACGTCTGATGTGCATGGATGCACAAATGCCGCGATGGCAGGATGCCAGAGAGCGGCCCTGTAGGTCACAAGCCCGGGGTGACGGTGGTTGGGGTAATGAGAAAAGTGAAGCATCTTTCCCAATGCCCATTTTAGGTTCGCGGCCATGGTTGAAGTCTAAGCAAAAATGCGAGCCGAGTCATTTTTCAGTATCACCGGCCTACCGCGCGCTCATCGTCATACTTTCGTCCCGGGGACATACTCCTCCGGCGCGATCCGCACGATCGCCCACGCCGCCATCCCTCGGATCCGCGGGTCTTTATCGCCGAGAAATCCCGCCAATTTCTCGAGCATCCCCCGCTCCTGCCGTTGCCCGACCAACCACAAGGTCTGCATTCTGACGTCGATATTCTGGTTGGCCAGACCCCACGCATAAACCTCGGACGCATCCCACTCGATTCGACGCCAGGACTCCAACAATCTGGCGCCGGGATCCGGACGCAGGTTCAATGCGAATAATTCCAGCGATAGACGGTGCGCCAACTCGGGCGGCAGCCGTCGAAGCGCGCTCGCGCCGACTTCGGCGTTGAGGCTTTTACCGCGCGCGATGATATTCACGAGTTCGTCGATCGATGGCGCATCACCGAGCGCCGCGTTGCTCGCGATCGCCGCGAGCGAAACGCGCGGATCGTGCGAACCCTGGAGTTGCTGGATCGCCTCCTTCGCTTCTACGGTATGGAGATAGCCCAATGCGACGGCGGCGACCTCGCGTTGCGTCAGATCGCCGGTCGCGACGATGTCGAGAAGCGCTTGTTCGACTTCGCTGCCGAAGCCACGGTGCGCGAGATAGTAATAGCCATAGGCCTTTGTCGTCTTGGTCGAGTCCGGCGATGCGATAACCTCGTTGATGATGTCGACCGCGGACGGCGCATCGCGCATATGTACGAGCGCCTGGATGGCGTATTGCTGCACGGTCGGTTTGCTCGCCTGCAAAACACCGAGCAGGAATTCCCCCATGTCGTCGCGAGGATTCGTCGCCAGGGACTGGGCGAGGAACTGCGTGAAGTTGATGGCGTCCCTGGCCGCCAGTCGATAGATCAAATCGATACCGTTCGGGTGCTGGACGCCGATTAAGGTATCGATAGCGGACCGTTGATAGACGATGTCCGAAGTGGTGGCATACTCTTCCAGGATCGCGAGGGCGCCCCGGTCGCCGACGTCGCATAAGGTACCGGCCCCGAGGATTTGGTCATAGGGATTATCGGAATCAACGAGTGCCCGCGCAACGTTAACCGCCCGGTTGACGACGCCGGGCGCCGGGTCCGCATAGATCACGGGCGCGATGACTGTTAGCGCGAAGGAAACAAGAACCGGCCGCATAAACAGAAGAAGGGAATGGGCGGAAGATCGTCGTTGCACCATTACAGTGATCCTCATTCAGAAATCATAGCTGGAGACAGGGTTTCCCTAGTTCGGGGCCAGACCGGGCTACCTTCGACATACGCACGCGGTTAAAGTTCGACGGGTATCTACGGGCCCTAAATAAACATTCCAAAAGATGTATCACTCTTGTAGTTACACCAACCGCCGTCACCCCGGACTCGATCCGGGGCCGGTATGACGCTGACTACGCACAGCCGTCGGCCCTTATTCCGAAACTGATCGATACGTATTTGGAACACCTATTTAGCCCGCATTTCTCACTAATCGGCATGATGATTCAAAGCAACGTACCAAATTCATCGACGCTGAGGTTCGCCTGGCGGACGATGGCGCGCAGCGTGCCACGGTCGAGTTCTTTGTGATCGGGCACGACGATCTGCGCAAAAGGATCATCACGGCGTAGGATGATGTGGCTGCCGTGCTGACGTTTTTTGTAGAAACCTGCTTTCTCAAGTGCTTTAACGCATTGGCGGCCAGAGACGCGCGGGAGTTTGCTCACACCGCAACGACGAGTGTATCGAGGTTATCATCGGGTACTGGTAATCCGTCATCTTCAAGCACCGCGATGTATCCTTCAATAGCTTCCTTAATGTGTTCCACGGCTTCCTCGCGGGTCTGGCCCTGGGAGATGCAGCCCGGCAAGCTCGGGCACTCAGCGACCCAGTAGCCATCTTGTCCGTGTGAGATAACAACCTGTCTCATAATTTTCGGCTCGGTGATTCAGACATGTTCTATTTTAGCCGCTTTTCAGGCGGGATCGGAGCGGGCCCTAAATAGGTTTTCACTTTGATAACAACTACCGCCAAACGCAAGAACAAACGGGCCGCGAAGCGGCCCGTTTAAATCTTTCGTTGGCGTCGCGCGATCCCACCGGGATGCGCGCGTCGCCGACGGGTCGTACCTTAGAACTGGTACTTGAGTTGCAGGAACACCTCGTCGTTATCCCGCAACGCGCCAATGCCTTCACGCGCGACGCCGAATACCGAGTGATGATAGCCCCTTTCCGGAACACCGCCCCCGGTTGGCATACCGGTGCCGGGCACGATGAACGACGTGAAGGGCCCCGAATCGTGCGTGAAATTGTTGTCGCCGGCCCAAATCGTGTGCATGCCGCCCTTGATCGACCAGTGGTTGTCCATCAACCACTCGACGTTGAGGCCGGCGGTCCACGAACTGGCCGCCTCTTCCCACACCAAGAAGCCGATCGGCTTCAGCGTGTCCCGCATGTAGTTGCCGATGAAGAAAAACGTGGTGATGAAGTTATGCTCATCGACGAAGTAGCCCGTGTCCTTGTCACCTTCGTGGTTCAGGAACCAGGTGTCGAAGATCTGCATCGACAAGAAGAAGGTCCGGTCTTTGTTGAGCCACGGGATGAAGGTCGGGCGATCGAGACCAATCGACCAGCGCATGACATCACTGTGGTCGACCCAGTTCGCCTTACGCGTGTTGTTGACGAGTTCGTCCATGGTGATGGAGGACTCGATACGGAACACTACCCCCGACCACGGCTCGAAATAATCGATCGCCATGCCGGTCGTGTGCGACTGCTTGTACTGGATGTCGGTCTGGCCCCCGAATATGGCACCGCCGCCTGCCTGGCGCCAGAATACTTCGGCGTTCCCGGTTGCCAGAGCAGCCTGCGCGGCCGCCTGGTAGGTCAGCGGGGCACCGGTTGCGTCCAGGTCGCCGCTGCCTACCGCTACCGCGGAGTTGGCATTCGTCGGATCCGCTATGGCATAAAGTGCCGCCTGCGGGTCCATGACGTTAACGGGAATACCGCCAGTAAACACGGTCGCCGCCACATTCGTCTCGCCGGGCCGGCCGAAATAGAAACCGGACGCAGTACACGGTCCCGCCCCAGTGACAAGGTCCGCCGCCAAGTCGAAGACCAGACGATCATCACAACCGAGGTTGCCGGCCGACAGCACATTACTGCCGACATTGACCGAATGGAACCGGAAGACCGGAATGTCCTGATAGCCGTAGGTGTGCGTAAACGCCATACGCACTGCCTTGAACCGGAATTCCCAGCGCACGGCCGGTTCGGTGTGGCTGATGTCCCAGTCCGGGCGGTCTTCGTAATTCAGACCGACCGGTTGGCCGAAACCCGAGGGCAGGCGATGGTCATTGGGTCCGAGTGCGCCGCACCGGGACGTCGGGCTGGCATCGATCGCCGCCTGGACCGCCGCCGTGCCGCCGAAAAAGGCCGGCGCGTACTGGTACGCCTGCGGCGTGAAGCCCGCGCCGATACAGGGTTCGACGGAGAAGAAATGGTTGAACCCGGCAAAAGTCGTCTTCTCTTTCGAGAACGGATGCGCCCACGGGTGGCTCGGGTTGCCCAATCCCACCGGCCGGAATTCGTCGAAATTCCACACGAACTGGAAGGCGTTGTCGGTCAGGGGTCCGAGCGCGCCCGCCTTGTACTGGACCGACAGCATCCATTGCGGGATGCGGATATCCTCGAAAGAATCGAAGAAGAAATGCTGGCCGAAATCGACCGGGTTCAAGACATCCTGCAAACGGAAGAAGTCGGTCTTACCCCAGACGATCTGCTGCTTGCCGAGGCGGATCCACCAGTCGCCGATGATGCCGTCCATGTACAGTTCCCGGAAGGGATAGATGGATTCGTTGTCGACGTTGTTCATCGCGACGTCCAACGGATCGTTGTCCAGATTCAGACATTGGCTACAGCGAAGTTCCATCTGGTTGGTCGCCGCCAGTACCGGGAAACCGGCCTGGCCCCCATTCTGCGCCGATCGCCAGCTGAACAGACTGCCGTCGGGATTCCGGCCCAGAATAGTTTCGAAATTGTCGGTCAGCCACTGCTGATTTTTTTGACCGTGGGTTACGATCTTGCCGATGCCGCCGGTCGACAGCGCATTCTGTCCGCTTCCACCCGGTAGCCCGACACCGAAGCCGGCGAAGAAAAAGTCAAATCCGCCGTGCCCGACCGGATCGGAATCATAAGTATAATTCCGCCCCAGGTACGACGGCTTGTCGCTGTCGACACCGCGCCCACCGAGATTCTCGTAATAGCCGACATCGAACTCCGGACGGACGACCGTCGTGAAGCTCAACTCGTCGAAGATCCCGACGTCCGTGTACTGCAGCGTCGCCTCTATCTGGAGGCGCTGCAGCCATTGGGTCAGGTAGGTATCGCCGCTACCGACCCGGGCGCGCGCTTCAGACGAGATGAAGCCTTCGATTTCGATGTCGCCACCGAGACCTTCGATACTGATTCGCGCATGGGCCGGCATCGCTAAGACGAATACCAACAAATACGCCCCAAGGGTCCATGACAAAGCGCGGATTGAGCTTTTCATCGGGTTATCTCCCATTGTCTTCCCCTAAAATTCCGACTATCAAGAGCTAGCCGGTTGCTGTGCAAGAGCATTTTTGCCCACTTGGTCGTTGCCTTCATCATGGCTGACCGCTTCATCCAAGTGGGATTTCATAACGAAACTTGGTTTGAATACTTTGACCAGCAGCGGTAACAGAGTGACCGATCCGATCATGTTGCTGATCATCAACAGAGACAGCAGCATTGCCATCTCGCTATTGAATCTGAGCGACGAACCCGGGATCCAGTACACGATCCCGGCTACCACCGTCACCGCGGTAAACAACACCGCCGCACCGGTCGTCGACAGCGCTTCGTGGACGGCGTCATTAACGTTGCGATGCCGCACCTCTTCGCGGATGCGGTCGAGCATGTAAATCGCGTAATCGACGCCGATACCGATACCCACCGCGGTCACCGGGAGTGTATTGATGTTGAGCCCGATGCCGCGAAACGCCATGTACGCCCTGTTGATCAATACGGCCATCGCCAACACGACAAAAACGAGCAGCGCCGCCGTCACCGAGCGATAGGTCAGCATGACGGACATCATGACCACAGCCATGATCAGCACGGTCTGCAACAACTCCGAACGCTCAACCTCCTGGTTGCCCGCCGCGGTCGTGCCGATAATGCCGCCTGCAAACTGTGGGGTCACGCCCTCAAGCGGGTGATCGGCGAGGAATTCCTCCGCGGCCGCGATCGCCGCATGGACCGTCGTTCCGGTCGCATCCTTGAAGAAGATCACGAAATTTGCGGTACGGCCCTCTAGATCCATGTATTCGGTAATGACGCCGGGGATGGCCGCCCCCGCTTCATACATGAACAAGGTATTACCGACATCGCGTTGCGTCGTCGGCACCAGCGACCAACGCGGATCGTCGTAGTGATAGAGGCGATTGATCGAACGCACCAGATCGGGAATGTCGCGGGTGCCGCCGTAGTTGACGACGCGGGCCATGTGACGGCCGAACTGCTGCATCACCTCAACCACTTCGGGCTTCTTCATCGTATGGGCCTCTTTGGCCTCGAAGTAGATGCTGAGCTGGTTGGCGCCGGCAAATTTCCCGGCGATGCGTGACGCGGCAATGTTGTATTCCGAATCCTGAAACAAGATCGGCGATCCCGGCTTGTTCTCGCCGACGACGGCGTCTTTGGCGTAATAGAACGACACGGCGATGATGATGAAGGCAAAACCGAACACCGGGAACGACGCCTTCGGCGACACCAGAAAATTCGCCCACGACCCCATGATCCGCGACGGCAAGTGTTTGTGGTCGTGGTGATCGTCGGTGACCTCGATCTTCGGCGTCGGCAATATCGACAGCACGAGCGGTACCAGCACGGTCACCGTGATCAAGTTGCTCAACGACCAAAAGCTGCAGAAAATGCCCAGCTTGGCAATGATCGGAATCGACGACACCGCCAGCACCAGGAGCCCTGCCGCGTCCGTGAAGATCGCGATCGAGGCCGGTACGATCAGCTCGCCCATACTCGTGCGGACCGCGGTATCGCGCGAAGTGCCCTTCCGGATCTCGTCGTGATAGCGCTCCATCATCTGCACACAATGACTCGCGGTGCGGGCTGAGATCAGGATCGGGACCACCAGGATCAAGGGGTCGAGGTTGTAGCCGAGCCAGCCGACGAGGCCGAGGCCCCAGACCGCCGCGGTACCGGTGCCGATGAGCGGTATGACGACCCCGGCGATCGAGCGAAAATGCAGAAACAGCAGAAGCACCACGATCGCGAGCGTCACGGTAAAAATGAGCTTGAGTTCCGCGGCATGAAAATAGATCCAGCCCTTCAGCATCGGCTCGCCGGCGACGTAGAGCTTGGTCTTGCCGCCTTCTTCGACTTCTGCTTTGAGCGCCTGCAGCCGCGTGAAAATGTCGTTGTAGTCCAGGCGCTCTTCGTCAAATCCCGCCAGAATGAGCGCGGCATTACCGTCCGCCGAGATATATTTACCGTAGACGATGTCGTTGTTGAACGACTCTTCGCGAAGTTTCTTCAGACCGGCCGCGTCGGTCGGCAAGATCTGCGGCAGCACGGGTTCGGATTTGATCAACCCCCCCGCGGTCGTCCGGATCCGACGGATTTTGGGATGCGCGATGCTGGCGACCTGGTAGTGGTTGACGCCGATGATTTTGTCCACTTCCTCGGTCAGCATCTTGACCTTATTCAAGGTCTCCAGGGTGAACAAGTCCTCGTTTTCATCGACGACTTCGAGCGACATGGTGACGACGTTGGCCCCGCCGAACGTCTGTTTCATGCGGTTGTAATTCTTGATGTACTCGTGTTTGGCCGGCAGCAGGTCGGCAAATCGGGAATAGACTTCGATGTTGGGCAGCGCATAGGCCAACGCCATGGTCGGGACGACGATGAACAGGAACGTCACCGCCCGATGGTCTAGAATCCAATCGGCGACCCGTTGTCCCCTTCTTTTTCCTTCACTGCCTTGCAACGTTCCTAACCCCTCCAACAGCACACACACGCAGGCGCCGCCTGCACAATACTCCGCCGAATGTGATTCTGCCACGTAAGCAACGAAACGTAAACAACTGTTTTGTTGCAATAATGCGACTGCAACCATCTCTGACGGTATAAAAACAGAACTCCCGGGGAGGGTCGCCGAAATCGTTGTTTGTATACCAATCCGGTGTCCGGCTCGGAAAAACCTAGGATCTCGAAGCGAAGCGACCCGTATCACCGATGGCCGGCGGGCCCTGAGTCGCGATCGGCGATTTGCCCGGTCGCCGACCGGACACCGGCAACGAAGTGCCGGCTAGGCGGCCGGTCCGGAAACGGTACCAAACGAGTGCCCGAAATCGAGCTGTTTCAGCCCCACGGGGCCGCGCCGGCATCGTGCAGCGGGCTTTCTAAAATCCGCAGAGACGGCTACTATCCACCGCCTTGCATGATGAAAACGACGCTCGTTCCATGACAGCCACAGTATCCCCCGAGAACTTTCGTAAAGCTTCGGGCCAGTGGGCCACCGGAGTGTCCATCGTCACCACGGTCGACCCGGCCGGTGTCCCGTTCGGACTGACCATGAATTCCGTGACTTCTCTGTCGCTCGAACCCCCGCTCTATCTGGTCAACGTCGATAACGGCTCGGACACCTTGCCACCGATGCTCGCCAGCCGCACTTTCTGTATTAACGTACTCGGCGAAGACCAGGAAGACCTGTCCAACCGTTTCGCAAAAAAGGGTACCGATAAGTTCGATGACGTCGATTACACGCCGGGTCCGGAGACCGGCGCACCTCGCCTCGCCGCGAGTTTGATGAGTATCGACTGCCGAATCACCACGGTGCACGAGGGCGGGGATCATCAAATCGTCATCGGCGAGGTAGTAGAGATCGTCACGGACGGTAACGACGGCCCACGCAAACCATTGCTGTACTACGGGGGCCGTTATGCCCGCCTCAAGGATTAGCGGCGAACCGGTTCGGAGCGACGGATCTCGGCAATGAAACGACGGCGCATGGGCCGAGATGACCGGGTATGCTAATCTATCGATAAATATTCACGAAGTACGAAAGTCGAGGGTCGGCAACGATCTGCGCATCACGGTCCAATTCGAGCCCGCAGCGCCGGACGTGGCGACTATCGAACAGATTCCAAAACACTAAATAAAGACATAAAGACGAGGCAATCCATGACGAAGCATCGTTGGAAGCGGGCAGTGATCCAGGTCACTGCTCTAACATTGTCCGTGGCGCTCCCAGCGCTCGCCGCGGCGCAGGATTCCCGCACCCCGACCGACCGGACGCCGCTGCAAGTAGATTTCATCGGCGCCGCCAATCTACCGGACCTCGGCGGAATCGCGGTCGCGGGACTCTACGGGATGGTTGGATTGCTGAAGCCAGAAGACGGGTCGTGGGTATTGCACCCGCTCGAAAACGCACCGAAAGAAGATTTCACCGCGGTCTCCCGTCTGTCAGACGGTGAAGCCCTGATCGGCAGTGCGACCGGACACATCTACCGCTACGACGGCTCCAGCCTCACCCGGCTCGCCAAGCTCTCGGAGTATTCGGAACCGGTTCTCGATATCGTCGCCGTCGACGGCAAGGCCTGGGCGGTCGGCGCCCGCGGCATTATCGCCAAGAGTCCCGACGGCGAACAATGGGAGGTGCTGGAAATCCGCGACGTGCAGCAGCCTACGGTCACGTGGCCGTCCGGACACGCTGCCGACTGGTATTTCGGCGCCTCCAACGTCGACCTCGATAGCGTCAAATTCACCGGGACCGTGGGGGGCGAACCCGCGGTCGCCGATGAGCATTATGCGGTGTTTGCCGACGAGGGTTTTCTTCAGGTTTCAACGGAACTGGACATGGATCCGGCACCTGCGATCGAATTTCGATTCAATCCGGGACCTCCGTTTCGATCCGGTGACGTGTCCTGGAATGTGGTGTTGTACGACGGCAAGAAGCTGACGATTGCCGGCGAGTTCGGCATGGTCCTGCAAAGCGAGGACGATGGCGAAACCTGGATCCGTCGCGACACCACACTCGTCGATCGCGAACCGGAACCGGCCTATTGGCTGGCCGGTGTGCAACGCGGCGACACGATGTATCTAACGGGAGCGGCCGGCTTGAGTTCGGTCAGCACCGACGGTGGGGTCACCTGGGCGAAGCAGCCGCGCCCGGGCAATGAAGGCATATTCGGCGTTACTTTGCTCGACGACGGCGCTCCCCTGATCGCGGGAGCGGTCGGGTTGATCGGCAAATACGACGGCAACAGCTGGGCGTTGGCCGATCGCACGCGCCTACGGCTGCTGTCATGGTTGAAGAATCCGGTGCCGCTCGAGGATGGTTCGGTCCTACTGCTGGGCGGCCGCTCTACCGCGATCAGCTTCAAGGACGGGGAGTGGACGCGGATACCGGTGATTACCGAATAGCGCCCTGTACTGTCGATGTTCGGTCGCCCGATACCACGAGGTGCCACCGGCTACCCGCTGTAGGCGTCAATAATTTGCTGGCGACGGTAGCAGTCTAACGTGTGATCGTTCACGAGGCCCGTAGCCTGCATATGGGCGTACATCACGGTCGAGCCCACGAATTTGAATCCGCGGCTTTTTAGGTCTTGTGCGGCAGCGTCGGATTGCGTCGATGTCGCTTGGAAATCGCTGATATTCCTTACCCGGTTGACGATCGGGGCTCCATCGACGAACCGCCAGAGATAGTCGGAGAATGAACCAAACTCATTTTGGATCTCGAGAAACCGGCGCGCGTTGTTGATAGCCGCCTCGATCTTCAATCGATTGCGGATGATACCGCTGTCGTTCATTAAACGTTGCACGCTGCGTACGTTGAAGCGCGCGATCTTTTCGACATCGAAACCGGCGAAGGCGCGCTCGTAGTTATCGCGTTTCTTCAAAACGGTGTACCAGCTCAGCCCTGCCTGCGCAGATTCCAGGGTGAGGAATTCGAACATCGTCCGATCGTCATAGACCGGCACACCCCACTGTTCATCGTGGTATTGCGCGTAGCCCGGCTTGCCCGAATCGACCCACGGACATCGTCGCGGTTCCACCCCCATCGACCGCTCCTCAAACGCCGATTTCGAGGGCCACGGCCGTCGCCTCTCCACCCCCGATGCACAAGCTGGCCACCCCGCGTTTCAAACCCAAATCTTCCAGAGCATGAAGCAAGGTCACCAGGATGCGCGCGCCCGATGCACCGATCGGGTGTCCGAGCGCGCAGGCACCACCGCGAACGTTGAGCTTTGCATGGGGGATCTCGAGTCCGTGCATGGCGGCCATGGCAACGACCGCAAAGGCTTCGTTGACTTCAAACAGATCGACTTGGTCCACCGTCCAACCGATCCGATCCAATAGCATCTGCACCGCGGTTACGGGAGCCGTAGTGAACCAGCCCGGTTCCTGGGCAAAGGAAGCGTGGGCGACGATACGCGCGCGCGGCAACAGATCCAAAGCCGCCGCCTTCTCGGCGGAAATGACGACCAGGGCGGCCGCCCCGTCGGAAATCGAACTCGAATTCGCGGCCGTAACCGTCCCGTTCTTGGCGAACGCCGGCCGGAGTTCGGGGACCCGCTCGAGATTTGCTTTTCCCGGCTGCTCGTCAACATCGATCACCTTGGTTTCCCTGCGTGCGTGCACCTCGACGGCGGTGATTTCGCGGGCAAACTCACCGTTTTCGACCGCATTGCGGGCTCTGGTCAGCGATTCAATCGCGTAGGCGTCCTGCGCTTCACGGGAAAAACCGTACTTCGTCGCGCAATCCTCGGCAAACGTACCCATCAACCGGCCCTTTTCATAGGCGTCCTCCAGGCCGTCGTAAAACATGTGGTCCAGCACTTCTCCGTGCCCGAGACGCATCCCGTCGCGCACCTTGGGCAGGAGATAAGGCGAGTTCGTCATACTTTCCATACCGCCGGCGACAACGATCTCGGCCGATCCGGCCTTGATCGCATCGTGGGCGAACATCACCGCTTTCATGCCGGAACCGCACATTTTATTAACCGTCGTACAACCGGCGGCAACGGGGATCCCGGCCCCGAGGGATGCCTGGCGTGCCGGCGCCTGCCCCATGCCGGCGGGTAGAACGCAACCCATAATCGATTCGTCGACGGCGTCGCCGGGCACCTTCGCCCGCTCCAGCGCAGCCTTCACGGCAGCGGCGCCGAGTGCCGGCGCCGCAACCGGGGCCAAAACACCTTGCAATCCACCCATGGGGGTCCGCGCCGCTCCGGCAATAACTACTGAATCCGTCATGTTTCGCATCTCCGCACAGCATCCAATTTGCGACGCATTTTAGCATGGTGATTCGATCCGGCTTCCGGTTTCATGCTTCGGAATTCAGTCTTCGGGCGCCATACAGCGCGTTCACAATCTCGTCCGCGATCGGTAGCGCCGCGGTAGCCGCCGGCGACGGCGCATTACAAATATGAATGGTCCGCGGCGTGCGCTTGATCAGGAAATCGTCGATCAAACGGCCATCGGAAGTCACGGCTTGCGCACGCACGCCGCATAGATGTTGCGCGAGGTCCGACAATTCGAGTGCGGGACAGTATTTTCGAATCGCCCGCAGATAGGTACGGCGACTCAACGCACGGGCACATTCGCTCAAACCGGCGGCCGGATAGCGAGCCAACAATCGCCATAAGCCGCGATAACCGAGCAGTTCCGTCGCGTCTCGCACAGAAACCGCGAATTTCTCATACGCCTCCCGTTTCAATGCCAGCATTGCGCTCGGTCCAACCGTAATGCCACCGTCGATCGTCGCAGTGAGGTGAACTCCGAGGAAAGGCAGCGCCGGATCCGGCACCGGATAAATAAGGTGCTCGACGATATCCGCGCGCACCGGCGGGAGTCGGTAGAAGTCGCCGCGAAACGGGATAATGGCAAAATCCGCGCGCAACCCGGCAAGCTTGGCTATGCGATCGGATTGCAACCCGGCGCAGGCAATAACACGACCACCGGAAAAGGCGCCGGCGGTCGTCTCGAGGCGCACGCCGGCGGGCCCTTCGGCGATCGTCTTGACCTCGGCGTTCAACACGATTGCGGCGCCGCGCCGCGCTGCTATTTCGGCCATCTTCCGGCAAATCGAAGCATAGTCCACGACCCCGGTTTCCTCGACCAGCATCGCCGCGACGCCGACGATATTCGGCTCGAGTCCGCCGAGTTCAGCAGCTTCCACCAACCGGCATTCCACACCGTTTTGTTGCGCTCGCCGGTGAAGTGCCTGCAGCCTCACGACCTCCGCCCGGCCGGTCGCGACGATCAACTTTCCGCACCGACGAAAGGGGAGTTCGTGCTCCCGGCAGAAATCCACGGTTCGCCGCAACCCGGCCCGGCACAAACGAGCTTTTAGACTACCCGGTTCGTAATAAACCCCGGCGTGGACTACACCACTGTTGTGGCCACTCTGGTGGGCCGCAGGACGGTCTTCCTTTTCCAGGACGGCTACGGTCATGGCCGGGTCGCGATCCAGCAGCCGTAGCGCTGAAGCGAGCCCAACAATACCGCCCCCAATTACAATGCAATCGTAATCTGCCATGGATTTCGTACCCATCCGTTCAATAGCAGGAGCCGTCCAAGCAGGTGTCCGGTGAACACACCTGCCGTAGGAGACATTGTTTCACAAGACCCGGAACGCTAGGATCGCTCCCGCGGTTCCGGCGCCTCCGCCATCCGATCGGTCGCAAGTCGCGAGCTACGGTCGTTAGTGTGACTAAATAATTGATCCGAAATGTGCTCCACAGTGTTCGTAGGTCCGCGTGCCGTCACCCCGAACTTGCGACCGATCGGACGGCGGAAGTGCGCCGGGACCGCGGGAGCGGTCCTAGCTCTGGGGTCCAGTCAAACAATGTCCGCCTGCGGCGGGCGTTTTTTACTGGATGCCGGATCAAGTCCGGCATGACGAAAGTGATCGATATTTCGGAACAG
>CAZFZX010000117.1:0-14879 GCA_964523765.1 uncultured Enterobacteriaceae bacterium
AGATACGCCGCCTTTATTCAACTTCCTTAAACACCAGATTCAGTTATAACTCCGAAATGCCGGGTTGCCGTCCCGGGGCACTTTGCTTACCGCCCAAAACCGTTCAGGTCGAGGCGCGGCACGGCACGCGCCGAATAGCGGGGACGACTAGCAGGTGCCGTAACGCCGACCGGCGCGAGGTTCCCTAGCCTGCATATTGCACCAGCCGAACAACGCCTGGCTGGTAATGCGTTGATAGTCGGTCCGATTCCCGGAATTACCGCGTGGTTCGAACCGTGGCGAACTGTTCCCGGCGCCGTTCTATCGCGATTCCGGCGGTTTCTCGCTCACTATGGTTTGGTTTTCGCTCAAGCGATAGCTACGGCTATCACGCTCCCTCCAAACCCGCCCCCACATTGGCTGCGAATTCCGCCGGCTCTCGCGATGCTGGTGCAATATGCAGGCTAGGGTTTAGTCGGAGTTTCTCGGGCGATTGCGTCTCGCGCCGACCCGTAAGCGCAGTGCATTGAGCTTGATGAAGCCTTCCGCGTCCGCCTGGTCGTACGACCCGCGATCGTCTTCGAATGTAGCAAGCGTGCCGGAGAACAGGCTGTCCTTGGGTGACCGCCGCCCGAGAACGCTAACGTTCCCTTTGTACAGCGACAGGCGTACCGTTCCGTTTACTTGGCGTTGCGAATCGTCGATCATCGTTTGCAGTAGCTCGCGTTCGGGGCTCCACCAGTAGCCGTTGTAAATCAGGTTCGCGTATCGAGGCATCAATTCGTCCTTGAGGTGAGCAATTTCCCGGTCGAGCGTCAATGATTCTATTGCCCGGTGCGCTTTAAGCATGATGGTACCGCCTGGGGTTTCGTAGCAACCGCGCGATTTCATCCCGACATAGCGGTTCTCGACGATGTCCAGCCGCCCGATACCGTGCGATCCCCCGATCTGGTTTAACCTCGTCAACACGGCGGCTGGCGTCAGCTGCTCCCCATCGATCGCTTTGATATCTCCGGCCTCGAATTCGATCTCGATGGTTTGAGTAGTATCCGGCGCCTCTTCAGGCGCTACCGTCCAGCGCCACATCGACGGTTCCGGCGACGCCCATGGATCTTCCAGAACACCGCCTTCATAAGAGATATGCAGCAGATTCGCATCCATTGAGTAGGGTGATTTCGTGCCCGATTGGTATTCGATGGGGATCGCATGGTCCTCGGCGTAGGTCAGCAGTTTTTCCCGCGAATCGAGATCCCACTCGCGCCAGGGAGCGATGACGGTTACGTCCGGCTCTAACGCGTAAGCCCCGATCTCGAAACGCACCTGATCGTTTCCCTTTCCCGTCGCGCCGTGAGCGATAGCGTCGGCGCCTGTTTGCCGCGCGATTTCGATCAACCTCTTGGCTATCAAGGGTCTCGCGATAGACGTCCCCAGGAGATACTCTCCTTCGTACACTGCGTTCGCGCGGAACATCGGAAACACGAAATCGCTGACAAACTCCTCCTTGAGATCATCGATGAATATTTCCGTTGCGTTCATCTGCTCCGCTTTCGTGCGGGCCGGCTCCAGCTCTTCGCCCTGTCCGATATCTGCGGTAAAGGTGACGATTTCGCAATCGTATTCTTCCTGCAGCCACTTCAGGATGACGGAGGTATCGAGCCCGCCGGAATAAGCGAGTACGACTTTCTTGATTGACTTTTCGGCCATTGGTGTCGGAGCGATGCTGACTATGGAGGGCGCATTGTGCCTGCCTCCAGTACGATCGTCTAGGAGACGGTCTTTTCCCCTTCGCCGGCAAGGACGCGGCGCAATTCAGCGAGGAATTGCGACGGGTTTTCCACATGCGGCCAATGACCTGCATCCGGGATCGCGATCACCCGATAGGAGGGAAAATGATGCTCGATATCGGCTATGTCTCGGTCGCGAATGCGCGCAGACTCGACCCCCCGAATAAAGTAGGTAGGCCTTTCGAAGCGCGCCGATTCATCGCAGGGGATGGCGCCCACCAGGGCTTCGATCCCTTCGCCGATGGCCGCGAGGTTCATTCGCCAGCTCGGCGATTCGGCAGCGCTGAAGCGCAAGTCTTGCAGAATAAAAAGGCGGACTTCGCTCTCGGGAATAGCGCGCGCAAGTCGTGCGTCGGCCTCGGCGCGGCGCGTTATCGAACTCAGATCCAGATCCATCATTGCCGCTAACAGTTCTTCGTATTCGTTTGGATACCGTCCCGGCGCGATGTCGATAACGACCAAGCGTGCGATCCGCCCGGGTTCGCGAAGCGCAAGGGTCATAGCGGCTTTTCCGCCCATGCTGTGGCCGATCAGGGTCACATCGTGGAGATCGAGCTCCTCCAGAAGCGCCGATAGATCGTCGGCGATCACCTCGTAGTCCATCCGCGCGGCGTGTGGGGAGGCCCCGTGATTGCGCAAGTCCACGGTCACGACACTGAAATTGGTCGCGAGTTTAGAGGCTATTGCCCTCCAGTTGCGAGACGCGCCGAATAAGCCGTGCAGAATGACGATTGCCGCGCCAGTACCGCTTCGCTGAAAGTGAAGAGCAACGGTTTGCGGCACGGTGAAGAGTTTTTAGCCGGCAGCGCTACGGGTAGGCAGCCGGTCGGGATCGAACATTTCCGGTGGCCAGATGCCGAGCAGGACAATGTCCTCCTCGACCCCGAGCACGACGCGCAGGTTTTCGAATTCTCGCTTTGTCGTCCAGGCGAATTCGCTATGCTCGTCGTTCAATTCTATGGCGCCGGAGGCCCACCGGAAATGGAACAGGTGGATTTCGAGGCCGCCGCCATAAAACGTGTCGCTGATGGGTCCGATGGCATTGACCTCGGAAATCTCGTGTTTCGCGCCGATTTCCTCTGCCAATTCCCGTAGGGCACAGGCCCGAGGCGTCTCACCGGGTTCGATGTGGCCGGCCGGAAAGCCCCATTGTCCGGCGCCAAGCGACCTATCCGATGCGCGCTTGAGAAACAACAAGCGGCCGGCAGCGTCTTCTAAAACGCAAATCGAATATCGAGCTTCCGGTGGTTGCTGCATGGCGATTCGCGTAAAAGCCTCCGGTGAGGGGTCACAGCAGGATATGGCGAATATCACTCAATACGACACCGAGCGCCCGGGTAAATTCGGCGCCAGCTACGCCATCGATCACGCGGTGGTCGAACGAGAGCGCGTAAGGCAGCATCAGGCGCGGGACGAATTCACCGTCATTGTAGATCGGCTTCATTCTCGACGGAGAAACGCCGAGGATAGCGACTTCCGGAACATTGATAATCGGTGTGAACGCCGTACCACCGACACCACCAAGGCTCGAAATCGTGAAGCACCCGCCCTGCAGTTCGGCCGGTTTCAGCTGTTTGTCGCGCGCCTTGGTGCTCAGTTCACGGACCTCACCGGCCAATTCATAGAGTCCTTTTTGATCCACGTCTCTTATGACCGGGACCACCAATCCGCGCTCGGTATTCACGGCCACGCCAATGTGGAAGTACTTCTTACGGACAATCGCGGTGCCATCCGTTGACAGCGAGGCATTGAAAACCGGGTACTTATTCAAGACGACGACGACTGCCTTTATTAGGAAAGAAAGAAGCGTGAGTTTCACGCCCCGCGCTTTGGCGTCCGCGAGTTTCGATTTTCTGAAGGCCTCGAGTTCGGTAATATCGGCTTCGTCAAACTGTGTGACATGTGGCGCCGTGATCCAGCTGCGGTGCAGGTTTTGCCCGGTCAGCCGTTGGATCTTCGTGAGCGCCTGCGTTTCGATGGGTCCGAATTTCGAAAAGTCTACGGCCGGCAAATCCGCAAACGCAAGGCGGGCCGAAGCCGAAGTCTGTTTACCGCTGATAGCAGATTTCACGAATGCCTGGACATCGGATTTGATAATACGATCTTTGCGTCCGGTGCCCCGTACCAGGGCGAGGTCGACACCGAGTTCGCGCGCGAATTTTCGGATGCTCGGACTGGCATAGGCTTTTGAAGAGTGCCCCGCAGCCACGTTTTCGGGCACGGTGAGTCGCGTGACTGGTTCCACCTCGGGCGTCGTGGTGGTGGTGCGCACCACTCCGGCAGCCACCGCGATAGTCGCGATGAGGTGCCCCTCGGACACTTTGTCACCGACGGCAATCAGGATCTCATCGATGCGACCCCCAGTTGGCGCCGGGATATCCATCGCGGCTTTGTCGCTTTCGAGCGTAATGAGCGGCGCTTCCGCTTCCACGGTATCGCCCGGGCGTACCAGTATCTCGATCACATCCACGTCTTCGAAATCACCGATATCCGGAACGGTAACCGGTACCGGCGCGGTTTTCCGTGGGCCTTCGGCTTCCGCCACCGGGGCATTCTCGCCGTTCGGGGCGGTGGTTTCGGCCGCGTGCGTCGGCTCGATCCCGGGGCCGGCAAGCGTGGCGATAATCGAACCCTGGGAAACCTTGTCTCCGACAACGACCGAGATTTCCGCTACACGGCCCGCACGCGGCGCCGGGATGTCCATCGTCGCCTTGTCGCTTTCCAGGGTGAGGAGCGGCTCTTCTTTGGCAACGGTGTCGCCGACGGCAACCAGAATTTCGATTACGTCGACGTCTTCGAAATCGCCGATATCGGGAACCGCGACCGGAAATTCAGCAGTCATACCGACTTCTCATGGCTAGTCTCAACGTCAAACCGTGACCGGGTTCGGTTTTTCCGGATCGATGCCGAAGTTCACGATAGCTTGCGCCACCAACGCGCTATCGATCTCGCCTTCATCGGCCAGTGATTTCAACGCCGCCACACAGATGTAGTAGCGGTTTACCTCGAAAAATCGCCGCAAATTCTCCCGCGAGTCGGAACGACCGAACCCGTCCGTCCCAAGAACTCGGTAGCGATGCGGTATGAATTCGCGGATTTGATCGGCGTAGACCTTCACATAATCGGTTGCGGCAATTACGGGTCCCGAATGTTCCCGCAACATCGCCTCGACGTAGCTGGTTCGCGGCGTTTCCTTCGGGTGCAGCATGTTCCAGCGTTGACAATCCAACCCTTCCCGGCGCAATTCGTTGAAACTCGTCACGCTCCAGATATTCGACGAAACCCCGAATTCGTCCTCCAGTAAGCCAGCGGCGGCGATCACTTCGCGCAATATCGAGCCGCTGCCGAGCAGTTGTATTCTCGCGTCCTCTGTCTGCTTGAGCAGGTACATCCCTTTCACGATACCGTCGGTGGACCCGTCGGGTTGAGGAGGGTGTTCGTAGTTTTCATTCATCACGGTGATGTAATAGAAGACATTTTCCTGAGCGCCGAACATGCGCTGCAAACCACTATGGAGAATCACCGCGAGTTCATAGGCGAAAGTGGGATCGTAAGAAACGCAGTTCGGTATCGTCGACGCGAGTACATGGCTATGACCGTCCTGGTGCTGCAGGCCCTCGCCGGCCAGAGTCGTACGCCCCGCGGTTCCGCCGAGCAGAAACCCGCGCGCCTGCATATCGCCCGCCGCCCAGGCTAGATCTCCAATGCGTTGGAAACCGAACATCGAGTAGTAAATGTAGAACGGAACCATCTGCAGGTTGTGATTGCTATACGAGGTTGCCGCGGCGATCCATGAACACATGGCGCCCGCTTCGTTGATTCCTTCTTCGAGGATCTGCCCGCTCTTGTCCTCGCGATAGTACATCACCTGGTCGTGGTCGACCGGTTCGTACAGTTGCCCCACAGACGAATAAATCCCGAGTTGGCGAAACATGCCCTCCATGCCAAAGGTTCGGGCTTCGTCCGGCACGATCGGGACGATCCTCGGTCCGAGGTTCTTATCACGCGTGAGCGCGGTTAGCAGCCGTACAAATGCCATCGTCGTCGAGATCTCGCGGTCTCCGGTTCCTTTGAGCATATTGTCGAAAATGCTCAGGTTCGGGATTTCTAAGCTCTCCGCTTCATCGCGCCGGCGCGGAAGAAAACCGCCCATCGCCTCCGTACGTTCGCGTAGATAGATCATTTCCGGCGAATCATCCGCGGGCTTGTAGAAAGGAGCCTCCGCGATCTCTTCGTCGGATATCGGAATATTGAACCGGTCGCGAAAGTGTTTGAGTGCCTCTTCACCCATTTTCTTCTGCTGGTGGGTGATATTCTTTCCTTCCCCCGCTTCACCCATACCGTAGCCTTTGACGGTCTTGCACAAGATAACGGTAGGTTTGCCCGTTTGCTCCATCGCCTGCGCGTAAGCTGCAAAGACCTTATGCGGATCGTGGCCGCCGCGGTTCAAGCGCCAGATGTCTTCGTCGCTCATATTTGCTACGAGCGCCTTCAACTCCGGATATTTGCCGAAGAAGTGTTCGCGAACGTAGGCGCCGTTAAATGCCTTGTAGTTCTGGTATTCGCCGTCGACGGCTTCCTCCATTCGCTGCAAGAGCAGTCCTGTAGTATCCCGCGCCAGTAGCGGATCCCAATACGAGCCCCAGATCACTTTGATTACGTTCCAGCCGCCGCCTCGAAAGTCCGATTCGAGTTCCTGGATTACTTTTCCGTTACCGCGCACGGGGCCGTCGAGGCGCTGCAAATTGCAGTTGATGACGAATACCAGATTGTCGAGATTTTCACGTGAAGCGAGTGCGGCGGCGCCGAACGCCTCGGGCTCGTCCATCTCGCCGTCACCCATGAACGCCCAAACTTTCCGATTCCCGGTTGCGCTCAGGCCGCGATTTTCCAGGTAGCGCATGAAGCGAGCCTGATAAATCGCCATGATCGGTCCCAGCCCCATCGATACCGTCGGGAATTGCCAGAAACGCGGCATGAGCCACGGGTGTGGATATGACGTCAAGCCGTCACCGCCGACGTCCTGGCGAAAATTGTCGAGTTCTTCTTCGGAAATTAAACCGAGCAAATATGCTCGGGCGTAAACTCCGGGCGCAGAATGCCCTTGAAAAAAAACCAGGTCCCCGTCGTGATCATCGCTCGGCGCGTGCCAGAAATGGTTGTAGCCGATTTCGTACAGGGTGGCGGCAGACGCGTAGCTGGCAATGTGGCCGCCGAGTTCCGCGTTCTTCCGATTCGCCTTGACCACCATAGCCATGGCGTTCCAGCGGTTGATCGATCGGATCCTCCATTCGAGCGCGGGATCTCCCGGCGTGGATCGTTCCTTATGCGGCGGAATTGTATTGATATACGTCGTATTAGCCGAATAGGGGAGGTAGGCGCCGGATCGCCGCGCCTTTTCAATTAAACGTTCCAACAAATAGTGGGCGCGGTCGAGTCCTTCGGCCTCGATAAGGGACTCTAGGGCCTCGAGCCATTCGTTGGTTTCCTGGGGGTCTACATCTTCAGATCCGGACATCGTGTTCTTTGATGCTATCCGCAATTTAGCTTGCAATAATGCTCTTTCCCGAGTCCGACGGATCGCACGCCGGGCACCGACTTGCTTTATCTTATGCTACTTGTTGGTACTTTTCTCCCGCAAGTTCGTACAGGGTACTTCGGCCCGGCGATCTGGAAACTTGAAGCCGTCGACGACCGCCGCTCGTAAAACGCCGTTCAAGCCGTCTCGTAGCAGAAAGAGCAGTTCCCGCGCCTTGACGAACCGCGAGGCGCGCGAGCGAGAAATGTGGGTTGGGCTAATCTGCCGCGCCGTCGGCGGGACAAGGTCCTTCCCTGTCGCATTTTAATCCATTTTCATACATGAACTGAATGAACTCCGATCCTGGTACGAACCGCTTTTCGAGATCTTTGACCTGCGAGCCGCGATCGATTTCTGAAAGGTAACAGTTTGTCGTCTCTCCCTCCCGGTTGCAGACGAAATGAAGTGGGCGCACAAGATCGAAGTTCGTCGTCATCAGATAGCCCCCTGCCTGCCGCGTCCAGGATTTTACGAAGCGGGTACCAGAGCAGTCACAGGACAGATAACGATCCGCGAATTCGACTAATTTTCCGACCGTGATGCGCGGTGTGTGTTCGTTCGCCGCCGGATTGACCAAGCGCGCGGTGAGCAACTCGCGGGGCGTTACTTGCAGGTCCAAGCTTGCGGCGACGCGGGTCGGTTCGGGTTCGGGTCGAGGCTTTCCCTTAATGAACGAAGGTGTAGCACAGGCCGCAAGCAGAAATCCGACCGTTACCGTAATAGCAACGCGTAATAGTGTATGAGTAGCAGCCGAAATCATTTCCTTACAGGTAACCATGCCCTTGCGGTGTCGTATCAAACCAGGGTTCCCCTGACTCAGTCGCTGAACGTCGTATTGCTTCGGCATTTGCCTATCCCTTCATCGCGGCGCCGGCCGATAGGCTTATCTCACCGTCTGCGTCCGCGCTGCCTTGGTCCGAACAATTTCGACTACAATCCGGCAGTCCCGGAATTAATCAGATGTTCTTCTGGTTTTCAAGCTGAAACGCAAATTTCTCTCGTTCGAATAGGATCCTGGCGATAATGATGTCGAGTATCGTATGCACGCGTTTTTCTAATTTGCGCCGTTTTCGGTAGTCGGCCGGGGCGAAGTAATCTATCCGATTTACGCTAGCGAGTTCGCGGCAGACGGCGATCGACGCCGCGTTACCCGGCTTGTGCACGGCAATGGCGAATCCTCCATAGTTCTTGACGACTGTCATACAGGGTACGTCGGTCAGCCCATCGCCGATATAGAGCATATTCCCAAAGGGGATAGGCCGGTCGGCTTCAGGCATATATTCATTGATCGAATCGCCCGATTCTTCACGCCCCTTATTTATGCGAAATAAATACTGTGTCTTCGTCGTATCGTTGATGACGATCGTGGGGAAGCAGGCTGCTTCGTGATGGTTGAAAAAGTATTGCGAGGCGTAGATCCGCTCAAATTTAGATTTGATGCTGACGCCTTCCAGAATTTCGCCGAGACCCGCCGATATTATGTAGTGTCGTACTTGGATCTTGCCCGCCGATTTATCTTCCACATATCGGTTTATACGATCGAACCACACCTCGACGCCCGGGAAGTATTTGATACGGGTAGCCAGGTCGCGCAGCGCCTCGCGGCTGAGATGTTTCTTATTTTGGTCGATCTTTTCGACCAGCAGGCGCATATACGTGAGAATACTATCGCCGCCCGTACGTCTTACTTCCGAATCGACTTCGCTCCAGAAATCCTCGCCGCTGATCCCCAACTGCGGGAGCACCGTATATTCTTGCATCGGTTGCGGCGTCAGCGTCCCGTCAAAATCGTATACGATCGCCAGAATGTTCCTCGTGAATCGTTTTTTCGTTGTTTTCGACATGTCTCGGTCACGAATACAGATCGGTTTTAATATCAGACAGTTTTCGCTGGTAGGCGTCGAGCATCCGGTCGCTAAAGCAAGCGAAGAGGACTTCTTCGACGCACTTACTTTGCGCTAGGCGCGCGACCGTCGTTTCGACAGCGATTTTCGTGGCACTGTCTACGGGGTAGCCATAAACTCCGCAGCTGATAGCAGGAAAGGCGACTGTTTTCAGGCCGTATTGCTCGACCAGGGCTAGCGCGCCTCGATAACAGTCCGCTAATAACCGTGGTTCGCCCGATGCCCCGCCATTCCAGATAGGGCCTACGGTATGAATCACGTACTTTGCGGGCAACCGGTAGCCGCGAGTGAATTTTGCGGCCCCGGTTCGACAGCCGCCTAGCGTACGGCATTCGGTAAGCAATTGTGGGCCCGCGGCGCGGTGAATAGCGCCGTCGACGCCGCCACCGCCGAGCAGTGAATTGTTCGCGGCGTTTACGATCGCATCCATATTCAGCGAGGTGATATCGACCAGCGCGGCGTCGATCTTTTTGCTAGGCTTCATTCGTCGAACCCCGTCTACCGGCTTCGGGCCGCAAGGCCGGTCGGCGGGTCCGGTTTCGCTCGCCATCATCTCCGTACAATGGGTTTCCATCGTTCCGCTTCAAATACGAACGCCATTTTTTCCGCGCCGCCGCGCTCCGAGGTCCAGAATACCATTGCGTGGTGCCCGGTGATTTCCTGCCGTGAAAATTCGGCCGTTTTTGCCGACTGAGACCGCAGTGTGATCATTTGGGGCTCTGCGCGTTCGACGCCGGTCATCAGCGCGATAAAAAATTCGCGCGGCCGCATCGTCGCCAGAATCTGCGGAGGGATCTGAAACTTCAGGCGCATCGCTTCACGATATTTCGGATCGCGTTTCACGTGAGTCAAGACCCTGATCGTGTCCTGCTTCGATTCGTCTGACAGGATGTCCCACAATGCGCCGTAGTTACGCTCACCGTAAGCTTTCATCGCCCGCTCCCAGGCAGCGCGGGGAGTATCGCCCCGAATACCTTCGCAGCCCGCGACAATTGCGATTAAGGCGAGGCCTATCGCCAGTAACGGGACTTTCGCACTCCGTGCTGGTTTCGACTTCATTCGTTCCCGGCTTCCGGAGGTTTAGTAACCTGCCATTCTCCGTTTACCCGGCGCAGGTGTACCTGTGCTTGCTTTTTTCCTTTACTGTGCTTTTTGGAATAAGTCGCTTTTGCCGTTGCGCGATCGCCGTCTAAATCTGTAATTTCGACGCTGTCGACGTGCACGTTCTCGTTCGGTTCACCTTCCTCGGAACTTCGGTCCTTCGCCATCGCTTCATATTGATCAGGATCTGAGATCTCGCGCAGCAATGCTTCATTTTTCGACTGGTGCCCGTAGACAAATACTTCGGCCGTTGCGGCAGCGTCTTCGACCGCGTCACGCGCGTGGGACGTGGCGGCCACCATCAGGGCGACGAGAGGAACGGAAACGACGACGATAATTCTGAACATCTGTATTCTCCTAAACGGGGCCAAGATTTCTGAGAAAGATTGCGACCTTTTCGGAACATTTTACTTTTTGCTGCGGGGCCGCGCGCTTCTTCACCTTATGCTCACGGGCAAACTCTCTGGAACCGTCCCTTTCCGCAACCTTGAGGCGCTGAGTCCGATCAAGCTTCGAGGAGGTCGAGGACGCATGCTATGGCCGCATCCATTGAAGGGAGTACTTTGGTGACGAGTTCTCGAGTCTCCGCGTCCGGCGTTTTCAAATCCGGCACCATGATGGTGTACATCTTCGCCGCCGATGCGGCCCGAACGCCGACCGCGGAATCCTCGATCGCAATGCATTCGGTCGGCGCGGTCGAAATGGTTTTTGCGGCCTTCAGGTATATGTCGGGCGCGGGTTTCCCGTTCTCCACCTCGTCCCCGCCGATGACGTGGTCGAAACGGTCACCGATGCCCGCTAGATTTAGAGATAGTTGCGCTCTTTCCCGCGGGGTGGACGTGGCTACGGCGTAAGGAACGCTGAGGTCGCATAGTCGGTCTAGTAACCCGTGCGCACCTGGTTTAACGGCGATACCGTGCTCGGAAACATGCGCTAACCAGCGCGATTCGAAACGGTTGACAAAATCATCGAGCGGAAAGTCCTGTCCGAAGGCATCGACGATCCCACTCGCGACTTCGGCGTTTGGGAGACCCACTAAACTCAGGTACAACTCGTCGGTAAAACAGCGATCGAGATCTCGCGCGGCGTCCTTTGCCACTGCTTTGAATACCGGTTCGGAGTCGATGAGCGTACCATCGAGGTCGAAAATCACGGCACCATATTTCAAGCAGTCACCTCGCGCTGCTCTGAGCGGCACACCATTGTTGCACCGCAGCGGCGAGTTCTGGATAGATGGCACCTGCATCGCGCGCCGCGGATTTCAAAAATCCGAAAGAATGATCGGCTCCCTCGAATTTCTGTAAGGTAATTCGGTCGCCCAGGACACGGCAAACCGACTCGATCTCTGAAATATCGGCCAGCTTGTCGCGAGTTCCCTGCAGAAAGAGCATGGGAAGCGTGACGTCCGTCAAGTGTGCCGCGCGTTTCTGCGACGGTTTCCCCGCCGCGTGCAGCGGGAAACCAAAGAAAACCAATCCGAGAGCCCGCTCGAGCAATCCGTCGGCGGCCGCGATAGACACGATGCGGCCACCCATCGATTTGCCGCCGACAAACAGCGGGCGACTGCCGCACAACTCGTGCGCAACCGCGGCGGCACTAACAATGCTCGATATTAATTTGTTTTGGCGGTCCGGCGCCCTTCGGCCCTTTTCCATATAAGGAAATTGGAAACGCAGGGTGGCAATCCCGGCATCTAATAATGTCTGAGCCATAGTTGTCATGAATTCGTGCTGCATTCCTGCCCCGGCGCCGTGGGCGAACAACAAAACCGATCCGCATTCTGCATTGTCGAGGAATTCCGCTGACACTCGTTCGGTGCCACGACCGGTATCGATCTCGATGCTTGTCATGGAGGTTTTGTTCAACCTGGGCACATCGCGTCGAGTAGTGCCTCGGCGTCCTCTGATCGAACGATCGCGTTAATGTGCCGCGCTTCGATAAAGTCCTCTGTGACGGCGTGTTCCAGTGCAGTGAACCACGGCACAAAGTACCCGCTGACGTCGAGGACCCCTATAGCTTTGTCTATTCGTTGAAGCTGGCGCCAGGCCACGACCTCCAATAGCTCGTCGAGTGTGCCGATACCTCCTGGTAACGCGACGAACGCATCGCTTAGTTCTATCATTTTCGCCTTCCGTTGGAAGAGATCTTCAACGAATACAGTCCTCGTCAATCCTTGGTGCAATACTTCGGCGTAAGCCAGGAATTCTGGAATGACTCCCGTCACCGCCGCACCATGGTCGAGCGCGGTCTGCGCGACCGACCCCATTAACCCGATGCTCCCCCCGCCGTAGACCAGTTCGAAGCCGCGCGCCGCGATCGCCGCACCGAGTTCTGAGGCGGCCTGTTCGTATGCATTATCGGCGCCGGCACGGGCCCCGGCGAAGACACAGATACTGATATTCTGTCGCATAAGTCGATTCTACAACTAGCTCATCGGTTAGTTCTTAAGCCCGCGATACCCTATGCAATCGAGATCGGCCACAAAGAACATAAAGAACGCGGGGGTAAGAATATGAAATTCCTATATAAAAACATCCTTCCCATAGTTCTTCGTCGTTCGATTTTGTGCTGCACAGCAATGTCCGCGCTTGCTTTCGCTGGCTCGTCCACTATTCCGGAGAGGTTATCCAAACGAGTTCACCGGTTGTTACCCGCCAGTGACCGGCATCGGTCATCACGAGATTGACGAGCCTGCCCGAACCGCATTGAGCGCCGCATTGGTATTCCAGGTAGAGGACCGCAGCTTCCGCCACATCGTCTATACCGGGGCGCGACACCCTGATGATCCCGCCAGCCTGCGGAAACCTCGTACGGAATTGTTGCCAGTTAACGCTCGGGTTTTCGTCGTTGAATATTTCTGATCGCTCCGTTTCTTCCAGGAGCAAATACTCGCCGGTAATCGCCAGCTTTTCACGTAGAATATATCGGCGTTTGTTGCTTCTTGACCATTCGCGCAACGCGATCACCGTCGTGCCCAAATCCTGCGCGAGTTCGTCAGGACTTCGTGTCGGATCGACGACACTCACCACTTCTCCCGTTGTGACTCCGTCGATTATGATGTTGCCGGCGCTGCTGCCAACACCGTGATCGATAACCGTGGAAATGACTTCGTATTCGACGTCGTATAATTGGGTTCCCGCTGCGACCGCAATGGAAGTTGAGGTGACCAACACGCTGCATAGCGATATCCGAACAAACCAGGTCAACATCATTTCACTCATGGTTAGGACACTCGTTTACTAAAATCTCATCAGCTATCGATCACGAACTTGTTTCCAAACACGCTTCTCATCGCGTTGACCTCCAGGAATCTCAGCGATCATCTGCCGAAGCAAGACCCGCAATGCGGTCCCGTCGCAATCCAGCTAATCGCCTCTAACGCAACTCCATATCGCGAACGATTGTGGCCGCAATTTCCTCGATAGAAATAGTAGTCGTGTCGAGAAACCGAATGTTTTCGTGGTTGAAAAGTGCTTCGGCCTGTGCGACTTCCGAACGACATTGGGCCAACTTTGAATAGTTGCCGTGAGGTCTGCGTTCTCGACGAATACGGCTCAGTTGTTCCGGGACTATCGTCAGGCCATACAGTTTGCCGCGACAAACCTCGAGTACCTTTGGTAATAGCGGTTGTTCGAAATCGTCGTCGGTTAAAGGGTAATTCGACGCGCGCAACGAATAGTGCATCGCCAAGTAGAGGCACGTCGGAGTCTTTCCGCAGCGTGATACTCCGGCGAGAACGACGTCGGATCCGTCGATGTCGCGAGTACTGAGGCCGTCGTCGTGCCCGAGCGTAAAATTTAGAGCGCTGAGTCGTTGCTCGTACTCGCTGATATTGCCCATCCCGTGCATCCGCCCGGCGGTATGCGACGATTCCATTCCTAACGCGTCCTCTAGAGGTTCGATGAAAGTTCCGAAGAGATCAAATACAAATTCGGTGCACGTGGCGATGATATATTGGGTAGCCGGGTCCGTCAGCGTACTGAAGACTAAGGGAGCGATTGCGTCATGCTCGTGTGCCTCGCGGATCGTCGCGGCGGCTTTTTCCGCCGCTAACTGATTGGTGACGAAGGGCACATTGGTGATACGAAATTCAATGTCGGGGAATTGCGTAAGTAAACTGCGGCCGAGGGTGTCAGCCGTGATCCCCGTACGGTCCGATACGAAGAAAACCCGCCGTCTCATCGATGCCCCCCGGGCGTGTAGACGTAGAAACCCTTTGCGTACAACGACCCGCAGCTTGCTCGGTGTGAGCAAAAAGTCACCATGACCGTTCATCGAAAGCACCGGCTGTCACGGGCGAGGCACTCGCGACCAAGCCAATCCGCCCGGCTTTTTTTTGTGTGAATGCTCGAGACCCAGCCTGACGGCTGAATACTCGGTTACAATGTCGCGCCGACTCACTCACAGTTTATCATCATCGTGGAAATTTGAATGGCGGATTATATCGTTTCTCTGGCACAAATCGGTATGTCCGATCTGGGGCAGGTCGGCGGCAAAAATGCATCGCTCGGAGAAATGATCCGTCATCTCGGC